>JAQVTF010000099.1 GCA_028700185.1 Desulfobacteraceae bacterium | reverse complement strand
GATGCCGGCGGTGGCCAACAACCGCATCCACATCGTGGACTCCAACTGCCTCGACCGGCCCAGCCCGCGCTTGGTGGAAGGGCTGGAACAGTTGGCCCGGCTCATCCATCCGACGCTGTTCGAGGGGCCGCCATGATGTCTCCGCCCACCCATCCGGTCACCCCGATGCGGGTGCTGACGGTGAGCCTTGGCCTGTCGCTTTTGCTGGTTCTCTCGATTGTGGCGGCCATCTCCTTTGGATCCTCGGAGGTCGGGCCGGCGGCTGCCTGGCGGGCCCTCACCGGCGGGCCGGGTTCGGTGGACGCCGGGGCGGCCATCGTCTGGCGCATCCGTCTTCCCCGGGCGCTGCTGGCGGCCGTCACCGGCGCCAGCCTTTCCCTCGGCGGTCTGGTATTCCAGGCGCTGCTGCGCAATCCGTTGGCCGAACCTTACATTTTGGGCATATCCGGCGGCTCGGCCATCGGGGCCATCACGGGCATTCTCCTCGGGCTGGCCCATTTCCCCGGGGTCAGCCTCTTTTCCTTCGCCGGCGCCTTGGCCACCCTGGGCTTGATTCTGGCCATGGGCGCCGGGCGCAGCCTCTTCCAGCGGGACGCCCTGCTGCTGTCCGGAGTGATGGTCAACGCCTTCTGCGCGGCCCTGATCATGTTCCTGCTCACCCTGAGCCAGGACGGTCGCTTGCACAGTATTCTGTTCTGGTTGATGGGCAACCTGAGCACCATCGACTTCGGTCAACTCGGGTTGCTCGTCATCCTGGTGGCGCCTTGTTTTGTCGCCATTTTCCTGCTGGCCCACCCGATGAACCTGATGCTGCTGGGCCGCGAGCTGGCCGCCTCCAGCGGGGTTCCGGTGCGGGCGGTGACCATCGGCTTGCTCGTGGCCGCCTCTCTGATGGTGAGCGTCACGGTGAGCCACTGCGGCCTGGTGGGGTTTGTGGGCCTGGTGGTGCCGCATCTGCTCAGGATGCTCTTTGGCAGCGATCATCGGCTCCTCGTGCCGGCCTGCATCCTCGGCGGTGGGGCTTTCGTGGTGGGATGCGATCTGCTGGCGCGGGTTTTGCCGGAACAGGGCGAAATGCCGGCCGGCGTGATCACGGCCATGATCGGCGCGCCGCTGTTCATCTATCTGTTGAGGCGGTCCCGGGACTAAACGATGCGGACAGACGACCTGAAAGCGGGGCGGCGGTGAGCCCGACGGTGAGCCTTCAAGCGGTGTGGTTTGCCTACGGCCGTCAGACGGTGATCGAGGATCTGTCCCTGGATATCGCCGAGGGGGATTTTTTTGCCGTGATCGGGCCCAACGGGTCCGGCAAGACTACGTTGTTGCGCCTGATCCTCGGCAGCCTGACACCCCGGGCCGGAGATATCACGGTCTTCGGCCGCCCCTTGGCCGGCTACAGCCGGCGCGAACTGGCCCGCCGCATCGCCCTGGTGCCCCAGGGCAGTGTCCCGGTTTTTTCCTATGCCGTGGAAGAGATCGTGCGCATGGGGCGGGCGCCGCACCTGGGCTTGCTGGGATTCGAGGCCGCCGAGGATTTGGACGAGGCATCCCGGGCCATCGCCGCCGTGGGACTCCAAGCGCTGGCCCGGCGCCCCCTGGATCAGCTCAGCGGCGGTGAGCAGCAGCGGGTCTGGATTGCCCGGGCCCTCTGCCAGCAGCCGCGCCTGATGCTCCTGGACGAGCCGACGGCGGCCCTGGACATGGGCCATCAGCTTCAGATCATGCGCCTTCTGGCCCGGCTGCGGCGGGAGCGCAAGATGACGGTGGTGATGGTTTCTCACGACCTGAACCTCGCGGCCATGTTCGCCACCCGGATGCTGCTGATCCACGGCGGGCGGGCCGTCTGCAGCGGCACGCCGAAAGAAGTGTTGCGGCCGACGCACATCCGTACCGCCTACGGCTGCGAGGTGCTGGTGGATCGCCATCCCCAGGGCGATTTCCCCCGGTTGACCCTGCCGGTAGATCCGACCGACGATGGTGGAAACCTTGTGTGAACAAGGTTTCTGCGGTTTCGAAGAGATTCCTCGGCGCTGCGCGCCTCGGAATGACAGGACAGGTCATGCACTCCCCGGGGTGAAAGCGGAGGGATCATCTGTGCGTCTTTTCGATCAGCTTGGCCACCTCAGCGGCCGAGCTGACACCCGACACCTGAAACCTCTTTGCTGGCATTTCTGGGCACGCAACCGTAGTTCCATCAAACGGTTCGCATGGGCATAGACCCCGCGTACACCGCTTCCACCCGCTGGAAAACCCCGTCCCAGGTATAGCGCGCCAGCAGGGGTTGAAAAGGGGAAAGGTCGAGGTCCGGCCTTCCCTCGGCCGCCCGGATCTGTTCCGCCAAGGCATCGGCGAGGCGGTTCTGGAAATCCTGCCCGCCATGTTCGGTGGGGGTGTCGACGCCGGCCAGCGGCGGCAGGGGGACAAGACGCAGCGCAGGATCGGCAAAGGCGGCAAACAGCTCCCGTACGCCGGGCAAATCGGTGCCCACGAGCCGGCAACCGCAGGCCAGGGCTTCCAGAAGCACCAGGGGCAATCCTTCAAAAAAGGAAGGCAGGACAAAGATGTGGGCCCGGCGCATGCGCTGGGCCAGGGCCGCTTGATCGATCAACCCCGCCACCGTCACCCGGTGCCCCAAGTCTTCGACCAGATCCAACAGCTCGGCCCTTTCCGGACCCTTGCCCCCGCCCACCAGCTCCAGCCGCCAGGGAAGTTCTTCAATCTGCTTCAAGGCCCGCAGCAGCCAGGCCACCCCCTTGGTCCGGCTCAGCTTGCCGGCGTAAACGATGCGCACCGGCCCCGGCTGGGGCTTGGGCGCTGGATAAAACCGCACCGGATCGTAGCCGGCCCCCACCACATGGATGCGGTGGGGGGCAATGCCGTACAGTTCGGCGATTTCAGTCCCCTGGATCTCGCTGAGCGCCAGCACGGCGTCCAGACGGCGGCAAGCCGCGGCCACCGCGGGGCGCAGGTGGGGGCAGTGGCGAAACTGGCGCAGATCGGTGCCGTGGCAGCCGGTGACCATCGGATGCTCGGGGAAACGGTTCCGTGCCAGGGCGGTGAGTAGCCACAGGTGATGGCTGTGGATCAAGTCGGGCCGGAAGGCGTCCACCGCCGCCTGCAAGCCGGCCTCGAAGGCGGCGGAATAGGCCCGGATCTGGTCATCGGTGAGGTCGATGAAGCGGCAGCTATCGTAGGGCATGGCATCGCTCATGCCCACCACGTCGAAGGGCAGATCCCCTCCGGCGAAACGCACGAAGCGGCAGTGGTGGGCCGGCAGTTCCGGCACTTCCGGCCGGGTGTCGCCGGGAATGCCGGCCAGCAGGAAGTTTTCGTGGCCCCGGGCCGCGGCGGCGGCGATCATGGCCCGCACATAGATGCCGCTGCCGGTGGCTTCAGGACGCTGGCTGAGCAGATGAAGGATGCGCATGGGAATTCCAACACTCCGGCGAAGCGTTCAAAGCGTCAGCAGGTAGCGCCAAAAATCGGCGGCGTTGCGGGCCACGAAATCGATGCCCGCCCGTTCGGCCAGCTCCGGGTCGGCGACCAGCACCGGTCCGCCGGCCACGATGCGGATGGCGGGATCGATGCGGCGGCGGACGGCGATCAAGTCCGACTCGGTGTCGAACTGCAAAACGGTCAGCCCGAGCAGATGGGGTTGGTGGGCATGGCAGCCTTCCACCACGTCGTCGGCGGCGAGCATCTTTCCCAAATGCACCACGCGCAGACCCGCGGCTTCGGCAAAGTGATGAATCACTTCCAGGCCGTGGCCGAAGCTGTCGTCCAGTGTGGCGGTGAGCATCAGGGGGGGGGTCTGCCAGAGGCTTTCGATGTGATGCTCCCGACGCCAGACGGTGATCTGCCCGGCGCCGGTGAGCAACTGTTCGCGGGAGGGCCGGGACGACGTCTTCCAGCGCTCGAGTTGCCCGGCGATCTGCTCCCGAAGCGCCTTGGCGCCGTCATCGGTCTTGTGGGAAGGGGGCATTTTTATTCTTTCAAATTTTCGGCAAATTCGACCAAGGCCGCGGTGAACGCTTCCCGGGCTTCCAGATGAGGCGCGTGGCCGACCCCCGGCATTATCAGGGGCCGGGCCGGGCCGGCGACGGAATGGACGATGGCCTCGACCTGGGCCGGCTCTCCGTAGGGGTCGTCGGCGCCCTGGATCGCCAGTACGGGGCACTGGACGCCGGCGATGTCGTCGGTGATGCGCCAGGCCCGGAACCATGGGGCCAGCCAGGTGTCGGCCCAAGCGAAAAAAACCGCGTCGGTCTGTTCCCCGTGATAACGCTTGAGGCGGGGTCGCAGCTTGCCACGGTAGGCGGTCACCGCTTCCCGGATGCCGGTGAGAGTGGTCTCGTCCACGAAGACGTGGGCGGCCTCGGTGACAATGCCCGTGCAGCGCTGGGGAAACTTTGCCCCGAAGAGCAACGCGATGGAGCCGCCGTCGCTGTGGCCGATGAGCACGGCCTTTTGGATGTTCAGCCGGTCGAGCAACGGTGGAAAGAATTGGTAGGCCTCCACGTGGAGATAATCGATTTGGCGCATTTCAGTGCAGGGGCTGCTGCGGCCGTAACCGCGCCGGTCGAAGACCACCGCGGCGCGGCCGGTTTGCCTGGCCAACCGGGCGGGCAGGTCGCGCCAGAAACCGATGGCGCCCAGCCCTTCGTGCAGAAATACCAGGGGTGCCCGCTCGTCTGGGGACGCCGGGGCCGGGTGGATCTGCACCCAGAGCCGGTAGCCGTTGACGTCAATCCACTGTTCCCTTGGCGTTGGTTTGGCCATATTCAGCATCCGTCATCCCGGGCCCTGGCAGGCATCCGTTTCAGGGGCCGAAGGTTTTCAAAATCCGATGTCAAGGTAGCGATGTGGATGGTTTCCTGTCAAGCCTGCCCGGCCAACCGCTGGGCCAGGCGGGTGAAGCGCCGCCGGGGGCGGTCGTTGGCCACCGCCAGGGCCAGGGCGCGCTGCTGCCCCACGATCACCGCCAGGCGCCGGGCCCGGGTGATGGCGGTGTACACGAGGTTGCGCTGGAGCATGAGGTAGTGCTGGGTCATGAGCGGCATGACGATGCACGGGTATTCCGAGCCCTGGCTCTTGTGGACCGAGATGGCGTAGGCCAGCACCAGATCGTCGAGTTCGGTCATGGCATACAGCACCGGGCGGCCGTCGAAAACCACCGTCACGCCCTCGGGTCCGGCGGAGGCCACGCGCCCGATATCGCCGTTGAAGACCTCCTTGTCGTAGTCGTTGCGGATCTGCATCACCTTATCCCCCGGCCGCCAGCGGCCGGCGCTTCGCGGCGTGTTTTCCGAGGCCGGGTTCAAGGCCTCCTGCAGCATCCCGTTGAGCTGCTCGGTGCCCACCGCTCCCCGGTGCATGGGGGTGATGACCTGGATGTCTTCCATGGAATCGAAGCCGAAGCGCTTGGGAATGCGTTCGGCCACCAGCGTCAGAATCGTTTCTGAAACGACCTGGGGGTCGCGTTTTTCGATGAAGTAGAAATCGTTTTCATCCGAGGTCGCCTCGCGCAACGGCATCTGCCCGGCATTGATGCGGTGGGCATTGATGACGATGCGGCTGCGCTGGGCCTGGCGGAAGATTTCGTTCAGCGTCACCACCGGCACCAAGCCCGAGGCGATGGTGTCCGCCAGCACGCTGCCCGGCCCCACCGAAGGCAGTTGGTCCACGTCGCCCACCAACACCAGGGTGGTGCCCGGGGGCAGGGCCATGATCAGGTGGTACATCAGAACGGTGTCGATCATCGACGCTTCGTCCACCACCAGCAGGTCGGTTTTCAAGGGGTTTTCGGCATTGCGCAGAAAATGCCGCTCCCGTGGGCTGAACTCCAGCAACCGGTGTACCGTGCACGCCTCGGCCCCGGTGCTTTCGGCCAGGCGTTTGGCGGCGCGGCCCGTGGGAGCGGCCAGGCGGACCCGGTGCCGAAATCGCTGGTAGATGTTCAGGATCGCCCGAACGATGGTGGTTTTGCCGGTTCCGGGTCCACCGGTGATTACCAGCACGCCGCCGCTCAAAGCCCGGCTGACCGCCTCGCGCTGCCGGGCGGCCAGTTCGATACCCAACTGCCGCTCACCGCTGGCCACGGCCCGGGCGGGGTCTGTCCCGAAGAGACGGGGGGTGGCGGATGAAACCAGCCGGCGCAGACCGGTGGCCAGCTCCACTTCGCAGTGGTGGAGACCCTTGAGAAAAACGGCGGCGCCATTGGATTCAGGCAGATCTTCCACCACGAGCTTGCCCGCGGCGACCCCGTCGGCCAGAGCCGCCTCCGCCGCTTCCGGCGTACACTCGACCATCTGTCTGCAGCGCGCCGTCAAGGCATCCGCCACTTCAAAGACGTGCCCCGCTTCGGCCTGCTGCTTGAGAATGTGGATCAGGGCGGCGGTGACCCGCTGGGGCGAGTCCTCGGCCAGCCCCATCTGCCGGGCGATGCGATCGGCCGTCTGGAACCCGATGCCGTCGATATCCTCGGCCAGGGCGTAGGGCTCGGCGCGTACCCGGCGGATGGCATCGGCGCCGTAATGGTTGAAGATGCGCCGCGACATGGCCAGGGAGATGCCGTGGGACTGGAAAAAGAGCATCGCCGCCCGGGTGCGGGCCTGATCCTGCCAGGCCTTGATCAGCTTGCGGATCGTCTTCTTGCCGATCCCCTTGACCTCCGAGAGCCGCTGGGGCTCGTTATCGAGGATGGCGAGGGTGTCGGCGCCGAAATGGTCCACGATCCGCTCGGCCATTTTTGCCGCCAGGCCGGGAAAGGCCCCGGAGCCGAGATAGCGCCGGATTCCGTCCTCGGTCACCGGCACGAAAGTCTCTCCGTCGGTGACCCGAAACTGGCGTCCATAGCGCGGATGGCGCTCCCATGTGCCCCGCAGGCGTACCCCTTGTCCCGGTTCGATGCCGGCCAGGGGCCCGCAAACCGTGACGGGCGTCTTTTCCTCGGGGACGGCGATTCGCGCCACCACGAAGTCGCTGTCGGCGCTGGTGAAGACCACCTGCTCCACTTCGCCGGCGAGACTCGTCGCCACGGTTTCGGATTTGCCGGCGGGCGGGGCGTCTTCGGGAGAAAACGGCGTCCTGGGCATCGCCTTAGACCCAGTCCGGTAGGCGCACCGTTTCCTTCTCGAAGCGGGTGCTGGGGATGAAGCACTTGATGTCGATCACCGGGCTGTCGTCCATGGCATCGATGCGATCGATTTCCAGGGTCGTGCCGGAAACGGAGATCAAGCGGCACAGGGAGATGGCGACGGGATTGGGCCGCCGGGGCGAGTGGGTGGCGAAGACCCCGGTCAGCGGGTTGGATGGATCGGCCCGGGGATGGGTGCGCAGCACGCTCCGGGCCTCGGGGGTGTCGCTGCGATCGAGCCAATAACAGACCATGATATGAGAAAAGCCATCGAGACCCAGCAGCCCGTCGCTGAAGGACGGGTCGATGTCGATAAACGTCCGGTCACCTTGCCGGCGCACCGCGCCGATGGGATGGATCAGAAAAAGGGGGGGCAAAGAAACCTCCTCAGGGTTTTAAAGCTCAGAAAAATATGGTAGCCCGAACCGGCTTGACTGAAAACTGAAATTCGACCGTTTGAGTCCCTTTTGTCTTTTTTGTCCCTTTTTTCAACCCCCAACCCGGAATTTTTCCATGCTTCCCATTGATTTGCGCAGCGACACCGTTACCCCGCCCACCGAACGGATGCGAAAAGCCATGGCCGAGGCCGAGGTCGGCGATGATGTTTACGGGGAAGACCCCACGGTAAGGCGCCTGGAGGATCTGGCCGCCGAGCGCACCGGTAAGCCGGCGGCCCTGCTGGTGGCCAGCGGCACCATGGCCAACCTTGTCTGTCAACTGGTCCACTGCGGCCGGGGTGACGAGATGATCCTCGGCGACCAGTCCCACATCTTTTACTACGAGCAGGGAGGATCGGCGGCCATCGGCGGCATCCATCCGCGCACGGTGCCCAACCAGCCCGACGGGACCATCGATCCGGTGGTCATCGAGGCGGCGGTGCGGGCCGATGATGTCCATTTTCCCCACAGCCGGCTCCTGGTGCTGGAAAACACCCACAACCGCTGCAACGGCAGCCCCCTGAGCGCCGTTTACATGAACCGGGTGGCCGAGACGGCGGGCCGTTACGGGTTGAAAATCCACGTGGACGGAGCGCGGCTGTTCAACGCCGCCGTGGCCTTGGGGTGTCCGGCCGCCGACTTGGTGGCCCGGGCCGATTCGGTCTCCTTTTGCCTGAGCAAGGGACTCTCGGCGCCGGTGGGCTCCATGGTATGCGGCAGCCGGGAATTCGTGACCGAGGCGCGCCGGGCGCGCAAGGTGCTTGGCGGGGGCATGCGTCAGGCCGGCATCATCGCCGCCGCGGGTATCGTTGCCCTCACCGAGATGGTGGACCGGCTTGGCGAAGACCACGTCAACGCCCGGCGCCTGGCCGAAGGTTTGGACGGCATCGAAGGCCTGTCCGCCGATCCGGCCGCCGTGCACACCAACATCGTTTTTTTCGAGATCACCGACCGCCGCACCACCGCCGCCGCCCTGGCCGCCGCCCTGGCCGAAGCCAATGTTCTCGTACTGGCCCTGGACCCCTACCGGCTGCGGGCCGTGACCCACTATCCTCTGACCGGCGAGGATATCGAACGGGCGTTGGCGGTGGTGAGGCGTTGTTTTGAGGGACTGAGGTTACGAGTGACTAAAGTTACGAGTGACTAAAGTGACTAAAGTTAAAGTGACCAAAGTTACAAGTGACTAAAGTTACAAGTGACTAAAGTGACTAAAGTTTTGGATGACTAAAGTTGGGGCGCGATGTCCCAGTGTTTTTGACCCATGCCTTCAAAAATTTCAGGATCAAAGCAAGCGTCGGCCCAAATCCTTCACTTTAGACACTCGTAACTCATCACTTTTTCAAAATCCCCCCACCTGTCCATCCTTGCGCGGATCCGAGGCGCCCAGGTAGCCGTGTTCCAGGCGCCAGATCAGTTGCGCCCCGCCGTAGCCCCAGACCGGCTCCCCGTCCAGGAGACGGTGGCCCCGTTGCGCCAATGCTTGCCGGAGGCTAGGGGGAAAGCCCGCTTCCAGGGCGACGCGGCCGTCCTCGCAAAGCTGCCAGCGGGGCGCGTCGGCCGCCGCCTGGGGGTTCTGGCCATGGTCGGCCAGGCGCACCACCATCTGCACGTGCCCCTGGGGCTGCATGTGCCCTCCCATCACCCCGAAACTGGCCACCGGTTGCCCCTCCCGGGTGATGAATCCCGGAATGATCGTGTGATAGGGGCGCTTGCCGCCGGCCACCACGTTGGGGTGGCCGGCTTGGGTGGAAAATCCGTGTCCGCGATTTTGAAGGTGAATCCCCGTGCCGGGTACCACCACACCTGAGCCGAAGCCGGTGAAGTTGGACTGAATCATCGAGACCATCATGCCTTGGGCGTCGGCGGCGGTGAGATACACCGTGCCGTGGTCGCTCCAGCGATGGCTATCGGGGGCGCCGGCGCGGTCCATGCGGATGGCGGTGGCCCGGGCCGCGAGAAAAGCCTCGTCGATCCAGGCTTCGGGCCGGGTGGACATGGCCCGGGGATCGGCCACCTGGCGATGGGCCACGGCGAATCCCACCTTCATGGCTTCGATCTGCAGGTGCAGGCTCTCGACGCTGTCCGGGGCGAAAGGGGCCAGATCCAGGTGGCGCAGCACTCCCAAGGCGATGAGCGCCGCCAGGCCCTGCCCGTTGGGCGGCAGCTCATGGATCGTCCAACCGCGGTAGTCGACGGATAACGGCGTCACCCAATCGCTCTGGTGCGCCGCCAGGTCGGCTTCGGTCATCAGACCGCCGTCGTTGCGGGCCGCCGCGGCGATCCGGCGGGCAAGGGCGCCGCGGTAGAAGGCGTCCGCTCCGCCTTCGGCAATCGCTGTCAGAGTGCGGGCTTGGTCCGGGTTGACAAACCACTGGCCGGGGTGCGGCGCGCGGCCGCCGGGGAGAAACACCCGCCGGAATTCGTCGAAATCGGCATAGGTGTCGGCCGATGCGGCCCAATGCGAGGCGATGATCGGCGATACGGCAAAACCGTTTTGGGCGTACCCGATGGCCGGGGCGAACAGATCGGCAAAGGGGAGGCGGCCGAAGCGTCGGTGCAGTGTTTGCCAGAGGTCCACCGCCCCGGGCACGGTGACGGCATCCCAGCCGAGACGAGGCATCCGCGGCCGGCCGGCAAAGCGCTCCAGGGTCCAGGCCGCCGGGCTGCGGCCCGAGCCGTTGATCCCGTGCAGCCGATGGCCGTCCCAGACCATGGCGAAGGCGTCGCTGCCCAGACCGGTACTGGTGGGTTCCACCACGGTGAGGGTGATGGCCGCCGCCAAGGCCGCGTCCACGGCGTTGCCGCCGGCGGCCAACATGCGCAAGCCCGCCTGGGCCGCCAGGGGCTGGCTGGTGGCCACCACGTTTTCCGCCAGCACCGGCATGCGCTGGGAGGGATAGGGAAACTGCCAGAAGGATGGAGATGACGCCATTGGGAAACTCCTTAGACAGGGAAAAAATCGGTTATGCCGTAGGGCGTTACTGCTTCCGCCACGGCCGAACGGATTCGGCGGGCCGTGGCGGGGCCGATGCCATCGACGGCCGAGAGCGCCTGAAAATCGGCGCCCATAACGGCCTGGACGCTGCCGAAACGATCCAACAGCCGGGCGGCGCGCGTTGGCCCCAGGCCGGGCAGTCCCTGGAGGATGTAGAGCTGCCGTTGCCGGCGGCCGCGGGGGCGCCGCCCCGGGCGCTGAATGCCACCGGCGACGGCCGTTTGAACCTGGTGTGCGGCAAAAACCATCACCCGGGCGGATTCGGCCGGGTCACGGGATCGCAGCACCGGGATGCCGAGAATCAGGCTGACAGTGACCAGCGCCCCCGTCAGCGCCTCGCGGCGCACTCCGGTTGCGGGGAGATCCCGCCCGGTTCCCTCCAGGAGCAACGCCCCACGCCGGGAGACATTGGCAAGCCGAATCGCCTGGCGAAACAGGCGGCCGTCGATCACCGACATAGCGAAGTCCGCCAGGGTCTTGCGCTCGAAAAGAAGCTGATCGTCCACCTGATAATCGCCCAGGGACAACCGCTCCACCCGCACCTGGACACCTTCGAAGGCTTCAAGGGCCTCGATGACGCCGCTGCCGGCTTCCCGGTCGTCGGCGGTGATCCAAAC
>JAQVTF010000267.1 GCA_028700185.1 Desulfobacteraceae bacterium | reverse complement strand
ACGAGGAACAGCGCCAGTGGCGCAGCCGCCTGAGGAGTGCCGGTCTGGGCGTCACGCCGGTGATCGACCGCGGCTATTTTCGCTCGATCTACTTTCGCGCCCCCGGCGGCATCCTGATGGAGATCGCCACCGATGCGCCGGGTTTTGCGGTGGATGAACCGGTTGATCGACTGGGGCGTTCCTTGCAGCTTCCGGCGCGTTACGAAAGCCGCCGGGCCGAGATCGAAACGCAACTGCCCCCGCTGGTAACGGCCGAAGACCTGGCTTACCGCCACGTTCCCGCCGGTGTCGGGGCGGGCGAAGCGGATTCCCGGCTCATCGTCCCGTTGCACGGCACCGGGGGCGACGAGACCGACCTTCTGCCCCTGGCCCGTGAGGTTTTCGGCTTCGGGCCGCCGGTCCTCAGCCCAAGAGGCGCGGTGGCGGAAGACGGGATGCGCCGCTTCTTCCGGCGGCTGGCACCGGGGCAATTCGATGCGGCCGAAGTGGGCCGCCGGGCTCATCAGTTGGCGGATTTTCTCCTCGACGCCCGCGAAATCCACGGCCTGGATCGATCTTCCCTCACGGCCCTGGGCTACTCCAACGGGGCCAATATCGCCGCCGCCGTGATGCTCCTGCGGCCCGAGGTTTTCGATACGGCCATTCTGCTGCGGCCGATGATGCCCCTGCCGGAAGCCGGCCCGGTGGACTTGACCGGCAAACGGGTGTTGATGATCAGGGGGCGGCACGACACGGTCATTCCCGCCCGGCAGACCGATGCCCTGGAGGCGGCCCTGACCCGGGCCGGGGCCGATGTGTGCGCGGTGACGCTGGATGTCGATCATCGGCTCAGCGCCGAGGATCGGCGCCTGGCGATGGAGTGGGTTCAGCGGCCGGAGGCGTGTTTGGCGGCTTGAGGCATCCTTGGGTCAAGTCGATCCGCTAGGCCTTTCCAGCGGGTTCACCAACCGGGCCGGTCCTCGTTTTCCGGGTTTCTGAACAGGATCTGCACCGTGCGCTGCTCGGGGTTTACCCGCACACTGCGGTTAAAGACGTTTGAGTACCAGAAGCCGATGGTCTCGCCGTTGGGCGCCTTGATGGACGCCCCGTAAGGGTTGTGCTGCACTTCGTCGTAGATGTTGTCGCTCATGCGCATCAGTTCCGCAGGTTCGGGATCGAAAGGCGTCCAGTAGCGCGACGGCACCCGCCAGGTGCGGTGGATGGCGATGATGGCGTAGGGCATGGTGTCCCGGCCCGAGTAGGAATACTGGTATTCGGGCCGAACCACGCCGGCGCGGAAGTCCTGGGCCACCTGCCGGTCGATGGCGAAGCGGCCGTAGTTTTGCGCGCAGCCGGAGACAACGATCAGTATCATAGCCGCGGCAACGACCCACAGGGTGCGCGTGAGCGATCCGGGAGCGTAGTTTCCGGAGCGCCAAGGAGCGCTTGCAGATCTTCGAGCCGCATCGTTCTGGTAATTCAAGAAGCGTTCAAAGCCCATCGAGTCTCTCCCCACCTCCCGCCGTATTTTCAACCTCAGATTTCTCGCTTGTGCTCGGAATGACATCGGAAAGAGATCGTCATCCCGTTGAGCCGCCATACTGTTGATGATCGAAGCCGGCGATGCCCTGCTGCCCAATGTCCTGGTCTCCCTCGACGAAACCGTCCCGGTGACCTCAAAATCCTGCTCAGAAAAACAACACCATGACCGCCGACAAGGATAGAAAGCTCAGCACGGTGGACACCACGATGGTGGCCGACGCCAAGGCCGTGTCGCTGCCCAGTTGGGAGGAGAGCACGTAGATGGAGGTGGAGGTGGGTAGGGCGAAAAAGAGCATGGCGGTCTGCAGGGCGCTGCCGGTGACCTGGAGCCAGACGAGCATGCCGTAGCCCACCAGGGGCAGGATCGCCAGTTTGATCACCGCGCCCACCAGCGACGGTTTCAGATAACCGCGCAGATTGGCGAAGGTCAGGGCGCCGCCGATGCTTATCAGGGCCAGGGGCAGGGTCACCAGGGACATCAACCGCAGGGTGTTATCGATGAAAGGGGGAAAACGATTGACCGTCTGAGAGTAGAGCAGGCCGGTGAGGCAGGCCACGATGAGCGGATTGGAGACCAGCGCCTTGAGGGTGACGATGAAACGGCGGCGGCCGCTGATGGGCTGCCCTGAAAACCAGATGAGGGTCGAGACGGCCAGCACGTTGATCAGCGGGATGAGAAAGCCGATGAGAATGCCGAACAGGCGCACCCCGGTCTCGTCCATGGCGTTGATGACGATGGCGACCCCGATGTAGGTGTTGAACCGGTAGCAGCTCTGGGAGAAAGAGCCGGCCTGGAAGGCGCTGATGCCCGCCGGGCGCATGGTCGCGGTGCTGATCGCATAAACCATCACCACCGCGCCGGCCACGGCGAAGCACAGCCGCCAGGGGATACCGGCGCCGGGGTCGGCCCCGCCGATCTTCCAGAAGAGCATGGCCGGAAAGAAGATGAAGTAGACCAGGCGGTCCGATGTCGCCAGGAAGGCGTCGTTGGTCAGGCCGCGGCGCTTGAGCACGGTGCCCAGGACGATGAGGGCGAAAACCGGAAAGAGGCTGGCGAGAATCACGTTGCCACAGTCCTAGACATGATCGCAGGGTACAGATGCCAAAAACGCTTCCAGGGCGTCGTCGATGGCCTCGGGCAATTCCGCCAACCCGAAACGGGCGCCGCAGACCTTGCAGCGCAGGGTGACGCGTTGTCAGGTGTGTTCGAGTTCGAGCGGGATCCCGCAGTCTTTACACTTGATCTTCATTTTGCTGGAATCTTT
>JAQVTF010000266.1 GCA_028700185.1 Desulfobacteraceae bacterium | reverse complement strand
CCCCCGATCCACCCCTCACCGCCGGCGCCTCGGTGCCCATTCCCGTGGGCCGGCCACTGGCCATCCCGCCCCTGGATCCCCGGCTGACGGCGCCGGTGACGGCGCCGACGGCTGCGGCCCCGCGGACCGAAGCCGCCGCCCCGGCCCCTGGTGCCGGTGAACAGACCGGCACGGCGGAAACCGGCATCGCCCACATCGATCAACTGGTGGCCACCGCCGGGGCCGCCGCCGCGGCGCACCAGGCCTACCTCGATCTGAGCGCCTCGCTGACCCGACAGTACGCCCGGGCCGTGACCCTCCAGGCCCAACTCCTGTCGATGCCCGGCGGCCCCACCGAATTGGCCATGGCACCGACACCCGCCCCCCCTGCGTCCGCGGCCTCCACGGTCGCATCGCCGGTGCAGGCGGAAAAACCGGTCTTCGACCGCGCCCAGTGCCTCGAATTCGCCAGGGGACGGGCCGCCGACGTTCTGGGACCGGCCTTTGCCGAAGTGGACGGGTTTGCCGCCCGGGTGCGCCTGCCCGACGAGCCGTTGATGCTGGTGGACCGCATCGTCTCCCTGGAGGGCGAGATGCTGTCCCTCCAGTCGGGGAAAATCGTCACCGAGCATGACGTGATTCCCGATGCCTGGTACCTGGACGGGGGGCATGCCCCGGTGTGCATCGCGGTGGAGGCCGGTCAGGCGGATCTCTTTCTGTGCAGCTACCTCGGCATCGATCACCAGGTCCGCGGCACGCGGCACTACCGCCTGCTGGATGCCAAGGTGCGCTTTCACCGGCACCTGCCGCGGCCGGGAGAAACCATCCGCTACACCATCCACATCGATCGCTTCCTGCGCCAGCAGGACACCTGGATCTTTTTCTTCCGCTTCGAGGGAACCATCGACGGCACCCCCTTGATCTCCATGCGTGACGGGTGCGCCGGATTCTTCACCCCCGAGGAAGTGCACCGCAGCGGGGGCATCGTGCTCACCGAAGCCGAGCGCCGCCCCGCGCCGGGGAGACTGCCCGAAAACTGGCAGCCGCCGGTACCCATGGCGCCCACGGCCCTCTCCGAGAGCCAAGTGGCGGCGTTGCGCCGGGGAGACCTCTACGCCGCTTTCGGGGACCCTTTCAACGGGGTGACCCTTTCGCGAAACCTGCGCCTGCCCGGCGGCCGCATGCATCTCATCGACCGGGTGACCCGTCTCGATCCCCAGGGCGGACGCTACGGCATCGGCACCATCGAAGCCGAAGCGGACATCGCCGGCGACGAGTGGTTTCTCACCTGCCACTTCGTGGACGACAAGGTGATGCCCGGCACCCTGATGTACCAGTGCTGCGAGCAGACCCTGCGGATCTTTCTCCAGCGCCTGGGATGGATCGCCGAGGAGGGAGCGGCCGTCTACCAGCCGGTGAACGGCGTGGAGGCGGTGCTCAAATGCCGCGGCCCGGTCACCCCGGACACCCGCCGGGTCACCTACCGGGTGGACCTGCGGGAAATCGGCGATGATCCTCGACCCTACGCCGTGGCCGACGCTCTCATGTTCGCCGACGGTGAGCCCATCGTCATGTTCAGCGGTCTCTCCCTGGGCCTGGAAGGCCTCAGCCGCGAGGCCATCGAAGCCTTCTGGCAACGGCGCCGCCAGCCGCAACCGCCCCTCTACACCGGCGCGCAGATCCTGGCCTTTTCCGTGGGGCGCCCCTCCCATTGCTTCGGCGAACCGTACCGGCCCTTTGACGCGGATCGCTTCATCGCCCGACTGCCCGGCCCGCCCTACCTCTTTCTGGACCGGGTGGTGGACGCCGGCCCCGCCCCCTGGCGCCTGGAGGTCGGGGCATGGGCCACGGTGGCGTACGACATCCCCCCCGATGCCTGGTACTTTCGGGCCGATCGTGGCGGCGGGGTCCTGCCCTTCTGCGTCCTGCTGGAAATCGCCCTTCAGTCCTGCGGCTTCCTGGCCGCCTACGGCGGATCGGCCCTCCAGAGCGACCAGCCTCTCAAGTTCCGCAACCTGGATGGTCAGGGCACCCTCCACCGGGTGGCGGATCGCCATAGCGGGCGCCTCACCGCCACCGCCCGCCTCACCCGGGTCTCCAAGGCCGGTGCCATGATCATCGAGGGCTTCCACATCGAAGTCGCCGACCGTCACGGTCCCATCTACACCGCAGATTCCACCTTCGGTTTCTTCACCCAACAGGCCCTTTCCAACCAGGTGGGCCTGCGGGACGGCGATAGCTTGATCCCATCGCCCCCCGATGCGGACCTCGCCGGTGCACCATGCCAGGAATTGCCCGACCTGGCGCCCGAAACGCCGGACGATCCATCGACAACCCCCGGCACCGGTCTTCCGGCCCGGGCCCTGCGCATGATCCATCGCATCGAGGCGTATCTACCCGACGGCGGTCCCCACGGTCTGGGATGGATCCAGGGCACCAAACCGGTGGACCCGAAGGAGTGGTTTTTTGGGGCCCACTTTTTCCAGGACCCGGTCTGCCCGGGGTCCCTGGGCATCGAGGCCCTGCTGCAACTGCTGCGCTTTGCCGCCCTTTCCCGCTGGCCGGGGACCGGTTGGCGCATCGAACCGCTGTGCGGTGTTCCCCACCGCTGGACCTACCGGGGACAGGTGACCCCCGGTGACGGGACAATGCAGGTGGCGGCGGCGATCTGTCAGCGTGGCGGCGACGATGACCCGTACCTGCGCGCCGACGGCTTGCTGAGCGTCGACGGTCGCCGGATTTATCATTTGCAAAACTTCGGCCTTCGCCTGACGGCGGTGCCGTCCAAGGAACCATGACCCAACGTTTGACCTACCAGCGGGTACGC
>JAQVTF010000265.1 GCA_028700185.1 Desulfobacteraceae bacterium | reverse complement strand
CGAGACCCGCCTTCAACGCCAGACGCAAATAAAAGAGACGCTGACTGTTGGGCACGGCCAGCTTTTGCTCGATCTCGGTGAGGGTCAAGGGCGTTTCGCCCCGTTCGCCGCGCTCGATACCGTCGCGGCCGTCAGCCCCCAGGCCGTGGCGGCCGATCTCCAGGGAGCGCAGGGCCTTTTGCAAGGCCTCCTTGAAGGTGCGGCCGATGGCCATGATCTCGCCCACCGAACGCATGGCGGTGGTGAGCAGGTCTTCGGTCTCGGGAAACTTCTCGAAGGTCCACCGCGGGATCTTGACCACGCAGTAGTCCAGGGTCGGCTCGAAGGCCGCCATGGTCTCGCCGGTGATGTCGTTTCGGATTTCGTCCAGGGTGTAGCCCACGGCCAGCTTGGCGGCGATCTTGGCGATGGGATAGCCGGTGGCCTTGGAGGCCAGGGCCGAGGAGCGCGACACCCGCGGGTTCATCTCCACCACCACCATCTCGCCGGTTTGGGGATGGATGGCGAACTGCACGTTGGAACCGCCGGTGTCCACCCCGATCTCCCGCATGATGGCGATGGCGGCATCGCGCATGCTCTGGTACTCGCGGTCGGTGAGGGTCTGGGCCGGCGCCACGGTGATGGAATCGCCGGTGTGCACCCCCATGGGATCCAGGTTCTCGATGGAACAGATGATGCAGACATTGTCGCTTC
Organism: Desulfobacteraceae bacterium; assembly: GCA_028700185.1. GTDB lineage: Bacteria > Desulfobacterota > Desulfobacteria > Desulfobacterales > UBA2174 > UBA2174. Next base: position 2,119 of record JAQVTF010000265.1, on the reverse strand, counting down.
GGTCGCGCATCACCTCCAACTCGTACTCCTTCCAGCCCAGCACCGATTCTTCCAGCATCACCTGGTGGATCAGGCTGGCGTCGATGCCCGCCTTGGCCCACAGGTCCAGGTCTTCCGGGTTGTAGGCCACCCCGCCGCCGGTGCCGCCCAGGGTGAAGCTGGGCCGCACGATGATCGGGTAGCCCATCTCGCCGGCGATCCGATGGGCCTCTTCCATGGTGGTGGCGATGCCGCTTTTCGGGATGCGCAGGCCGATGCGTGCCATGGCCCGGCGGAAACGGTCGCGGTCCTCGGCCTTCTGGATCGCCTCGATGGAAGCGCCGATGAGCTCGACGTTGAATTTTTCCAGCACCCCCATGCGGGCGACCTCAACGGCGGTGTTGAGGCCGGTCTGCCCGCCGAGGGTGGGCAGCAGGGCGTCGGGCCGCTCCTTTTCGATGATCAGGCTCACGGCTGCGGGGGTCACCGGCTCGATGTAGGTGCGGTCGGCGGTGTCCGGATCGGTCATGATGGTGGCCGGGTTGCTGTTGACCAGGACCACCTCGTAGCCTTCCTCGCGCAGCGCCTTGCAGGCCTGGGTGCCGGAGTAATCGAACTCACAGGCCTGGCTGATGATGATCGGCCCGGCGCCGATGATCAGGATCTTGTGAATGTCGGTTCGTTTGGGCATGTTTTCAGGGTTTTTCCGTTCGGCTCGTCTTGAACCGGATTCAGAGAGGTCATCGCTTCTTTCGGGAGCAAACCGCTAAGGGGCTGAGGATCGGACGGATCCGGCCGATCGAATTCATCCTTACCACAGTGGCAACCTTCTCAGCCCGCGATCAAAGAGCGAAACTCGTCAAAGAGGTAATGGGCATCGTGGGGCCCCGGGCCGGCTTCCGGGTGGTACTGGATGGCGAGCAGCCCGAGTTCCCGGTGGCGGAACCCCTCCAGGGTGTTGTCGTTGAGGTTGACATGCGTCACTTCCACCGCGTTTGGGTCCAGGCTGTCCAGGTCCACGGCGAACCCGTGGTTCTGGCTGGTGATTTCCACCCGGCCGGTGACGAGGTTCTTCACCGGCTGGTTGATGCCGCGATGGCCGAACTTGAGCTTGTAGGTCCGCCCGCCCAGGGCCAGGCCGAGGAGTTGATGGCCGAGACAGATCCCGAAGATGGGCCGGTAGCCGAGCAGTCGGCGGATCGTCTCCACGGCGTAGGCCACCGGCTCGGGATCGCCGGGACCGTTGGACAGGAAAATCCCGTCGGGTTCCAGGGCACGCACGCTCTCGGCATCGGGTTGGGCCGGCACCACGAGAATCTCGCACCCCCGGGTTTGCAGGCAGCGCAGGATGTTGTACTTGATGCCAAAGTCGAAAGCCACCACCGCGGGACGCCGGCCGCGGTGGCGCCAGAGGCCTTGATCCAATCCGCTTTCAGAAGGCTTCAGGTCTTCGCGTCGGCCATCACGCCACCGGTAAGCCCTCTTGCTCGTCACCACCCGGGCCAGGTCCAGCCCGACCATGGAATCGATGCCGCGGGCCTTGGCCACCAGGGACCGTGGATCGGAGTCGATGGTGGAAGCCACGGCCCGCATGGCGCCGGCGTTGCGGATGTGCCGTGTCAGGGCCCGGGTGTCCAGGTCATCAATCCCCATCACCTGCTGGGATTTCAGATAGTCGGCCAGGGTCCCCCCGGCGCGCCAGTTGCTCGGATGCGCCTGGTACTCCCGGGTGAGAAAAGCGGCCACCTGGATCCGGTCGGACTCCACGTCCTCGGCGTTGACCCCGTAGTTGCCGATGAGCGGATAGGTCATGGTGACCATCTGGCCCCGGTAGGAGGGATCGGTGAGAATCTCCTGGTAGCCGCTCATGCCGGTATTGAACACCACTTCGCCGCTGGCTTCGCCGGGGCCGGTGAAACTGCGGCAAGCGAAGGTACGGCCGTCTTCCAGGGCCAGCAGGGCTTTCATCATTTACACGTTACCTTGCGAATCGGGAAAAAGGGACCCAAGGGACCCAAGGGACAAAGAATCAAGTTTCAAAAACTCACGCCAGCGGTGTGTTCGGCGCCAGGGTCCAGATCCCACAGGGGCAGGCCCCGGCGCAAAAACCGCACCCGATGCAGCGCTCGGGGGCCGCTTG
>JAQVTF010000264.1 GCA_028700185.1 Desulfobacteraceae bacterium | reverse complement strand
GTTTTCGGCGCCTCTTTCAGGAGGCATAGATCGCGCACTGGCGCACGGCCATGGCCGCTTCCTGCAAGGCTTCGGCGAAGGTGGGGTGGCCGTGCACCGTGCGGGCCAGGTCCTCGCTGCACGCGGCAAACTCCATGGCCAGCACGCACTCGGCGATCATGTCCGCTGCCCGGGCCCCGATGATGTGCACCCCCAGAATACGGTCGGTCTTGGCATGGGCGATGAGCTTGACGAAGCCGTCGGTCTGGCCCATGCAGCGGGCCCGGCCGGCGCCGGAAAACGGGTAGCTGCCCACGCAGTAGGGGATCTCGCGCTGCTTGCACTGCTCCTCGGTGAGCCCCACCGTGGCCACTTCCGGGGCGGTGTAGATCACCGCCGGGATGGTGTCGTAGTTGACCTCCCCAGCCCGCCCGGCCATGTGTTCCACCGCGGCGATGCCCTCGGCCGAGGCCTTGTGGGCCAGCATGGGGCCGGCTACCAGGTCGCCGATGGCGTAGATCGACGGCACGCTGGTGCGCAGGGCCGCGTCCACCTTCACCTGGCCGGTCTTCTCGTCCACCGCCACACCGGCTTCCTTCAGGCCGAGCCCCTGCGTCAAAGGCCGCCGGCCCACCGCCACCAGGAGCCGGTCGAACTTCAGGGTCTCCTCCTGGTCGTCGGTTTTCACGCCCACGTGCACCGTCTTGGCCTTGCCTTTGACCTCGGCGCCGGTCACCCGGGTGTTGGTGCGGATCTCGAACCCCTGGCGGCGCAGGATGCGGTCCAGTTGGCGGCCCACCTGGCCGTCGAGCAGGCCGGCGATCTTGGGCAGCATCTCGATCACGGTGACCTCGGCCCCCAGGCGGCGCCAGACCGAGCCCAGCTCCAGGCCGATGTAGCCGCCGCCCACGATGCCGAGTCGTTTGGGCACCGCGTCCAAGGTCAGCGCCTCGGTGCTGGAGACGATGTGGGCACCGTCGAAATCCAGCCCCGGCACGCTCACCGGGGTGCTGCCGGTGGCCAGCAGGATCTTGTCTCCTTCGAGTACCTGCGCCTTTTTCCCCTTGCCCGGCGGGGTCACGGCCACTTCGTTGGGCTCCTGCAAACGGGCCGTGCCCTGGATGAGGGCGATCTTGTGGCCTTCGAGCAGCTTGCGCACGTTTTCGGTGAGCTCCGAGACCACCTTTTCCTTGCGGGCCATCATGGCGGGAAGGTCCAGCTCCAGCTTGCCGGTTTTGATGCCGTGCTCGGCGAATGTGTCGGCCGCCAGGTGGAACAGTTCGCTGGAATCCAGCAGGGCCTTGCTCGGGATGCAGCCCACGTTGAGGCACACCCCGCCGAGGCGGCTCTCCTTTTCGATGCAGGCGGTCTTGAGCCCCAACTGGGCGGCCCGCACCGCGGCCACGTACCCGCCGGGACCGGCCCCGACGATGATCAGATCGTATTTTTCCTCGGCCGCCATCTTCAGACCTCCAACAGGATGCGTTCGGGGTTTTCCACCATTTCCTTGACCCGCTTCAGGAAGGTCACGGCGCCCTTGCCGTCCACGATCCGGTGATCGTAGCTCAAGGCCACGTACATCATGGGCCGGATCACGATCTCGTCGTCCACCACCACGGGCCGCTTTTCGATCTTGTGCATGCCCAGGATGGCGCTCTGGGGGGTGTTGAGGATCGGCGTGCTCAGCAGGGAGCCGTACACCCCGCCGTTGCTGATGGTGAAGGTGCCCCCTTCCAGGTCGGCCAGCTCCAGGCGGTTCTCTTTTATCTTGGCCACGTATTCGACGATGGCCCGCTCGATGCCGGCGAAGCTGAGCCGCTCGCAGTGGCGAATCACCGGCACCACCAGGCCCCGGGGGGAACCGATGGCGATGCCGATGTGCTGGTAGTTGTGATAGACGATTTCCTCGCCCTCGATGAAGGCGTTGATCTCGGGGATTTCCTTGAGGGCCGCCACGCAGGCGGCGGTGAAGAAGCTCATGAAACCCAGGTTGATGTCGTGGCGTTCCTTGAAGGCGTCCTTGTACCGGCCGCGCATCTCCATGGCCGCCTTCATGTCGATCTCGTTGAAGGTGGTGAGCATGGCGGTGTTCTGCGTGGCGGCCAGCAGCCGGTCGGCGATGCGCCGGCGGATGGGGCTCAGGGCCTTGCGCACCACCGGTTCGGCCGCCTCGGCGGCGGTGGGGGCCTCGCAGGCGTCGGGCACCCCGGCCGGGGCCTGTTCCAGGTGGAGCAGCACATCCCCCTTGGTGACGCGTCCGCCCGGGCCGGTGCCGGCGACCTGCTTGGGGTCGATGCCCTTCTCGCGCACCAGGCGGCGCACGGCGGGCGATAAGGCCACATCCTCGGGCAGATCCGCCGCCGGGGCCGGTTTTTCAGGCGCCTTGGCGGCAGGCGGCGCTGCTTTTTCCGCCTTCGCCGGCGCGGGCTTTTCCGCCTTGGCTTCTTCAGCCGCCGCTTCCTTCGCCGCGGCGTCCGGCTTTTCTTCCTTCGCCGCCTGTGCTCCCTCGGTGTCGATGGTGCCCACCACGTCGCCGATGGCGATGGTTTCCCCCGCCGGCACCGAGATGTGCAAGAGGCCGTCGGCCTCGGCGGTGACTTCCAGGGTCACCTTGTCGGTTTCGATCACCAGGAGCACGTCGTCTTTTTTGACCGGCTCGCCATCCTTCTTGTACCACTCGGCCAGGAGGGCTTCCTTGACCGACTCGCCGACGTTCGGGATCTTGATGTCCAGTTTCATCGGGGCCTCGTTTGGGAAAGGGATGTTAAGGGGTTGTCGGACCGGTCGGACAGGTCCGCCCCGTCTCACTGGGTTGATCGGTGCCGCCGGATTGCGCTA
>JAQVTF010000263.1 GCA_028700185.1 Desulfobacteraceae bacterium | reverse complement strand
GCGCGATTTCTATGAGATGGGGGGAACGATTGCCGAAGAGGCGACTGGAAAAACGGTGCTGAATCTGAAAATGATGCTTCGCGATCTCGGCTATCCGGGCATTGATTTGGCCCCGGTTTTCGACGACGCCACCCGCCAGGCGATTTTTGATTTCCAGGGTCGCATCGGACTGCCGGCGGACGGCCTCGTGGGCCCGCAGACCAAGATTGCTCTCTATAACACCCGACCGGAGCTCAACATTCCCGTGCTGCGCCCCTTGGCACCGGTCCAGCGCGCGGCACTGCAGGAGGGAGGACCTTGAGTAGCATTCTGGACGCACTCAGGCGTTTGGACACCGACGGGCGAAGCGCCGCCGAAGATGCGCCGGTGACCTGGATGGATCGCTCCGAGGCCCCCCGCGGTGGATTGGCCCGGTTTCAGGAAGCCATGTTGATGAGCGGCCGGAAATGGCTGACGGCAGGCGTGCTGTTGGTCGTCCTGGGAGGGGGCGCATGGGCTGGCTGGCGCTGGATTTCCCCCAAATCCGTGGAACCGACGCCGCCCCCGGCGTCCACCCCCGCGGAAACCAAACCACCGATTTTGGCGGAGGCGCCGCCCGTTCCACGTCCGCCGGCCAAACCTGTTGCTGCAGGGGAAACCCCGGCGCGTCGGCCGGCCGCCAAAATGGCGCCGCCCCCTACGGCCATGCCTTGGGCCGAAACCCGTGCCCCCCGCGTCGTTGTCGCGCCAGTGGCCCCCAGGGGAGCGCCTCTTGTCGCGCCATCCCCTGCCGAGGATTTGCTGCCGCTCTTGCCGACGGAAATCGGGCTGAGTCTGCAAGCGGTTTCCTGGGCAACCCGTGCGCAAGACCGCATTGCCGTGGTCAACGGTCAGATTTTGCACCAGGGGGATGACATCGAGGGATACACGGTGCGGGACATCGATTCGGATGCCTTGGTGCTGTGCCGATCAGGGGAGTGTTATCGGCTTCGCTTCGCTTTCGGTCGTTGACGCGGGGTGTCCGCGGCAGGTGTCCCAACTGGAATGGATCTGCCGCCGCCGGCCCGGGTTAGCCCCCGGGCCGGCGGCGGGAAATGGCTCAGGGCCTTATTCCGGCCACGGATTGCAGGATATAAACCAACTCCGCCTGCCCGGCACGGTAGTCGCCGTCTACGTCCGCCCGGAAGTTGAGAGAAACGCCGGCATCTCCGCCCACCAGGACCCGCAACGCCACCAGAGCGTCCTTCAGATCCACCTGTCGGTCATCGTTCAAATCGCCCAATAGCGGTTCGACGATGGTCATGGTCCAGATCTTGCCGTTGCTGACAAAAGCGATGAGCCCGCCGTCGGGACTCCAGACCGGCCACTCGTCGTCGGTGTCGGTCCCCTCGACCAGAGAGGTTTTGCTGGCCAGATCGAAAATTCCGATGTTCGATAGATTGTAAACGTCTTTGACAAACGCCAGTTGCTGTCCGTCGGCGCGCCAGCCGGGCATGCCCGGCGTATCCATCTGGCCCTGATTCGGGATATCGAGAACCGTGTAACCGGTGCCGTCGGCCGAGACGGTCTGAATCCCGATGGGCCAGCGATCAAAGGCCAGTTTTCCCAACTCTCGGTTCCAGGAGATTTTATAAATGGCCCCATCCGGGTTGATTTCATCCGGGACAATCCCGGTTACCGATTGATCTGAAAGCCTGTAGTAATACATCTTCATCGTCCCACCTTCCGGCCCCCAGGAAACAAAAGCAATCCGGTCGTCGTCCAGCCATTCGGTAAACCAGATCGTATACCTCCAGAATTCGTCCGTCTGATCCTGGTCGCTCGCTGGTGGCAGCGGGTGGCGGATCCGGGCCGAACCATCGGCATTCATCGTATTCAGAAAAAATCCACCATCAGGGGTCCACTCATCGGGATTGGGGGCAGGCTCGTTTACGATGTAGGAAATCCGGGTTCCATCCGGGCTCCAGGCAGGGTATCTGGCTGAAAAATCGCCTGAAAAAGAAGTCAGTTGGCGCAGGTTCGCTCCATCCCAATCCACCACCCAGATGTTGTCCGCACCGCTGCGATCGGAGGTGAAGGCGATTTGTCTGCCATCCGGGCTCCAAGCCGGATGGTTGTCGGTTCCACCGCCGCTGGTCACCGGGGTGCGGGAATACAACAGGGGCATCTGGAAAGCGGTGGAGATCATGGAGATATTTTCGTGTCCGTCCTCCGTGACCAACTGGTAACGGTATTGTCCGCCGCCAAGAACAGGACCATTGTAGGCCACCGAAGTCTCCGCCAGGTCGTCCATGGCCCAGATTTGATTGCCGTTGACGTCGGTGATCTCGACCCGGTAACGATAACCGGCACCGGCGCTGTCCCAGGAAAAAACGAGGGGCCGCGTGACCATGCTTTCAGCGGCCGGGCTGAGGCTGTCCCGCGCGGGAGCGGCATCCACGAAGGACTCGATCAGGACGCTCTGTTCCTCGATAAGCGTCTCTCCTTCGGCAACGTTTAAGTAGGCAATGGTGAGCTGATAAGCCAGGGGCAGCCCTGGCCGAGACGACCAGATCGCATTGAAGTCCTCTTGAAAAGGATCCAAACTCCAGGAATGCCAAAGCCGGGCCTCGGTATCGTGATGGAGCTGAATTCCTTCAGTCGGTAAGCCGGGGCCTTTCACAAGGATCCGTTGAATCATCACCGAGGTATCGTCCGGATCTGTGGCCGCGAAACTGACCCAGAAGGGCTGGTCCACCCCGCTGTCCAGGTTGTGCCCGCTGTGCCCCCAGACGTCGAAACGCTTCTGATTGCCGTAAAGCTGCCAGACCCCGTTTTCCTTGTAGAAATAGAGGGTGTTGATGTCGCCATCGGCCCAGG
>JAQVTF010000262.1 GCA_028700185.1 Desulfobacteraceae bacterium | reverse complement strand
ATTCGTTCCCGATGCGTTTTTGCCGCCACCAGGGCTTGCTCAGGCATCGAGGCTGTCAATACACGGTAACCCAGCTTTTCGAGCATCGCCCGCCCCAGACTCAAGATGGACGGCTCGTCTTCCACCAACAGAATGGTTTTGTCTCCTCTGGGCGCCAGCCCAGGCTTGTCTTGCACGCCATCAGGAATGACGGGTTCAGTTTGGTGCCGTGGCAGGAAAATGCGAAAGGTCGACCCCCGACCCGGCTGGGTCTCCACATGGGTAAAGCCTTTATTTTGCTTAACGATGCCATAGACGGTGGGTAGTCCCAGCCCGGTGCCCTGACCAAGGCCCTTGGTGGTGAAAAAAGGCTCAAAAAGATGTTCACGGGTCTGGTCGTTCATGCCGCAGCCGTCGTCACTTACCACCAACACTGCGTATTGCCCGGGGCTGAATTCCGGGTTTTCAGCGCACTGCGCGGCATCGAAGACGCTAGTGCCGGTGCGAATTTCCACTCGGCCCACCCCGTCGATGGCGTCCCGGGCATTGATGCACAGGTTGACCAGAATCTGGTCCAACTGGGAGGGATCGATTTTCACTGGCCAGAGTTTTGCCGCCGGTAACCAGTGCAGGTCGATGTCTTCGCCGATGAGCCGCCGCAGCATGCCCAGCATCCCTTCCACCGTGTCGTTGAGATCCAGTACTTTTGGCATGGCGGTCTGGCGCCTGGCGAAGGCGAGCAATTGGCGGGTCAGATCGGCAGAACGTTGCGCTGCCTTGCGAATTTCCTGCAAGCTTTCCAAGAGAGGTTGGCCTGGTTCGATCTGGTCGAGGGCCAACTCCGAGTACCCGAGAATGATCCCTAGCATGTTGTTGAAATCGTGGGCCACGCCGCCGGCCAGGCGACCGACGGATTCCATTTTCTGGGCCTGGAGCAACTGGACTTGGAGTTTCTCGCGTTCGGCCTCGGTCTGCCGGCGGTCGGTGATGTCGAAAATGACGGCCAGAAAGAGGTGTTCGTTGTCGGCCTCCATCAACTGCAGGTGGATTTCCACCGGATAGACGCTTCCGTCGGCGCGGCGGTGGATCGTCTCAAGGGTCAACGATTCCTTCTCATGGTCCAGCAGCGGCTGGAGCATGGCGCGAAACGTTTCCTCCGTGAATTCGGGCTTCAAGTCGATGGGGGTCATGGTCTTGATTTGCGCTTCGGTGTACTGCAGGTTTTTCAAGGCCCCCCGATTGACGTGACGGAATCCGAGGGTGTCGCAATCGAAGACATAGATTTCGTTCAGGCTCTTTTCGATGATGTCCCAAAGCTGACGGTTGCGGGCCTCGGCCCGTTTGCGATCGGTCAAATCCACCCCGAGACAGGTGACATCAATCACGTTCCCATGGGCGTCTTTGGTGAGCACGTTGGACCAGGCGATATTGCGCAATTCCCCTGAACGGGTGAGGATCTCGTTTTCATAGGACATGAAGCCGACGGTATCCCTGTTTTTCATGACGTTGGAAAAGACGTGGCGCACTTGCTCTCTCACCGAATCCGGGATGAAGAGATCGAACCAGTCCTGCCCCAGGACTTCGGGTTCGGTCCATCCGGTCAGTTTGAGAAAATAGGCGTTGGCAAAAACGATTCGTCCCCGGGGATCCAGGGAGACGCCCACCTGGGGGAGGTTGACCAGAATGTTGCGCCACTTGCGCTCCGAGTCGATCAACGCCTGTTCCGCCAATTTGCGCTCGGAGATGTCCGTGGCGATACTTAGAACCGCCGGCTTTCCATCCCAGGCCACCTTCTTGGCGGAGACTTGCAGGGGGATCACGGAGCCGTCTTTTCGAAAATGACCCACCTCGAAGCATGCCTGCCCTTTTTCTTCGATTTGGCGCATGTGTTCCGCTATTCTCGCGCCACTTTCAGGCACATCGAGATCGCCAAGGTTGAGTGCCATGAATTCTTCCGGACGGTAGCCGTGAATCTCGAATGTCTTGCGGTTGGCATAGCGAAATCGACCTTCGATATCATGAACCGTAATCGAGTTGGGCGCATCGTCGACCATGGCCGCCATCATCCGAAGTCTCGCTTCCGCCTGTTTGAGTTCGGTAATGTCATGACTGAAGATGGCTACCCGGCCCACCCGGTCGCTGTCGTCCAGGATGGGGCGAAGATGGTGACTATATCGCCGTCCCTCGCGGCTGTCTTCGAAATCAAGAGGCTTTCCCGTTTCAACGACCTTTTGCAGTTGAACCCGGCGTTTCACGGCGATGTCCGGGGCCACCAAGCTGAAAATCGATTGCCCGAGGATTTCTTCCCGCCGGCGCCCGACCCGCTCGGCCCCCGCCTGATTGCAGATGATGACCGCCCCTCGGTTATCCACCAGAAAGGCCGGTTGTGAACCGGCCTCGATCATGGCGGCTAGGTTGGCCTCGCTTTGCCGCAGCGCATGGCGGGTGATCACCTGATCGGTGACTTCCTCCAGGGTCAGTACCAAGCCGGTTGTCTTGCCGGCCTCGTCTCTGACCGGCACCAGGCTCCAGTCCCACCAGGTGGTGTCGCGCCCAGGCTGGGCGGGATAGACGAAGGGCTTTGAGGCGGCAAAAAAGGGGACCCCGGTGTCCACCACGTTTTGGAAGATGGCCTGATTTTCTTCGCTGGGATAAAGATCGAAATGGTTCCGGCCAACAAAGTAGGCGGGCGACTGCCGGCCGGCCTTGGCATAGGCTATGTTGACCCAGGTGAAATTGAACCGCGTATCCAGGTAGGCGGCCAGCATGGGGGTGTTTTCCAGCACGGCGGCCAGGATATGATCCAGCGGCGGCTGTCCCGGCGGCGCGCGTTCATCCAGCGGAGGCGGATTTTTTGCTT
>JAQVTF010000261.1 GCA_028700185.1 Desulfobacteraceae bacterium | reverse complement strand
CAAAATGCCCAAGGATCGAAGTATCAATCGCAAAAACAAGCACTGCATACAGGAGGCGGGGATGGGGTTTCGATGGTTTTTGACCCTGGTGATGGCGACCGTCCTGGCGGCGCCGGCGACGGCCGAGTTCTACCGCTACCGCGACAAGAACGGAACGCTCCGATTTACCGACAACCTCACCGAAGTGCCGCCGGCCCAGCGGGCCCACCTCAAGGCTTACCGGGAGACGATCGCCTCGCCGGCCCGACGCAGCGCCGATGAAACCGCCGTGACCGACACCCCCCCCGAGTCCGCGGCACCTGGCATCGAAACGGACGAGGCGCAAAAGACCGCCGAACAAACGGCGGAAGATCTCCGTCGGCGTCAGGATGCCCTGATCCAGGAATACGAGGCGCTGCGGAAAGAGCGCGCCGCCCTGGCCCAACGAGCCGGGCAACGGGTCAACAACGCCCAGCAGGCGCGGTACACCGAGGCCGTCGAGGCCCTCAACGCCAAGATCCGCGATTACCAGCAACGCCGGGAGGCCTATGAGCGCGAAGCCCAGGCGCACAACGCCCGCATGGCGGAAGTCGCCGGAACGACTCCCCCGTCGGCCCCATGACCGCCGTTTTCAAACGCTTCCACGACAAACTCATGTTCACGCCATTTCGTACCGGAGCCCGCGATGCAAAACGTCTTTCAAACTCGTCCCTTAGATCCCAAGCTGGTCTGCCAATCGCTGATTCGGACCGGCCTGCTCACCAAGCATCAGGCCAAGGACGTTCTCGATAAGCAAGAGCGAATCCGGGCCCGGCTGGCCGAGCAGCAGCGGCGCCAGGAGACGGACGACGAGCGGGTGCCGGTGACCATCGTGGATGTCATCGCCTCGATGAACCTGATGCGCGGCAATGGCGCCAAGGGCCTGGTGGATGAAGACAGCATTTTTCAGGCCCTGGCCACGGCTTGGAAACTGCCCTATCGCAAGCTGGACCCCCTCAACCTGAACCTGAACACCGTCACCAGCCACGTTCCCAAGCATTTCGCCAAGAAACACCTCGTGCTGCCCGTTGCCGTGGAAGACGGCATTCTCACGGTTGCCGCCCCCGTACCGCTCAACTTCGAGGTCATGGATGACATCACCCGGGTCTCCAATCTCAAGGTGGAGCAGATCATCAGCGCCAAGAGCGATATCGTCAAGCTCATCGACGAGTTTTTCGGTTTCAAGCGATCCATTGCCGCCGCGGAAAATTTGTTCGGCGGCGGGGTGGACCTGGGCAACCTGGAGCAGTACGTCAAGTTGTCGGCCGGCGACGATCTGCCGGCCACCGATCAGCACATCGTCAATGCCGTCAACCACCTGCTGGTGTACGCCTTCGACCAGAGGGCCAGCGACGTGCACATCGAGCCCAAGCGGGAGCAGGTTTTCGTGCGCCTGCGCATCGACGGCGTTCTGCACACCGTCTACAAGCTGCCCAAGAAGGTGCACAACGCCATCGTCAGCCGTATCAAAACCCTCAGCCGCCTCAACATGGCCGAAAAACGCCGCCCCCAGGACGGACGCATCAAGATCGACCGCGGCGGCCGCGAGGTGGAAATCCGGGTTTCCACCGTTCCGGTGGCCTTCGGCGAAAAGGTCGTGATGCGGATCATGGACCCGGACATCCTCTTTCAGGATCTCGACGGCCTCGGTTTCACCGCCGAAGACCAGGAGCGATACCAAAAATTCATCCAGATGCCCCACGGCATCGTCCTGGTCACCGGCCCCACCGGCAGCGGTAAATCCACCACCCTGTATTCGACGCTGAGACACATCGCCACGCCGGAGAAAAACGTGGTGACGGTGGAAGATCCCATCGAGATGATTCACGAGGCCTTCAACCAGATCGGGGTCCAGCCGGCGGTGGAGGTCACCTTTTCCACCATCCTGCGCAACATCCTGCGCCAGGACCCCGATATCATCATGATCGGCGAAATGCGCGACCTGGAAACCGCCCAGAACGCCATCCAGGCCGCCCTGACCGGTCACCTGGTGCTCTCGACCCTGCACACCAACGACGCGCCCAGCGCCATCATCCGGCTGTTGGACCTCGGGGTCCCCTCCTACCTGATCCAAGCCACGCTGGTGGGAATTTTGGCCCAGCGCCTTGTCCGGCGCATCTGCCTCTACTGCAAGGAACCCTTCCCCATGGAGGCGTCCCACCTGAGAGATTTGGGGCTGGAAACCGGTTGCGAAGGCACCGTGACCCTTCATCGGGGTACGGGTTGCAACCGTTGTCGGCAGACCGGTTATTACGGGCGGCTGGGGATCTACGAGGTGATGCCGTTTACCGAAGGACTCCGCCGGCTCACCACGGTCGATGCGGATACCGAAGGCATCCGGCGCCGAGCCCTGGCGGAAGGCATGGCCACCCTGCGCCAAAGCGGGATCCAGCGCATGTTGGAAGGCAAGACCACCTACCAGGAAGTGCTCAGGGCCACATGGGATTACCACTGAGCGCGATTTTGTCGTCAACCATTTGAATTGTCATATAAAAAACCCCCGGCACACCGTGGTACCGGGGGTTTTCGGTAGGCTGTGAAGCTCAGGTGGAGGCGATTACATCATGCCGCCCATGCCACCCATACCGCCCATGCCGCCCATGCCACCGCCGGGCATCGCCGGTGCGGCATCCTTTTCCTCGGGCTTATCGGCGACCATCGCCTGGGTGGTCAGCATCAACGAGGCCACGCTGGCGGCGTTCTGAAGCGCAAACCGCACCACCTTGGTGGGATCGATGACGCCGGCGGCGATCAGATCCTCGTAGGTATTGGTCTCGGCATTGAAACCGAAGGGACCTTCGCTGTTCTTCACCTTGTCGATCACCA
>JAQVTF010000260.1 GCA_028700185.1 Desulfobacteraceae bacterium | reverse complement strand
ACGCCCTTCCTATCTGGGCTCCAATTCTTTTGTTGGAAAGGGTCCGCACTTGGCTGATCTTTGCCCAGGACTTTTTGGGAAGCTTCGCATCGGATAGTTCAAGCGTCAAGGGTGTCATTAATGGTGATAGCAATTTTTGAAGTAGTCATTTGAATCACCTCCGGTATGGCAATATATCATACCCAAAGTTTTCAAACCCAAAATTCCGCGTCGGCGCCCAGGGCCGCCATTTCCTTTACAGCAACCCGACACCGCTCTCCCAGGGCGGCGGGTCAGCGGCATGATGGCGCAGCCATCGGGCCATCACCATGGCGCACATGGCCAGGCACTCCATGTCGAGATATCCCTGGGCGGATCGCTGGAACAGCAGGGTGCAGGCGGCGGGAAAATCATCGTCGCGGTCGTTGAATACCAGCGTCATGGGGATCTTGGGCAAAGCGACAAAATGCAACACCAGATCGGCCGTCATCCCCAGCGCCGCCGGTCGGCCCCCCAGGCGCCGGCAGGCCGCTTCCAGCTCGCCGCGCCGGCCGGCGAAATCCTTGGCGATGGGCCGCTCGGCGGTGTTGAGAAACCCCTCCACAAACGGCGCGGCGTCCTTGAAATCCTTGTACGTCACCCAGTCCTCGCCCGCGGGGGCCGTCTCGGGGCACAGCAGCAGGTACTTGAACAGGATGACGCTCACCGCGTGGCTTGCCGGTTGTCCGCCGGGGCCGGCCACCCCATCGGGGGTCACCCGGTGCTCGAAACCGAAAAAGGGAATCACCGCCTGCTCATCCTCGATCGTGATTCCCAGGCGTTCGGCCCGCCGCGGTATATCCAGGCCGTCGATCTGCTTCAGGTAACCGTCGATAATACGGTCAAACGCTTCGGATTTTTGAGCCATTGCTTCACCTCTTTGCACAATCATGGCATGGGACGCCTTGAATCTGGATTTACTTCGACAGTGACATGGGCCAACCCGTCGAGGTGCCTCAAGCGGTCCTTGAAAAACGCCGGGGTCCGCGGCGGCGCCGTCCGCACGGCGACAATGGCGCCGTATTGCCCCTGCCCCATGCGCCAGACATGCAAGTCGTCCATTTGCACCCCTTCAACGGCGGTGACGGCACGGGCGATCCGCCGGGCCAGGTGGCGATTCTGGTCGTGGTCCAGGAGCACGGCCCCCGTCTGGCGCATCAGGCCCCAGGACCAGCGACTGATCACCAACGCCCCCACGATTCCCATCACCGGATCGAGAAAGGCCCAGCCCCAGAATTTGCCCACGGCAAGGGCGACAATGGCCAGAATCGAGGTCAAGGCATCGGCCAGCACGTGCAGGTAGGCGGCCCGCAGGTTGTGGTCATGATCCGCCGCGTAGGCGTCGTGATGATGGCCGGGGTGATGGTGGGGTTGCTCACGGAGCAGGAAGGCGCTGGCCAGATTGACGACCAGGCCGGTGACGGCTACCAGAATGGCCTCGTTAAAATGGATCGTCACCGGCGCTATCAAGCGCCGCACGGAGGCGTAGGCCATCAGGACGGCCACCAGGGCGAGCAGCAGCGCGCTGCTGTAACCGGCCAAGTCCCCCACCTTGCCGGTGCCGAAGGTAAAGCGCGGATCGGCGCGGTGGCGCCGGGCAAAGGCGTAGGCCAAGGCCGTGATCCCCAGGGCCGAGGCGTGGCTGGCCATGTGCCAGCCGTCGGCCAACAAGGCCATGGATCCGAAAATAATCCCCGCCGCCACCTCGGCCGTCATGGTCACCAGGGTCAGGGCGATGACGGCCCAGGTGCGCCGCTCGTTGGCCCGCTGGCTCTCGGGCAGGTAGCAATGCTCGTGGGCGCAAACGAAAGCGATTTCCTCATCCATGATAGCCACTCTATTTCACTTGGAACTTGTCACCTTCTGGAAACAATCGCGGCAGAGCTTTCGCCCTTCCACCACTTCCATCTTGGTCGCCATGGTGGGCTCCCCGCAGACAGCGCACAACTCGCTGGGGGCGATCTGGGCCTGGGGCGGCAGATCGATCCTGGTGGGCTCGATCTTGAACAGGGCCTCGGTTTCCATGACCAGCACGTCGTGGCTGCGCTGGATGTGGCGCTGGTCGAAACGCGCCTTTTCAGCCTCGTTGGCCTCGCCGCGGGTCACTTTCTGGATCAGGGCCATGTGCTCGGGGTCCGGGGCGAAGGCATCCGGCCTCATCGCCACGCGCACCCCCTCTCCCGTTTTGCGGCTCAGCAGCGTCAGGACCATTTTGCCGTGGTCGCGGTAGATCAGGTTGCCCTTGCCGAAAGTGCAGCCGGTGAGCACCTGCACGGCATCGGCCGAACAGGCATCGGTTTCCACCACCGCCACCACCTCTTCGTCCTCGGCCCGCCGGGCCGCGAGGTGTTCCATGGCCGCCCGGGCGGCCCGGTAGCCGATGGACACCCCCGGACACAGATGCCCGTGGAACTCGAGACAGCGTTTGAAATCCTCCCGACTCAGAACTTCTTCAACGTTCATGGGAACCCTCTCAAAGTAAGTGGCAAGTGCCTAAAGTGAGCTAAAGAGTTACAAGTGCCTAAAGTGAGCTAAAGTGAGCTAAAGTTGTGGTGTCGCTTCGCTCCACTGCTATTTTTTACCCAGCAAAATTCCTTAACTTTAGTCACTTTAGATCACTCGTCACTTTAGTCACTTTCTTTTCCATTAGTCACTTTAGATCACTCGTCACTTTAGTCACTTTCTTTTCCATTGGGCACCACCACCACCTGCCCGTCGTGGTGAAGTATGTCCACCTGGACCCCGTAGACCGCCGCCACCATATCGGCGCTGATCTCGTCGGGGCGCCCGCTGGCAAACACTTTGCCCTTGCGGATAAACAAAAACCGATCCACGAAACG
>JAQVTF010000098.1 GCA_028700185.1 Desulfobacteraceae bacterium | reverse complement strand
CTGCCCTCTTTCGCCAGGTCGTGCTTGACCCTTTCCAGGTCGAAGGCGCTTATCTCATCAAGGCGTTTGTCTGCAAGCCGGGCCTCGATGCAATTTCGATAAAGCGATACGTCATCCCGGCCGCCGCGTGCCTTGTTGGTCTCTGCCCATTTGGCGTACCGCGCCCACGCATCAGCGAAACGCGGCGCCTTCGCCTTCTGTTTCGGCAATTCTTCGCCGTGCCGGATTGAACGCAGCCGCTCGGCCCGGATCTGCCCCGCCAGCCTCTCGTTGTAGCCTTCGGAAAGCCACCCGGTTTTTTCCCAGACCTTTTTTCCCCCGGCCTTGTAGGTGATGTCGAAGCAAACGTCAGGACGGCCGTTGTGCATCCGCTCTGCCGATTCCCGCCGATAGACGCCTGGTGTTTTTGTCCTCTCCCGCGTTGTCATGGCAACCCCTTTTCCTTGACTTTTCGGTAGTTAGTTGCTCGATTCGTGCTACCCTATAGCTACCCTTGGTGGTGATTTTGGGTGATTTTAGGTGATTTGCCGTGCTACCCGAATCGGTCTTAACTATCTAATAATTCAACTCAGATTATGTCAAGTGATTTTTCGTGAAAACGGTTGCCGTCTTACTCTTAATCAGTAGGTTGTTGGTTCGATTCCAACACGGCCCACCAAGAAAAACAAGGGGTTACGGCAACACAAGCCGTAACCCCTTTTCAGTTTTTCGGGCCGTGTCCCCACCGGCGCCCCGAATCCGTTCCACTCCCCATCAATTCACCGCCAGCGTGGCGGATTGCCCACGGATCTCAGCGGACCTCGGCTTTTTCAGGCTTACCTCAGCGCTTCATTTTTTGTCCGCATCAGGGCTTTTCTGGTCCGGCCGCATCACGAGTTTCTGGTCGAGGGGACACCCCGCCCGTTGCTTGCATGATTCGCAGCCCCCGCCACACTCGGGGCCATCTCCTTTGCCGGCCCTAAATCTTTTCCAGTTTCGCCGGATGATGTACAGGGCTGCCAAGACGACGATGCCGACCACGATGATTTGTTGCCACATGATCGATTCCTCTCCTCAAACTCGGATCAGGAAATTTCCGCTCCCAGCAATACGCCGATCCCCCGAACCGCCAGGGCGGCCGCATAGGCCAGGGCCGTGGTGTAAACCATGGCAAAGACGACCCATTGCCATCTTCCCGTTTCTTTCTTGATCATTACAAGGGTGCAAAAACAGGGACTGTAGAGCATCACGAACATGATCAGGGAAAAGGCCAGTACCGGATTCCAACCCGGTTCTTTCTGCAACCGTTCAGAGAGGCTGTCCGCCGCCTCGGGATCCACATCCGCCAGGCTGTATGCGGTGCCCAGGGTGGAGACCACCACCTCTTTGGCGGCAAAACCGCCCACCAGGGCGACGCAGGTTTTCCAGTCGAAACCGATGGGCCTGAAAACCGTTTCCAGGGCCAATCCCAGTTGGCCGCCCACCGTGTTCTTCAACTGGACGCTCCGGCGCTCTCCGTTCAATGCCATTATCTGATCGGTGTATGCAAAGTAGGCCTCCGCCACCTTATCAAGGGAGGCTTCGACACGGTTGCCTTCCCCATCGGCCATGCCGGGCGCATCGTCGATGGCTGTGGCCACCGCATCAAAAATCGGTTTCCGGCCCTCCGGGTTTTGACCGTTTGCATCTTCAAGTTGCCTGAACGCCGCGTTGAACCTGATGATGTCCCCTTGGGACTTGAAGACCCGCGCCACCGACGGATCGCTGAGAAAGGCGGACGTGATCCGGTCTTCCCGGGCGACGAACTGCCTTTCCTCGTCTTCGGGCAGCGATGGAAAGTTCATCATGGCCCACAGGATGATGGAAATGGTGAGAATCACCGTTCCGGCCTTTTTCATGTACATCCATGTCCGATCCCAGGTATTGGTGATCAGACCACGGACGGTGGGCACGCGATAAGGGGGCAATTCCAGGATGAACGGTGCATCCGGACCGGAAAGAATGGTCCAGCGGATCACCTTGGCCGCCAAGAGGGCCATGGCCCATGAGATAACCGTCAAGGCCAGCATCATGAGCGCCTTGTTTCCCGGGAAGAAGGCGCCGATGAGCAGGGCGTAGATGGGCAGCTTGGCGCCACAGTTCATCAGCGGCGCCACCAGAATCGTCAGGAGCCGCTCCTTGGGCTCCCGCATGGTTCGCGTGGCCATGATTCCCGGCACCGCGCAACCACCGGCGATGCCGCCGGAAACCATCAGGGCCAGCATGGAAGCGCCATGGAGCCCGAAAGCGTGAAGAATCCGGTCCAGCATGAAGGCGATGCGGGCCATGTAGCCGGTATCTTCCAGGAAGGTGATGGCCAGGAACATGAAGGCGATGAGCGGCGTAAACCCCAACACCCCGCCCACCCCGTCGATCACACCGCTTACGACAAGGGATTGCAGAGGGCCGGGGGGAATCACCGCCGCCGCCAGATCGCCGATGCGGGAGAACCCCCTTTCCACCGCGTTCACGAGGGGTTCGCTTCCCTGGAAGGTGAACAGGTACACCAGATACAGGGCCGTCATCAGAATGACAGGGCCGAACAGACGATGGGTCAGCACCTTGTCGATGGATTCGCTCACCGTGGCCCGATCATCCATGGTTCTGCGCACCGATTGCTCGATGATCTTGGAAATAAAGGAATAGCGAGCGTTGGTGAGGATGAATTCGGGCTTGTCGCCAAAGCGGTCCCTGAGGCGATGGCGGCTTTCCCGCACTTGCCCCAAGAGAGATTCGGATCGGGGCTGCCCCTGAACCCCCTTGGTGATCTCCTCGTCGTTTTCCAACAACTTGACGGCGATCCAGCGTTTCGGCAACCCCTGGTAGGCTTCTGGCAGGAGGTGGATTTCGCTTTCAATCGCGGCGCATTCCCGCTCCACGTCCTTCGCGTAACGGATGGGCCTGTTTTCGTCCGAAGGAGGATCGGTCTGGGCCAGTTCGAGGGCCCCGCCGAGCAGGTCGTCGATGCCGGCCCCCTTTTTCCCGTTGGTGGGCATCACCGGGACGCCGAGCAGCCGGGAAAGCTTTCGGGCGTTGATCATCACGCCCTGTTTTTCAGCGACGTCGGTCATGTTCAGGGCGATGATGACGCGGATCCCCATTTCAAGCAATTGGGTGGTCAGGTAGAGATTTCGGTCGATGTTGGCGGCATCCACCACATTGACCACCACATCGGGCCGGTCTTCCACGATAAACTGGCGGACCAACCGCTCTTCAAGGGAGTAGGCCGTCAGCGAGTAAGTCCCGGGCAGGTCCACCAAATTCATCTGATGTCCGTTGAATTGGACAACGCCTTCTTTTTTTTCGACGGTGACCCCGGGCCAGTTGCCGGTATGCTGCCTGGCACCGGTGATGGCGTTGAACAGGGTGGTTTTACCCGAATTGGGATTTCCCGCTAGAGCGATGTTCAAGCGCTTCGCCATCACGTGACCTCATCAAACCGCCCGTGGGGCTTTTCCATGAGAATGTGCGCCGCTTCTTCTTTCCTGAGGCTGACGTGATAACCCCTGATGACGAACTCCAGGGGATCTTTCAGCGGGGCATGCTTGACCACCTTGACCTCCGAGCCCCTGACGAAACCCATCTCCATCAACCTCAAGCGAAGTTCCGAATCCCCGCAGGCCTGGAAAACGACCCCTTTTTCTCCGGGCTTGAATTGCGAGAGGGGAACCACGTTGTCACTCAAACATTCCTTTGCGGGAAAAGCGGGACAAAAGTCACAATCTTCTTCATTGGGTATTCTTTTCATTGTCAACCCCTGCCTCAAAATGCACCGCCACAGATATTTCACCGTTGCGAAAACCGGACCTTTTCCGTGTTCCCGGCGCTCCGGCTCGCGAACCCCGCAATCCGGTCCACCGGACCGATAAACCTCGAGTTGTTGACGATAGTGAGGGGCCCCGGTGGTGTCAATTCAATTCTGGATTGACGGGCCGAGGACCGACTTTTCCCGCCAAACCGACGCCTCACGCTGCGGAGGGTCACCCAAACCGGGCTGCCTTTGCGCCGGCGCAAAGACGAAACTCAAAAATATCCCTATTTTCCAAAAAAAATTATTTCTTAGACGAGCATGCGCATTGCGGGGGACCCGGCTTGACGCATCGTTCGATTTATTTTAGCAATACAATGATTCCACGCCTTTTCTGAGCCAGCCTGACATTTCCATGGGCCGCCCTGCCGGCCGGAAACTTCAAACCGCCTGGAGGTGTCGCATGCCGAATGGTTCGTTGCTTCGCAAGCTGCGTTTTTTCCGACCGACGGGCGCCACCCGGGGGTGTCCGCCGGAACCGGCGCCAAACGACCGAGTCGAGCTGCGTTGCGGCCAGCGGGAGTGGGAAGACCTCTACCGGCGTCGCTGGCAGTATGACAAGAAGGTTCGCTCCACCCACGGGGTCAACTGCACCGGATCGTGCTCCTGGGATGTCTACGTCAAGGACGGGATCCTGGTCTGGGAAACCCAGGCCACCGACTACCCGGCCTGCGGCGAGGGGTTTCCCAACCACGAGCCGCGCGGCTGCCCCCGGGGCGCCACCTATTCCTGGTACACCTACAGCCCGGTACGCCTCAAGTATCCCCTGGTGCGATCGAGCCTGATGCAAATGTGGCGCGAAGCACTGGCTGAAACCCCCGATCCGGTGGCCGCCTGGGAAGCAATCGTGGGCGACACGGACCGGCGCCGCCAGTTTCAGCAGGATCGCGGCAAGGGCGGCTTCGTGCGCGCCACTTGGGCGGAGGCCGCCGAGATGGTGGCCGCCGCCCTGATTTCCACCATCAAGCGCTACGGGCCGGACCGGGTCTTTGGTTTCACGCCGATTCCGGCCATGTCCATGGTCTGCTACGCCGCCGGGGCCAGGTTTCTGTCGCTCATCGGCGCCTCGATGATCAGCTTCTACGACTGGTACTGCGACCTGCCCCCGGCCTCGCCCCAGATCTGGGGCGAGCAGACCGATGTGCCCGAGAGCGCCGACTGGTACGAATCCAGCTACATGATCGTCTGGGGCACCAACCTGCCCATGACCCGTACCCCGGACGCCCACTTCTACACCGAGGCCCGCTACCGCGGTGCCCGGGTGGCGGCGGTGGCCCCGGACTACGCCGAATCGGTCAAATTCGCCGATACCTGGCTGCCGGCTCGCGCCGGCACCGACGCCGCCTTGGCCATGGCCATGACCCGGGTGGTTTTCGAGGAATTCTACGTCCAGCGCCAGGTGCCCTATTTCGTCGACTACGCCAAGCGCTACACCGACCTGCCGTTTCTGGTGGTCCTGGAAAACCGCGACGGCAGCCGCGTTCCCGGCCCCTTCCTGCGGGCCGCCGACCTGGGCGTGGAGACCAACAACGCAGACTGGAAAACGGTTGTCTATGATGGCGACGGGTTCAAGGTCCCCAACGGCAGCATCGGCTTCCGCTGGAACGAGGAAGGCCGCTGGAACCTGAACATGGAGACCGACGGGAACCTCGTCGACCCCCTGTTGAGCCTGGCGCAAAAGGCCGACGTCTGGCAAACCATCCGCCTGCCGCGCTTCGACACCGGCGCACCTGGCACCAAGGCGGGCATCGTGCCCATCAAAACCGTGACCACGGCCCGGGGCGATCTCGAGGTGACCACGGTCTTCGACCTCATGGCGGCGCAACTGGGGGTGCCGCTGCCCGGGGCCCCCGAATGGCCCGCCGACTATCCGGCGGACGAAAACGATCCCCAACCCTGCACCACCGCTTGGCAGGAAGCCATCACTGGGGTGCCGGCGGCCGATGCGCTGCGGGTGGCCCGGGAGTTCGCCGACAACGCCGAGAAGACCCGCGGCAAGTCGATGATTTTTCTCGGCGCCGGCACCAACCACTGGTACCACAGCGACATGGTCTACCGGGCCATCGTCAACCTGACCACCCTCTGCGGCTGCCAGGGCGTCAACGGCGGCGGCTGGGCCCATTACGTGGGCCAGGAGAAGGTGCGGCCCCAGGCGGGCTGGTCCCAGGTGGCCTTCGCCCTGGACTGGCTCCGGCCGCCGCGGCTGCAAAACGGCACCTCGTTCTACTACTTTGCCAGCGGCCAGTGGCGCTACGACACCCTGGCGCCGGCAAGCCTCCTCTCGCCCCTGGCGGGGAGCCCGGCGGCTTCTCACATGGCCGACTACAACGCCGTGGCCGCCCGCCTGGGGTGGCTGCCGTCCTACCCCCAGTTCGACCGCAATCCGCTGGACCTGGTGCGCGAGGCCGAGGCGGCGGGGGCGAACACGGACGAAGGGGTGGTGGCCCATACGGTGGAAGCGCTCCAACGCGGAAACCTGCGCTTTGCCGTGGAAGACCCGGATCATCCCCGAAATTTCCCCCGGGTCCTTTTTTTGTGGCGGGCCAACCTGCTGGGCGCCAGCGGCAAGGGGCACGAGTACTTTCTCAAGCACCTTTTGGGCGCAGATCACGCCGTGCTCAACGCGGACGGCCCCCTGCGGCCGCAAGAGATCACCTGGCGCGAGCCGGCCCCCGAAGGCAAGCTCGATCTGCTGGTGACCATGGAGCTGCGCATGTCCACCAGCGCCATGTACGCCGACATCACCCTGCCGGCGGCCGGCTGGTACGAGATGCACGACCTGAACACCACCGACATGCACCCGTTCATTCACCCTTTCAACCCGGCCATCGACCCGCCCTGGGAGGCGCGCACCAACTGGGAGCAGTTCAAAACCATCGCCCGTGCCTTTTCGCGCCTGGCTGAAAAGCACCTCGGCCCCCAAAAGGATCTCGTGGCCACCCCCCTGATGCACGACAGCCCCGGCGAGATCGCCCAGGCCGAGGTGCGTGACTGGCGCCGGGGCGAATGCGAACCGGTGCCGGGGCGCACCCTGCCGGCCCTGGCGGTGGTGACCCGCGATTATCCCAACGTCTACAAGATGATGACGGCCCTGGGGCCGCTTGCCGAAACGGTGGGCGTCGGCGCCAAGGGGATCATGTGGCCGGCCGTCGAGGAAGTCGAAGCCCTCAAGGCATCTCTCGGCACGGTGGCCGAAGATGGCGTGAGCCGGGGCCGACCGGTGATGGAAACGGCCAGGCAGGCTGCGGAGACCATCCTGATGTTGGCCCCCGAGACCAACGGCGAAACAGCGGTCAAGTCATGGAAAGTGCTGGAAAAGCGCACCGGCATGCCGCTCCGCCATCTCAGCACGCCCCGTCAGGGGGAACGCTTTCGTTTCGACGATCTCACCGTGCAGCCGCGCAAGATCATCACCTCGCCCATCTGGAGCGGCATCGAATCCGAGACCCGACGCTACTCGCCGTTTGTCATCAACATCGAGCAAAAGGTCCCCTTCCGCACCCTCACCGGCCGGGCCCAGTTCTACCAGGATCATCCCTGGATGCGCGACTTCGGCGAGCACCTGCCCCTGTACCGGCCGCCCCTGGAGGCCCACGCCTTCGCTTCGACGCGATTGGCGCGCGAGCCGGGCAAGGAGATCGTGCTCAACTATCTCACCCCCCATTCCAAGTGGTCCATCCACAGCACCTACTCGGACACCTTGACCATGCTGACCCTCTTTCGCGGCGGGGAGGCGATATGGCTCAACGACGAGGACGCCGGCAAGATCGCGGTACGCGACAACGACTGGGTGGAATGCTTCAACGTCAACGGGGTGGTGATGGCCAAGGCCGTGGTGAGCCCGCGGATCCCGCCGGGCAAGGCGTTCATGTACCACGCCCAGGAACGGCTCATCAACACGCCCGGAGCGCGGCGCACGGGAAAACGCGGCGGCACCCACAACAGCGTCACCCGCATCCTGGTCAAGCCGACCCACATGATCGGCGGCTACGCCCATCTCAGCTACGGCTTCAACTACTACGGACCCATCGGCGCCCAGCGCGACGAGATGATCGTGGTGCGCAAGGCGGGGGAGGTGGACTGGTATGAAGATTAGCGTGCAAATCGCCATGGTGTTGAACCTGGACAAGTGCATCGGCTGCCACACCTGCTCCATTCCCTGCAAGAACGTGTGGACCAACCGCCCGGGCGCCGAGTACATGTGGTTCAACAACGTCGAGTGCAAGCCGGGCATCGGGTATCCCAAACAGTGGGAGGACCAGGAGCGGCACCGGGGCGGATGGGAACTTGAAAACGTCCACCTGCGGCTCAAGGCCGGCGGCAGGACTCACAAGGCCCTCAACATCTTCCACAACCCGGACCTGCCGACCATCGACGACTACTACGAGCCCTGGGACTACGACTACCAGCGGCTCATCGACAGCCCCCGGCGCCGCCACCAGCCCTCGGTGCGCCCGCGCTCGCAGTTGACCGGCGAACCGATGGACCCCAAGTGGGGGCCCAACTGGGAGGACGACCTGGCCGGCCTGGCCGAAACCGGGCCCGGCGATCCGAATTTCAGCGGCCTGGAGATGGACGCCTATCTCCAGTTTCGCGACGTGTTCATGTTCTGGCTCCCGCGGCTCTGCGAGCACTGCCTCAATCCGGCCTGCGTGGCCTCCTGCCCGTCCGGGGCGCTGTACAAGCGCGCCGAGGACGGGATCGTGCTGGTGGACCAGGAGCGCTGCCGCGGCTGGCGTTACTGCGTCTCGGGCTGCCCCTACAAGAAGGTCTACTTCAACTGGCGGACCGGCCGGGCGGAAAAATGCATCCTCTGCTACCCGCGCCTGGAAGCGGGGCTGCCGACCCTCTGCGCCCACAGTTGCGTGGGCCGCATCCGCTATCTGGGCGTGTTGCTCTACGATGCCGAACGGGTGACCGCGGCCGCGGCCACGCCCGACCCCCGGCAAATCTACCCGGCCCACCTCGACCTGCTGCTGGATCCCCGGGATGCAGAAGTCCAACGGGCCGCCCGGTCCCAGGGAATCGCCGAAAACGTCCTGGCGGCGGCCCGGCATTCGCCGGTCAATGCCCTGATCAAAGAGTGGCGCCTGGCCTTGCCCCTGCACCCGGAGTTTCGCACCCTGCCCATGGTCTGGTACGTGCCGCCGTTGAGCCCGGTGGCCAGCCGGGTGGCATCCGAAGAGACCGTCGACGCCCTGGACCGGCTGCGCATCCCGGTTGCCTACCTGGCCAACCTGCTCACCGCGGGCGACGAGGCGCCGGTGCGCCTGGCCCTCAAACGGCTGGGCGCCATGCGCGAGTTCATGCGCTCCAGGAGGGTCGAAGGCCGGGACGATACGAAACTTCTCGACGCGGTGGAGCTGGATCCGGACACGGTGGAAAAGATCTACCGCCTGCTGGCCCTGGCGCCCTTGGCCGAACGTTTCGTGCTGCCCACGGCCCCGGCGGTGACCGATGACGGCATCTTCCGGCGCCAGGGAGCCTGCGGCTTGGGAGACGCCGTCTGATGAAAACGAGAAAGGAAAACCCCCTGACCGCCGACGCCCTGGCCCTGGTATCCCGGCTCTTGCAGTACCCGGACGAGGCGTTCTTCGCCGACCTGCCGGCCATGGCGACCGCCGCCAACCGGATGCCGCCCGGCCCCTTGGCCGATGCGGTGGAAGGTTTCCTGGAAGAGATCAAGTCCCACGGTCCCGTGGTCTGGCAGGAGAAATACACCGCCGCCTTCGACATGAACCCGGCCCTGACCCTGAATCTGACCCATCACGCCCTGGGCGACACGGAGCCGCGGGCCGCGGCCCTGGCGAACCTGGCGCGCACCTATGCGGCGGCCGGCTGGGCGCCGATCACTGGTGAGCTGCCCGATTACCTGCCCCTGATGCTCGAGTTCCTCTCGATCTGCCCGGCGCCCGATGGCAGCGCGGCGGTGTGGCAGACCCTGGAAGGATTGGCGGCCTACGTCGCGCGGCTCGCTTCCGAAGCGCCGGCCTATGCGGCCCTGCTGGCGCCGCTGGCCCGCGTCTGCGCCGGGCCGGGGGCATCCGGCAACGGGAACCCTCGGCCGGCTTCCCAAAACGCTTGACCTGAACCTGGAGAGCGCCATGGATCTTGCCTATACGCTCGTTTTCACGGTCTTTCCCTATCTTTGCCTCACCACCTTCGTCCTGGGGCACGCCTATCGCTACGTCACCGACCGCTACGGCTGGACGGCGCGCTCCAGTGAGTTTCTCGAAAAAAAGTCCTTGTGGGCCGGCTCCACCCTTTTTCACTGGGGGATCATTCTGACCTTTTTCGGCCACGCCGGCGGCATGCTGGTCCCCCAGCGGGTTTTCGATTTCTTCGGCATCAGTGCCGGGGCCCACATGACCGTGGCCTACTGGAGCGGGCTGGCGGTGGGCGTGGCGGCCTTTGTCGGCATCCTGCTGCTGGCCTGGCGGCGTCTGACCCAGCCGCGGGTCCGGGTCGTGACCACCGTCAACGATGCCGTGACCGTCGGCGCCTTGATCGTGGTGAGCGGCCTGGGGATCTACAACGTGGTCTTCGGCCATTACAACGTGCTCTACACCCTGGCGCCCTGGATCCGCGGCATCGTGACCTTCACCCCGGAGCCCATGCTGATGCGCGAAGTGCCTCTGAGCTACAAGCTGCATGTCACCGCGGCCTGGGCCCTACTGGGATTTTCCCCCTTCAGCCGCCTGGTGCACATCTGGAGCGCGCCGGTCTACTACCTGCTGCGGCGGCCCATCGTGATGCGCCGCTTGACGCAGTTCTGACCGCGGCGGCTGGTCCGAGAACCACGCACCGATGGAGAAAAAATGATGGGGTTCGATTATGGCAGGTTCGGGCGGCGTCTTGCGCGGTCACTGTTGAACACATTGATCTGGGGATTTTTTTGCACTTCGGCGGCCATCTCATGGGCGGCAGACAACCCGGGGGTGCCCGGTGTGACCCGGAATACCGTCATGCATGCTTTCGCATCGGGCAATCCGGCCAACGGCGCAAATGCCCGGGAGAGAACCGAAACGGATGCGGATCGGTTCTTCCGCACCTACATGCTGCCAGGCACCGCCGTGCTCGTCTTGATGGTGGGGGGCACCTTGACGGCGGTCTTTTATCCCAAAGCCGAAACAGCGTAACCTTTGGTGGAGGAATTGCCCATGGCACCGAAAAAAAACGCTGGAAGCATCGATGGAAAGCGCCCTGGGCAAACATTGCCGCCCGGCAAGGTCCAAGCGTCAGGGACACTGGTGCACGGGGTCGAAACCCTCAACCCGGCCTATTTCGCCCTGGTGATGTCCACCGGCATCGTCTCCATTGCAGCCCACTATCAGGGGTTCCATACCATTGCAGCGGCCCTTTTTGGCATCAACGCCGCCGCCTACATCGTTTTATGGATCATGTACCTCGCCCGGATCGTGTTTTTCACCCAGCGATTCCGCAACGACTTTCGCGACCATACCCTCGGCATGGGGTTTTTCACCGCCGTGGCCGCCTCCGGGGTGCTGGGCAGCCAGACCCTGCTGCTCACCGGCCGTTTCGCCGTGGCCGGGGCGTTGTGGTGCGTTACGGTGGCGCTTTGGTTCTGCATGATCTACGGCTTGTTCACCGGATTGATCACCAAGGAAGAGAAGCCCTCCATTGCTCAAGGCATCAACGGGGGATGGCTCTTGGCCATCGTGGCCACCCAGGCCGTTACCGTGCTCAACACTGCCATCGCCCCATTTTTGCACATCTACAGGGAAGCGATCCTGTTC
>JAQVTF010000259.1 GCA_028700185.1 Desulfobacteraceae bacterium | reverse complement strand
TCAAAAAGGCCGGCACGGCTGCTTGACATCGGGACGACCGTGATTATCATTGCTGGCAACTGTTGGAAAAGTTTGCCTTTTTATCGGTTTGAGCGGGTACGCAAGCCATGGATGGACGACGAACGGGCACTTTGGGGACGGCTTTCCGGCAGGCGCACATCGGTGAACGCCAGACCTTTCCATCTTCGAACAATCTGTTTCGTCTTGCTTTTGGATGCCCTGGCACGTGATGCGGTGATCGGATGACCCGCGTTGGCAGTTGACGGCCGGGGTTTAATGTTTCGTCGATCTCCGGTCGGCGAAGAACGTTTTCAATTTTTCAAATGTGTTGGAGGAAAGAGGACATGAAAATCAGACCGTTGAACGATCGAATTCTGGTTGTGCGCGTCGAGGAAGAGCAGAAGACCGCCGGTGGTATCATCATCCCGGACACGGCCAAGGAAAAACCCCAACAGGGCAAGGTCGTGGCGGTGGGGCCGGGCAAGATGGGTGAAGACGGCAAGCGGATCGCTTTGGACATCAAGCCAGGCGACCGGGTCCTGTTTTCCAAGTACGGCGGAACCGAGATCAAGATCGACGGTGTTGAGCAGCTGTTCATGCGCGAAGATGACATCCTCGGCGTAATCGACTGAATTTAAGGAGGAACGAGAATATGGCGGCAAAAGCGATCGTTTACGGAAACAAGGCCCGGGAGAAGATGCTCCAGGGGGTCAACCAGCTGGCCGACGCCGTCAAGGTGACCCTGGGCCCGCGGGGCAACAACGTCGTGCTGGAAAAATCCTTCGGCTCGCCGGTGGTGACCAAGGACGGGGTGACCGTGGCCAAGGAGATCGAGCTGGAGGACAAGTTCATCAACATGGGCGCCCAGATGGTGAAGGAGGTGGCCAGCAAGACCAGTGACATGGCCGGTGACGGCACCACCACGGCCACGGTCCTGGCCCAGTCCATCTGCAATGAGGGCTGCAAGCTGGTGGCCGCCGGTGCCAATCCCATGAGCCTCAAGCGCGGTATCGACAAGGGCGTGGAGGCCATCGTGGCCCAGCTCAAGAAGATCTCCAAACCCACCAAGGACAAGACCGAGATCCAGCAGGTGGGCACGGTATCCGCCAACGGGGACGAGACCATCGGCAAGATCATTTCCGACGCCATGGAGAAGGTGGGCAAGGAAGGCGTCATCACGGTGGAAGAGGCCAAGAGCATGGAGACCACCCTCGAGGTGGTGGAGGGGATGGAGTTCGACCGGGGCTACATCTCGCCGTACTTCGTCACCGATCCCCAGAAGATGGTCACCGTGCTGGAGGAGCCGGTTATCCTGATCCATGAAAAGAAGATCAGCAGCATGCGCGACCTGGTGCCGTTGCTGGAACAGACGGCCCGCATGGGCAAGCCGCTGATGATCATCGCCGAGGACATCGAGGGCGAGGCCCTGGCCACCCTCATCGTCAACAAGCTCCGCGGCACCCTGAAGGTGGCGGCGGTGAAGGCGCCTGGCTTTGGTGATCGGCGCAAGGCCATCCTCCAGGACATCGCCGTTCTCACCGGCGGTCAGGTGGTCAGCGAGGAGCTGGGCATCAAGCTGGAAAATATCTCCGTCAACGACCTGGGCAAGTGCAAGACGGTGCGCATCGACAAGGACAACACCACCATCGTGGACGGGTCCGGCAACAAGCAGGATATCGAGGCCCGGGTGCGCCAGATCCGTGCCCAGATCGAGGAGACCACCAGCGACTACGACCGCGAGAAGCTCCAGGAGCGCCTGGCCAAGCTGGTGGGCGGGGTGGCGGTGATCAACATCGGCGCGGCCACCGAGACCGAGATGAAGGAAAAGAAGGCGCGGGTGGAAGACGCCCTGAATGCCACCCGGGCCGCGGTGGAAGAGGGGATCGTCCCCGGCGGCGGCGTGACCCTGGTCCGCTGCATCGACGCCCTGGAGAAGATCAACGCCAAGGGAGACGAGAAGCTGGGCATCGACATCCTGCGCCGGTCTCTCGAAGAGCCGTTGCGGCAGATCGCCGTCAACGCCGGACTGGAAGGCTCGGTGGTGATCAACAAGGTCCGGGAGGGCAAGGACGACTTCGGCTTCAACGCCGCCACCGAGACCTACGAGAACCTGGTGGCCGCCGGGGTCATCGATCCGACGAAGGTGACCCGCTTTGCCGTCCAGAACGCCGCGTCGGTGGCCGGGTTGATGCTCACCACCGAGGCCATGATCAGCGAGAAGCCGGAAAAGAAGAAAAACGCCCCGGCCATGCCGGGCGGCGGAATGGATGACGACATGTATTGATCCGTTCCTTTCAATCCGCAATCAAGGCCCCGTGCGCTTCGGCGCGCGGGGCTTTTTTTATGGCCGCAATTATTCGCCGGGCCGCTTTACAATGCCCGGGGCGGTAACGTAGAATGGCGCCAAACCGCGAGGGCCAAGCGAGGGGGGATGGAAATCCCGCCCGGAATTGAACGCCCTCAGCCCAACGGACAACCGGCGAGAGAAAGAGGCCTGGCATGAAAACCATCGTTTCCACCCCGAAGGCCCCGGCGGCCATCGGCCCTTACAGCCAAGCGGTACGCCTGGGAAACCTGCTCTTCGTTTCGGGGCAGATCCCCATGGACCCGGTCGGCGGCGGCATCGTCGGCGACGAGATCGAGGCCCAGAGCCGCCAGGTGCTGGCCAACCTGGTGGCCATCATCGAAGCGGCGGGGTTCACGGCGGCCGACGTGGTCAAGTGCACCTGCTTTCTCAAGGACATGGAAGACTTCGCGCGTTTCAACGCCGTTTACGCCGAGGTGTTCCGGGAAGCGCCGCCGGCCCGGGAATGCGTCCAGGTGGCCCGGTTGCCCAAGGATGCGCGGGTGGAGGTCTCGGCGATCTGCGCCGT
>JAQVTF010000097.1:10705-11662 GCA_028700185.1 Desulfobacteraceae bacterium | reverse complement strand
TTTAGTCACTCGTAATTTTAGTCACTAATTTTTAGTCACTCGTAATTTTAGTCACTAATTTTTAGTCACTCAGAAAAGCGTCAGCGACGAGGGATCTGCAGTTGAGAACATAGGCGGGAGGAGGGCCTAAACCGGAAAAAACCTCGAAAGGATCATCGCAAAACTTTGACGAGGTCCTGCCGTCATCGGCCGTTCAGGTGGAGGCACCGGCGGAGCGGCGCAGGGCGGCCAGGTTTTCCTGGACTCGGTGATAGAGGGTGCCGGCGGGGTAGACCCCCTCGGCATCGGGTCGGCCGGCCGGCATCCCGGTGAGGATTTCGATGCCCTGGTCCACTGTTTCCACGGCCCAGACATGAAACTGGCCCTGGCGCACCGCCTCCACCACCTCGGCGTTGAGCATGAGGTTGGCGACATTGGACCGGGGAATGGTCACCCCCTGGGCTCCGGTGAGTCCCTTGGCGCGGCAGACCTCGAAATAGCCTTCGATCTTCTCGTTCACCCCGCCGATGGCCTGGATCTGCCCCTTCTGGTTGACGGAGCCGGTGGCGGCGATCCCCTGTCGAATCGGCACCTGGGCCAGGCTGGAGAGCACGGCGTAGAGTTCGCTGGACGAGGCGCTGTCACCGTCGATGCCGTTGTAGCTCTGCTCGAAGGTGATGCTGATGGACAGGTTGAGGGGGTAGCGCCGGGCGAAGGTGCGGCCCAGCCAGCCGGAGAGAATCATCACCCCCTTGTCATGGCTGGAACCGGACAGGTCGGCCTCCCGTTCCACGTTGAGCACCCCCGCCTCTCCGGCATAGACCTCGGCGGTGATGCGGGTGGGCCGGCCGAAGGCCAGTTCGCCGATCTCGTAAACCGCCAGGGCGTTGACCTGGCCGATGACCGCGCCGTCCACGTCGATGAGAATCGTACCGTCCAAATAGGCCTGCTGGATCTTCTCCTCGCTGAGGTTGTGCC
>JAQVTF010000097.1:0-10695 GCA_028700185.1 Desulfobacteraceae bacterium | reverse complement strand
GGAACCGGTGCTGTTCGAGGGCCCGCTCTACGTGGATCGCCTCGACGGTGGCGGATCGGTCCTGCCGGCCCCAGTAGTCGGCCTCCTTGAGCAGCCCCCCGATGAGCCCCAGGCGCAGCGACAGCTTGCGCTGGTCTCCGGTGAGGACCTGGCCCTGCTCCACCACGGCGGCCACCGCTGCGGCGCTGAAGGGTCGCAGCCCTTCCTCCCGGCATACCCGGGACACGAAACGGGCGTACTGGCGAACGCTGGCGGCGCTGCGGGGCACCTCGTCGTCGAAATCCGCCCTCACCCGGAATAGCTTGTTGAACCGTGAGTCATAGTTCTGCAACAGGTAAAACGGCTCCCAGCCACCCAGCAGAATGACCTTGACTTCTAGGTCGATGGGCGCGGGCCGCAAGGCCGAAGTGCCGATGCCGGCGGCCCCGGTGTCTTCGATGATGAGGCGGCCGTTGGCCAGGGTCCGTTTGAGGGTTTCCCAGACCGAGTCGGCGTTGAGCACCGATTCGATCTCCAGGATGAGATACCCGCCGTTGGCTTCCAGCAGAGCCCCGCCCTGGACCAGCAGGTGATCAGTTTCCACCGCCCCTTCGGTACGGCGACGTTCGATGCGGCCGAAGATGTTGGCATGGGTGGGATTGGGCTCGAAGACCACCGGCGCCCCGGCCAGCGATTGCCGATCGGCGAGCAGATTGACCCGATAGCGCCTGAAAAGCTCGTCATCGGGGGAATCGGCCTCCGCTTCACCCGAAGCCTCCAGGTCGACGAAACGTTCCAGTTGCCGGCACAGATCCGCCTTGGCCGCCTCGAGAAAAGCCGATACCGGCGCCAGCTTGGCGAAACCGGCGTGCAACGGCTGGATCCGTTCGCGCACCAGCTTGCAGACGGCCTCGGTCCGGAGGCGTTCCAGGGCCGTGCTCATCTTCTGGCCGGCCCGGTCCGCCTTTCGATCGGCCGCGTTGATGGCCTGATGAACCCGCTGCACGCCGCGTTGGATCTCATCGCGCCGGGCTTTTGGAAGGGCCTGGAACTGCTCTTGGGACATGGGCGCGCCGTCGGCGAGCACCACCGGCACGATCCCCTCGTCGGTGCGGCTGATCCCCAGCCCCAGGCCCGCCGCCTTGCCTTCGATCTCGGCGAGCAGCGCTTCGGTCTTTTGTTGGTATTCTCTTTCGATGGCGGCCCGTCGCTGCTGGTAAGCCCGGGCGTGGGCCACCCGCGGCAGCCGCTGGCGCAGGTCATCGATGAACCGGTCCATCCCCTCGGCCAGGGCCCCTCCCTTGCCCGCGGTTAGACGCAGGATCCTGGGCCGGTGGGGATCGGTGAAGTTGTGCACCAAGCACCAGTCATCGGGCACGGGCCGACGCCGGGCGTGGCGACGGACCAGGTCGCCCACAATGGTGGTCTTGCCCGCGGCGTCCGGACCGGTGGCGAAAATGTGATAGCCGGAACCCGAGAGGTTGAGCCCGAAGGTGATGGCCTTCACGGCCCGCCGCTGGCCGATGACGTTGTTCAGGGGGGAAAGTTCTTCCGTGGTGGCGAAAGGCAGCGCCTTTGGATCACAGGTGCGTCGCAGGGCTTCGGCTTTGAGGGCACGGACGGCAACCATGTTCAGGCCCCTTCCGGGGGCACCCCCGGCACCTGGGTTTCACTGGCCACCCAGTCGAGAAAGGGCTGGTGCCCGCCGGTGACCGGCAGCGTCACGATACACGGCACCGCGTAGCTGTGCATGCGGCGGACCGTTTCGATCAGTTGCGGCACCTTCCAGGCGACGGTCTTGGCGATGAGCACCACCTCGGCCTGCTCCCGCAGCGCCCCTTCCCACATGTAGATGGCGGTCATCGGCGCGATGATGTTGACGCAGGCCGCCAGCCGCCCGGCCACCAGCACGCGGCCGATGGTGCGCGCCTCCTCGGCACTGGCCGCCGTCATGTAAACCAGATGAATCTTCATGTCGGCCCTCATTTATCCGCCCCCCCAACGGTCACGGGGCGCACGTTTTTTAACAGCTCCCGGGGGCCGTGTCCACCTGACGGGCAATACCGGCGATGTCTCTCTATCGTGGCATCCGGTCCCCGAGGATCAGCTTCTGGAGCCCCCGACAGATCCACCGGGCCACACCACCGCTGCCGGCCCAGCCGATGGCGGTGAACATCACGTAGACCACGGCCCGGGATGCGGGGCTCATTTCCGGGGTAAAGAGCATCGGGGCCAGCCAGAGGGCCGCCGCCACCCCGATGGCCAGGCGCCAGGTATCCGGCGCAAAGATCAGGTAGAAGACGTAGTAAGTGGGGCCTTTTTTGGTCATTGATTCGATATCAACCCGATATTTTTATGCTTTAACAGTTGCTTCCCCCGGCCGTATCATCCAGATGAAAACGGTCACGATGCCATAGCATCCGGCGGAAATGAGGCAGTTCACCGCGTAGGAGCCGGTGGTGTCCGCCAGCCAACCCCACAGATAGGGGCCAACCCCTCCGATGATGCCATGCCCCAGAGTGATCGCCCCTGTCAAGGTCCCCACGGCGTGTCTGCCAAAAATATCGCCGAGAAATGGCGTGTAGAGCGAAAATGGCGCGCTGTAGAAAAATCCCAGCACAACGATGAAGACAAAAAAAGACGTGCTGTCTTCAATGATGTAGTAGCCGGCCATCCAGATCAGGCCGGTGAACAGGTTGGAAATGATGAGCATGCGGCGTTTCCCAAACCGGTCGCCCAGGCTTCCGGCCAGAATCCGAATGGGGATGGACGGGATGGCCAGTGCGGCGAGAACCATCCCGGAATTGATCTCCGAGACGCCCACCTCCACGGCCCAGACGATGGCATGGCTCAAAATCCCTTGAAGGGGGATGCCCGTAACGGAATAAACGATGAAAAAATACCAGAAATTTTTTGTTCTCAAAGCCTTGCCGGGCATCATGCCAAGGGATGAAGAAACCCGGTTCGCACCTTGGGGACTGTCCCCGTCCTCCGGCCGGGACGGATCGGCTTGGGGCATCTCCCCGTCCGGGAACAGCCCCATGGACTCCGGTGTATTTCGGACCAGGAACAGGGCGATGAGAATGATCAGGCCGCCGATGACGATACCGCAGATGAGACAGGCGGTGCGCCAACCGGCCAGAACCCCCAGCCGGCTGACAACCGGTGGCAGGACGCCGATGCCCACCACCGTTCCAACGGTCACGAGGCTGGTGGCCAGCCCGGCCTTTTTGACAAACCACTTTCGGACAATGGCCGTGTTGGGAACGAAATGGGTCATCGAAACGGCTGCGGCCAGGACAATGCCGAAGATCAAAAAAAACTGCCAAACCGTCTCGACCCGGGACAGGCCGATCAGGCCGAAGAGCATCAGGATGCCGCCGGCCAGAATGATGGCTCGGCCGCCGATCCGATCCAACAGCCTGCCGATGACAAGGGCAAAGATTGCGTAAGCCCAGAAATGGATGGTGAATGCCAAACCGATGGTGTCGCGGGACCAGCCGGGATCCTGCATGACAAAGGGAAACAGCGATGTCAGGATATAGCGGCCCATCGGCCCCAGAAGGGCCACGCCAAACAATCCCGCGACGACAAGCCACCCATGAAAAAAGGGAACGCGCCGACTTTTGATCATTACCGGGAGCTTCGCCAACAGCGCAGTCTTTCTCGAGCCGATTTTTTGTCTTATGAAATCGACAGGCTTCCCTTGGCCTTCACGATGCCTTCAGCGATGATGTTCTTCTGGGCGATCTGGGTGCCATCGAGGGCCCCCAGGGCTCTGGCGTCCCGGAAAAAGCGCTCCACCTCATACTCTTGGACATAGCCGTACCCCCCCAGTAACTGCACCGCTTCATCACAAACCACCAACGCCGTCCGGGTAGCCTGCAATTTGGCCATGGCGCTCAATTTCTCGCTGGCACCGCCTTGGTCCAGGGACGACGCCGCCTGGTAGGTCAGCAGGCGGGCGGCCTGAATCCGGGTCGCCATGTCGCCCAATTTTTGCCGGGTCACCTGGAAATCGATAATCTTGCGACGAAACTGTTCCCGCTGCGCGACGTGTTGAAAAGCACGCTCGAAGGCGCCCACCGCAATTCCCAACAGTTCCGCCGCCGCCTGGATGCGACGCTCGCTCCGGCAGGCCAAGACCTGGGCGCGTCCCGCGTTCTCGCTGCCCACCAGGTGATCCAGCGGCACGCGCACCTGCTCGAAGCCCACCGTTCCGATGCGCATGGATCGAAGTCCCAGCACCGGCCCGGCGTCGGCGACAGTCACCCCGGCGCGGTCCGCCTCCACCAGAAAAGTGCTCAAATGGTTATCGGAATCCGCCTCGCCGGTGTTGCACAACACCACATAAACCCCGCAAAGCGGCCCGGCGTTGAGAACAAAGGATTTAACGCCGTTTATGACCCATTCATTGCCCTCCTTGACCGCCGTGGTGCCACAGGCACCGATGGGGTCGTCATCTCCCGGTTCCAGGAAGGCGCCGCCGGTGATAATTTTGCCTTGAGCGACTTTGGGCAGCCATTTTTTCTTCTGGCTTTCATTTCCAAAACGGAGAATGAATTCAGTGGCATACCCCGCCCTGGACACGCAGGCGCCGACGGAGGAATCCGCGCGGCACAACCGTTCGGTCACCAGCACGTTTTCCACCATCCCCAGGCCTTCCCCACCGAACGACTCGGGGAAATGGATCCCCACAAACCCCAAATGGCAGGCTTTTTTCCATATTTTTTCAGGAAATTGTCGGCTTTCCGCCAACTGGGCCACCACTTCCTTTTTGAATTCTCCCCGGGCAAAATCATCCACCGCTTTTTCGATTTGCTGCTGGGATTTGTCGATTTGAAAGATCACGATCCGCTCCTGGCGCTTGGGTCCCTTTTGAGGAGATTGAAAGCTCTACCGGCGACAATCATTGGGAAAAAGTGTGCTACGATTTCAACAGCCCCCGGGAAACAATCAGTCTCTGAATTTCGCTGGTGCCTTCATAGATCCGGTACAACCGCACGTCCCGCAGCAGGATCTCGATCTGATGCACCGTCAAAAGGCCTTCTTCCCCGAAAATTTGCAGTGCATGATCAGCGACACGACTCGCCATTTCGGTACAAAAAATCTTCGTCATGGAGGCTTCGCTGGTAATCTGCCGGCCGTCGTCCCGGAGCCGGGCCGCCTGATAAAGCATCTGGCGAGCCGCAAAAATCTGGGTCGCCATATCCGCCAGCATGAATTCGGCAGCCTGGGAGGAGGTTCCGGCGGTGCTGGCCTGACGCTTCTCCCGCATCCGCTGGATGCACAGGGTCATGATCTTTTGGGCCGCCCCCAAGGCGCAGGCCGCCATGCAGAGACGCCCCTTGTCCAAGACGCGCATGGCGGTCTTGAACCCTTGGCCCACCATCGGCATTCCGCCGATGACATTCTCGGCGGGGACCCGGCAGTCTTTGAAGATCAGCTCGTTGGTATGAGAGCCTTTCAACCCCATCTTGACGTCCGCCGCACCGATGGAAAAGCCCGGCATCCCCCTTTCAACGATGAAAGCCGTCACACCGCCGCGGGCGCGCTTTTCTTCGTCGGTGACGGCGATGGTGGTAAACAGTTGTGCTTGGTCCGCGTTGGTGATGAAGATCTTGTTGCCGTTGAGGACCCAATGGTCACCATCCAGAACAGCGGTGGTGGCGATGTTGCTCGCATCCGAACCGGCATTGGGTTCAGTGAGCGCAAAGGCCGAGCTCCATTCCCCGCAAGCGATGCGTGGCAAATAGAACTCTTTTTGCGCTTCGGTGCCGTCATAGACGATCCCCATGGAACCGATGCCGTTGCTGGTACCGATTCGCGATCGATAGCAACCGTTGGTCTGGGTGATTTCCTCGTAGATCATGACCTCCTGGAGGGTCGTCAAGCCGAGGCCGCCGTAGGCCTTGGGGATCGGCATGCCAAAAAGGCCCATCTGGCGCATCCGGTCAACGATCGGTTCAGGAATTTGTCCCTGCGTTTCAACCGCCAGGGAAATCGGCTCCAGTTCCTCTTGCACGAAATGGCGAACCTGAAGACGCAACCGTTCAAATTCGCCGGAAAGCGTATGTGGCATGACCCACCTTTCTGGGGCATCGTCTAGATTGTTTTGTCAATCCGCCCTGAATGCGTTGGGCAGGAGGGCCAGTAGGTCGCCCGCTCGATGGGCGCCGACCCGGTATCTTGAATGCGGGTGGCCTTGGTTCAACGACCAGTGAAGCGCGGCTTCCGTTTTTCCAAAAAGGCGGTAAACCCTTCCTGCCGGTCCTGGGTACCGCGCACAATGGTGCTGCCTTCCGCTTCGACCCGGAGACCGATATCCAGGCCTTCATAAAGGCCGGCGGAAATCGCCTTGAGCACGCAGCCCACCGCAATCGGCGGCCGTTCGGCCAGTTGGCGGGCAAAGGCAAACGCCTCTTCCATCAGTTTCTCCGGAGCGGCCACGCGGTCCACCAGGCCGATGGCCAAGGCTTCTTCACCGCCGATCCGCTCACTGAACAGGATCATGTTCAGCGCGCGCGCGCGTCCCACCAGGCGCGGCAGGCGCTGGGTGCCGCCCCAGCCGGGGATAATGCCCAAATTCAACTCGGTAAGCCCCACCGTGGCTTTGGGGTCGTTGGTCATGATGCGAAAATGGCAGGACATGGCCAACTCCAGTCCGCCCCCCAGGGCGAAGCCGTTGATCACCGCGATGACCGGTTTGGCGAAGCGGTCGATGCGACGCCACAACGAGCGCCCCAACGGGCTGATTTTATCGGCATTACCGGCATCGCGGACGTCAAAACCGGCTGAAAAACACTTCTGGCCGGCACCGGTGATCATGACGACCCGAACGGTATCGGACGCTTCGACGGCGTTGATCGCTTCTTCGAAGGCCATCATGGTGTTCAGGTCCCAGGCATTGGCCGGAGGATGGTCGATGGTAATTAAGGCGATATGCTCCGATTCTTCGATTCTGATGTTTTCCATCATCATGTTCCTCTTTGGGTTTTCAAGATCCAGTCCGACAAACCGTTCACTTTGTCTTGGTTTTCTTGTCAGGCCAAGGGATCACCAACACCGGCTTGTTGGTTTTTCTCAGAACTCTGCGCAGCACGCTCCCTGAAAATGCGCCTTCTGCCAACCCCGACCGCGGGCCCCCCATGACGATCGCGGCGCAATTTTTTGCTTGGCTCACCGTCAGGATTTCATCCGCGACCTGTCCCTCGGTGACCATGATTTCATCGATGACCACTTTCTGAAAATCCGCCTCGGAGCTGGATTGCACCGCTTCACACATCCGACCGATGGTTTCCTCGGCCACCAGCGCCTCGGTTCTCTTGTTGATCAGGATATGGCGTGCATGATCGGTTTTCCGTTTCTTCAGATCGGCATAAAGTTCTTCTCCAAAGGCTGTTTCAACACGATGGGCCGTTCCCGGAGGGGTCTCCTCCATCACGTGCAGAATAACGATGCGGGCTTGGTAACGGCTTGCCATTTCCATGGCATAACCAAAAAAATAACGTGCATTGGATGATAGATCCGAAGCGAAAAGAATGGTCTTCACCGCTGCAATCATAGTTGTTTCTCCAGGAAATGATGATTCATGCCACCACTGCACTTTCGATTTTTTTTGAAAACATCTACCCACCAATCATCAGGTTGGGCAGCCAGGTGGCCAGCGCCGGAAAGATCATGATCAGCACCAGAGTCAGCGCCTGCAAAAGCACAAAGGGGATAATGGAACGATAGATATCCGCCATCTTGATTTCCGGCGGGACGATACTTTTCATGATAAACAGATTGAAACCAAAGGGCGGCGTGACGTAGGCCATCTCCATATTCAGGGTAAAAAGGATCCCGAACCACAAGGGATCGAACCCCAGTTCAATAATGATCGGCACAAAGAGCGGGGTCGTCAACATGAGAATACCGGCGGGATCCAAAAACATGCCCAAAAGGAAATAAATCCCTTGAATGGCAATCAAAATCATCCAACGCGAAACATCCAAGGCCAGGACGCCGTCCTTGATCAACCCCTGAATCTCGGTGAAAGCCAGAAAATGGGCGAAGGCGTTGGCCCCGATGATCAACCAGAAGACCATGCTCGTCAGTTTGGTGGTGGACCAGAGGGACTCTTTCAGATTTTTCCAGGTGAGCTTTTTTTGCAGCGCGGCGCAAACGATGGCGCCGAAAGCCCCCACGGCCGAGGCCTCGGTGGGGGTGCAGATGCCGAAGTAAATCACCCCCAGAACCAGTAGAACCAGAAAAATGGGCGGAAAGACACTCTTCAACACCATCAGCTTTTCCCTGAAGGAGTAGCGCTCCGCCACGGGAGGGGCGAGGTTTCGGTTGAAGAGGGTTCGCACGACGATATAGCCGATGAAGACCAGGCACAGCAGAAAACCCGGGATGATGCCTCCGATGAAGAGCTTGCCCACCGACACTTCGGTCATGGCACCATAGAGAATCATGATGATGGAGGGAGGGATCAAGATTCCCAAGGCCCCTCCGGCCGAAATGCTTCCCACCGCCAGGTTCTTGTCGTAGCCGCGGCTGAGCATCGACGGCAGGGCGATGAGTCCCATGCTGATGGTGGCCACGGAGCTGATTCCGGCCATGGCGGCGAAGATGGCGCAGATGACCACCGTGCCGATGGCCAGTCCTCCCGACAAGTTGCCCATCCAGCGGTACACCATTTCGTAGAGGTCATCCCCCATTCCGCTGAACTTCAACTGGTTGGCCATGAAGATGAAAAGGGGAACGGCCAGCAGTAAAAAACTGGTCGATTCGGCATAAGCGGTATTGAAGAGCAGGTAGAGGCCGCTCGGCCCCCAGGTCGCCAAAACCCCCACCGTGGTGATGCTGCACAGCGTAAAGGCAATGGGGATCCCCAGGCTGAGCATGAGGATCATGACACTCAAAACGATGATGCCCAACAGACCTGGTTCCATATACTCAAACGTCCTTTCCTGAGCTTGATGCCGGCGCAATGAGCGTCATCAAACCGCGCAAGCCCCTTGACAGGCTCTGAAGCCAAAGAAGAAAAGCCCCGATCGGTACGAGCACCATGGACGGGAACAACGGCAGTTCCAAGATGGTGCTGGATCGCTTGTCATGAACGAGGGCGTCGTAGCAAAGCTCTCCCCCGTACCAGACAATGGCCGAGGCAAAAATCAGAACGGAAAAAAAGGAGAGTAATTCAACGACGGCCCGTTTCCGGGGGCTGAAATTGTTGTAGAACACGTCCATGCGGACATGATCGTCCGCCGCGAGGCAGTAGGCACTGCCCAGCATGACCACCGCCACCTGCAAGTACTGGCTGATTTCGTTGGACCATTTGGTCGGCGAATTGATAAAATACCGGCAAAACACCTCGTAGATCAGAATGGCGATCAGCGGCAGAAGGATAAACGCCGATAATTTCCCGATGGCGATATTGAGACGGTCGATGAATTGAACCCATCGCTGCATGCGCGGCTCCTTTCGAAACCGTCCGATCCTCGGGGCGCCTGGCAAGCCAGGGGCCGCCAAAGGCCGGACGGCTTCCTCACGGCTGGATTCTTCAATCCATCTGGATCCCCTTCTGGGTCAGATAGTGCTTCAGG
Organism: Desulfobacteraceae bacterium; assembly: GCA_028700185.1. Classification (GTDB taxonomy): domain Bacteria; phylum Desulfobacterota; class Desulfobacteria; order Desulfobacterales; family UBA2174; genus UBA2174. The sequence goes on along the minus strand of JAQVTF010000097.1, from coordinate 1,123 downwards.
CTGTCAACCAGTTTGGCACTGACCTCGCTCTTGGAAGCGATTTCGTCCCAGAGCGGCAGGGTCGCCTTGCGGAACTGGTTCACAGCCTCCGGGGCCAGATCGATGATCTCGATGTTTTTCTCACGGCAGGTCTGGTATCCGCCCTCGTCCCACTGGGGGCTCAGGGCGACTGTCCTCAAGAAGGCATCCCAGCCGGCCTCATCAATGGCGGCGCGGTAATTATCCGGCAGTTTTTCAAGCGATTTCTGGTTGAAGAGGATTTCGATCACCCCCGGGGTATGAAGTCCCGGGCGGATGATGTGGCTCACCACCTCGTAGAACTTGTAATTCTCGATGGTGTAGAAGGGGTAATCGGTCCCGTCCACCGTCCCCCGGCTCAACGCCATGTACTGCTCGGCGCCGGAGAGGGCGACCGGGGAACCTCCCAAAGCCTCAACGATTTTTCCCTCCATGCCGACGGCCCGGATCTTGCGTCCCTTCATGTCGGCGAGCTGATGCACCGGGAACTTGGTCAGCAATCCCATGTCGCCGCAACACATGGGGGCCACGTAATGGACCTTGTGCTTCTTGAGAGCCTCGCGCATCAGATCGAGCCAGCCGTGGTGCTCGTACATCTCCTGGACTTCCTTGGAATTGGCCCAGCCGAAGGGCAGCCACTCGCAGTTGACCTCGGGCACGTAGCCGGCAAAATAGAGCATACTGCCCGAATAGGCATCGATCATCCCCTTGGCCATGGCATCGAAGGCCTCGTTGGTTTTCACCAACTGATCCGGGGTGAAGACCTTGATCTGAACGTTGCCGTCCGTCAGTTCCTTGACGCGGTCGGCAAAAAACTGGGTGGTCTGTCCCATGTGGGCTTTTTCCGGATAGACGCACTGGAGGCGAAACGTGTAGGTCTTGGCGCTTGCAATCCCCTGAAAGGCCAGCGTGAAGATCACCGCGAGGCCCATGAGACCGAGTAATGTGCGTTTCATGCGTGTTTCCTCCTTGAGTAAGCCACCATTGAAAGGTTCCGGGTTGAAACGAAACGGTTTTTGTTGCCAAAGACAGCCCCGCCGTCCGTGGCGGCGATAGGGATGAATACCAGCTATCGTCATGCCCGATGGGCCAGCACCCCGGGCAC
>JAQVTF010000258.1 GCA_028700185.1 Desulfobacteraceae bacterium | reverse complement strand
GGACTTGTCAAGGAATCGCTCCGTGTCTATATCATCAATGCTCAAGGCGGTCCCATCATTGCGCCGACAGATTGGCCGGAACACGGCCGGACGGTGGAAGGCGGGTTGATTACATGATTTCACCAGCGCCTCCAAGCCTATCGAAGGAAGACGCCCTGCGCGAGAGCGAGCGCCGTTTTCGCGCCTTGGTGGAAGGCGCCCTCACCGGAATTTCCATCGTCCAGGACGGCCAGGTGGTCTATCAAAACCCTGAAATGAAACGTCTCTTGGGCCCCCTGCCGCGGTCGAGCAAGCTGGCGGATACCGCCAGCATCCATCCGGACGATGTGGTTAAGGTTGACGCCTTTCACCGTCAGTGCCTCACGGGCAAGGCAGATTGCAGCGAAATCGACTTTCGATTCTTTCCCTCCAGCGGCACCCCTTCCGGCGACGGCTTCAAGTGGGTCAACTGCCGCACCAGTCCCATCCGCTACCAGGGCCGCGACGCCCTTCTGGTCAACATGATGGATATTACACGGATGCGTCAGATGGAGCATCTGCTGCGGATCCAGGACAAGATGACCAGCCTGGGACGGGTGGCCGCCGGCATTGCCCACGAGATCCGCAATCCCCTTTCGGGCATCAATATCTACCTCGATGCGCTGGAGATGCGTCTTGTCCAGCACGACGGGGTGGATGACAAGACCCGACAGATCCTCCAGCAGTTGCGCTCGGCGTCTCAAAAGATCGAGTCGGTGGTCAAACGGGTTCTGGATTTCGCCCGCCCCGGCCGCCCTCAACTGGTGCTCGGGGATGTCAACAAAGCGATCCGCGAGGCGGTGGACCTGTCCATGGCCACGCTGCGCAAGAACGCCATCCGGCTCGAGCTCAGGCTCGCCTCCAACCTGCCCGTCTGCCGGCTGGATCCCCAGTTGATCGAAGAAGTGATCCTCAACCTGATCACCAATGCGGTGGATGCGTTGAAGGCCGAACCGGTTGATAAACAGATCCACATCACCTCTTGGTCTTCAGGGAAACGGGTTCGCGTGGCCGTGGCCGACAATGGGCCGGGCATCCCGGTCCGGCGCCGTGAGGTGATCTTCGATCCATTTTATACCACCAAGGGCAACAGCACCGGGATCGGACTGAATCTGAGCCGGCGGATCATCGCCGACCACGGCGGTTTTCTGACCGCCGGCAGTCGGCGCGGCGGGGGGGCCCGTTTCGTCATCGATCTGCCGGCGGCGGACAGGAATGTGGTATGCGGCGGCCCGTGATTCTGGTCATCGACGATGAATCGCTGATCGGCGAAGCCATTGCCGCGGCCCTGGAGGATGGCTACCAGGTGGTGGCCTTCGAGGCGGCGGAACCGGCCCTGGCCGCCCTGGGCCGCATGGCGCCCGACCTAGTGCTGCTGGACATCGGACTGCCCGGCATGGGCGGATTGGAGGCCTTGGCGCGGATAAGGCGGCACGATGCAAATCTGCCGGTGGTGATGATCACCGCCGACCGGGATATTTCCACCGTGGTCGCGGCCGTCAAGCAGGGCGCGTGGGATTACATCACCAAGCCGCTGAAAATGGACGCGCTGACGCGGGCCATCGATAACGCCCTGGCCACGGTGCGCCTGCGTCGGGATGTCCAGGCTCTCCAGGCCCGCTACCTCGAGGAGCACATCCCCTGCTTCATCGGTGAGAGCGATACCATCCAGGCGGTGATGGCCTTCGTGGGGCGCGTAGCCCAAAGTCCGGACACCCCGGTCCTGATCCTGGGAGAAACCGGCACCGGCAAGGAGCTGATCGCCGGTGCGATCCACTACCAGAGCCCCAACTTCAAGGGACCGTTCACGGCGGTCAACTGCGCGGCGATCCCCACCGAGCTCATCGAAAGCGAGCTGTTCGGCTACGAAAAGGGCGCTTTCAGCGGGGCGGCGCAAACCAAGCCGGGACTGATCGAGGCCGCCGCCGGGGGCACCCTGTTTCTCGACGAGATCGGAGATTTGAACGCCGCGGCCCAGGCCAAGCTGCTGCGTTTCCTGGAAACCGGGGAATTCTACCGGGTCGGCGGCACCCAGCGGCACACCATCCGCACCCGGGTGGTATCAGCCACCAATCAGGACCTGGATGCGCTCATGGCCGACGGCCGCTTCCGCCGCGACCTCTACTTTCGCCTCGGGGTGATCCGGGTGACCGTTCCGGCCTTGAACGCCCGTTCAGGCGATATCCTGCCATTGGCCCGGCATTTCATCGAGGTCTTCAACCAGAAGTTCGGCAAGTGGGTCCGGGATCTGGGCCCCGGGGCGGTTCAGGCGCTGGAGGGCCATGCCTGGACCGGCAATGTGCGGGAGCTGCGCAACGTCATCGAGCGGGCCGTGCTGTTGGCCGAGGGCGAGCACATCGAGGTGGACATGCTGGGCCTGACGCCGCCGACCGCCCTGGAAACCGGATTCGCCCCTCTGCCGGATGAAGGCATGGATTTGGCGGCCGCCCTGGCCGCCATGGAACGCTTCTACATTCACGAAGCTCTCAGACGCACCGACGGCAACGAAAGCCGGGCCGCCCGACTGCTGGGGCTCAACCACCACACCTTTCGCTATCAGCGAAAAAAACTCGCTGTCTGAGGCCCTTCCGGGGCATCGCAAGATTGCGAACCGTTTTCCTAATTTTGCGAAATTGGGTTTTCGCCGCCCGCCTTCATCGATTCGATGACCAATGCCGACGCGGTGTTTTCAGGATGCTTCAGTGAGGCATGTTTTATGCTTCACTTCCTGTCGATTTTTCCGTTTGCCATAGTCAAGCACTGCTGGATGTTCGGCCCTTCGATGAAACATACCCAGGACATGTGGCACAAACGCATCCTGCTCATCGACGATGACGCCTGGATCCGTGATTCCATGGCGGTCTTCTTCGAAAGCGA
>JAQVTF010000096.1 GCA_028700185.1 Desulfobacteraceae bacterium | reverse complement strand
TCTTGGATGCCCCCTGAAGCGGATAGCCTTGTGGGTTTTTACAGCCTGTTTAAGCCCTGTGCTTTTGCCACCAGTCGTACTCGAAGGGCCACTCCTGGCGGCGATAGGCGATGAGGGCCGCCATCCGGGTGTGAAAGGCCGCCATGCGCCGCTCTACCCAAGGGTAGCGGGCGCCGGTTTTCCAGGCGCCCACCAGGCGCCGGCCGAGGTTGAAGGCCCGGCGCTGCACCGCTTCCGTGAATTGGCCGTCGGGCATTTCGGCCATGGTGGCATGGACCGCGCCCACCGGATGGATCCCCGTCGTGATGAGAAACTGGTTGAGATAATCGGCGATCATCTTTTCCGGACCGCCGCCCGAGGTAACCACCGCAGCGCCGTAGCGGCCTTCGAAGCCCAGACAGTGGACCACCCCGCAGCAGCGGTCGATGAAGGCCTTGAGCTGGGCGCTGACGTGGTTGATGTAGTTGGGCGTCGCCATGATCAGGCCGTCGGCGGCCATGACCCGCTCCTTGATGGCGGCAAAATCGTCCTTTTGGGGGCAGCGACCCTCCACATGGCAGCGGTCGCAACCCCGGCAAGGGTGTACCTCGGCGCCGCGCAGAAAGACGGTTTCGGCCACCGCCCCCCGGCTGGCGGCGCCCCCCAGGACCTCGTCGAGCAGGCGGGCCGTGTTGCCCCGCCTGCCGTGGGGACTGCCCACCAAGCAGAGGATCTTCATCGGACCGCTCTTGTCTCGGGCTGAAACCTTCGACGCCTCATTCATGCTTTTCCCCTGTGAGCGGTTTTGAATCCGGCTCGCCGGTCGGGCGAATGGCCTCATCAAAAGAGTAATGCGGGTCGGTCGGGTTCATTTCAAACCTTTCTCTTCAGCCCAGGGCCGCCTTCAAGGCATCGAGGCCAATGCGCTCGATCATCTTGCCGAGCCGCTCGCCCTTGTTGGCGTTTTCCATGTAGAAGGCGATCACCCGCTTGGCACAGTCCAGGGCCTGGTCGTCATCGAGGCCCTTGGCCACTTCGTCGGCGATGCGCGGGCTCACGCCCACGTTGCCCCCCACCACCACCTTCCAGCCGTCCGCTTCACCGATGAGGCCGAAGTCGCGCACCGAGCTCTCGGCGCAGTTGATTTTGCAACCGGAGACCGCCATCTTGAATTTCCCAGGCAACTGAGCCGCATGGTAGAGGCCGTCCAGCTTCATCCCCATGCCCAATGCGTCCTGCTTGCCCATGGTGCAAAACGTGGTGCCCGGACAGGCCCGGATGCTGCGCACGCAGAGCCCCACCGCGGCGCCCTGGTCCATCCCCAGCTCGCGCCAAACGCTGTCGATGTCCTCCTCTTTCAGCCCGACAATGGCAATCCGGGTGGCGCCGGTGATTTTCAGCGCCTGGGCCTGGTATTTTTCGGCGACATCGGCCAGTTTGCGCAACAATGCCGGGGTCACCACCCCGCAGGGAATGTGGGGGGCGATGGCATAGGTCGTTCTGCCCTTCTGGGGAATAGCGCCTTTTTCTCCGATCTTGAGCATCTGGAATCTCCTTTTTTGTTATCCGTTGGCAATGCTGTAGCCTGCATTCTGCCAGGCGGTCAATCCGCCCGCGAGGCTGTGAACATGGCTGAACCCGTCCTGCTTGAGTCGGCTGGCCACGATATTGGCCCGGTAACCCGTCCCGCAGGCCAGGATCATTTCGCCGCCTTTGGCCATCTCCAGTCCATTGGATAGAATATCGGTCATGGGGATGTGCAGCGACCCGGGGATGTAGCCCTGGAGGCGTTCCTCCGGCGTCCGGACATCCACCACAACCCCCGAATCCTGCCGGTCCAGCTGTCGTCGCAGATCCTGGGCGGAAATGGGGGACAAATTTTCGATGGGCATACCGTGGGAAATCCAGGCGGCCATGCCGCCGGAAAGATAGCCGAAAATATGGTCGTAGCCGATGCGATGCAGCTCGGTGGTCATCAGATCGTACTTCTGCCGATCATCCACCACCAGGAGAAGCTCCTCTTTGGGGTCCACCACCATGCCGATCCAGTTGGCCATCTGCTTTTCAAACCCGATGTTGATGGCGCCGGGAATATGAAACCCGCCGAAAGAGGCCGTATCCCGGGTGTCGATCACCGTGGCCCCCTGTTGACGGATCCGGTCGAACTGATCCGGGTTGAGCATCTGATCCAGTGGGCAGCGTTCCAGCAGGGGCGCGCCGTGGGTATTGGTGTTGATAATATGGGTGAAGCTTTTGGGGCGGACGGGAAACGCCCCGGCAATCTGCTCGTGAAACGCACCAAAGTCCGAAAATTGCAGCAACGGCTGGGTCTTGCGCTCATAGCCCAGGGTGCTGCTCGCCTTGGCGCTGAGCCCCTTGCCGCAGAGGGATCCCTGCCCATGGGCCGGAAAAACCTCCAGGTAATCCGGCAGACGCCCCAGCTTCACGTAAAGCGAGTCGTAGAGGTTCCGGATCTGCTCCTCGAGGATCTCCGCCCCGGCCAGATCGGGCCGGCCGATGGCGCCCACGAAGAGCAGGTCGCCGGTGAGAATCATCCAGGGCAGATCGCCGCGGGCCTTGTCCGTCACCAGGATGGAGATGGAGTTGGGGGTGTGGCCGGGGGTGTGGAGAATTTCCAGCTTGACCTGGCCGAATTCGATCACATCGCCTTCCCTGAGCTTCTGGTAATCGAAGGTCACCGGCGCATGTTCGCTGAAGCAGATCGCCGCACCGGTGCGGGATTTCAACTCCTGGTTGCCGCTGACATGGTCGGCGTGCACGTGGGTCTCGATGATGTGGGTGATCTTCATCCCCTCATCCCGGGAGATGTCCATGTACTCCTGCACATCGCGTTTGGGGTCCACCACCACCGCCTGGCGGGCCCCCGGGCAGCCGATGACGTAAGAATTGCAACCCAGTCCCGGGACGGTTATCTGTCTGAAATACATGTTGCGACCTCCTCGATTGAAAATCTCGTTCGGGTTACAGCGCTTCTGCTGGCGGTCATGTCCCCTTTGGTCCAGCAGGCGGCGGTTTTGGAAATTTCCGGGCGTCTGCCGCCGTCTCGTTGCGACGAATCCGAACTCAACGGGCACGGGGATTCACGCCTCTGATTTTTGCATCTGAACCTTCACAGGCTGCAATTGCAGGATCTCGAAAGGCAGCTCCACCCCGGCTTCGTTCAGCGTGTTGAACACTTTTTCACGCAACTCGAAGCGTTTTTCCACGTGCTGCCGCTCATCGTCGATCCACGCCTGAAGCTCCATGGCGATGTTGTAGTCGTTGAGGGCCGTGACCACGGCCCTTGGCGGCGGGTCCGCCATGAAAGCCGGGTCAGCTTTGACCAGTCCGAGCAGGAGCTCACGCACCTTTTGGATATCTTCGTTCACCCCGATGGTCACGGCGATATCGATGCGAAGATTGGGAAAGTTGGTGTAGGAGGCCACGGTCTTGTTGACAATTTCGGTGTTGGGAACGGCCAGCATGCGCCCGTCGGAAGTCACCACCCGCGTGGAGCGCAGGGTGATGCGTTCCACCTTTCCGTAGACCCCTTCCACCTCCACCAGATCGCCCAGGACAAAGGGGCGGTCGATGAAGATAAGGATGCCTGAAATGAGATTGGAAAGCGCGTCCCGGGCCGCGAAGCCGATGGTCAAACCGACGATGCCGAGGGATGTCAGCAGGGTCGAGGTCTTGATGCCGGCCGAGTCCAGGGCGGTGATCGCCCCGATGATGAACAGGGAAAATTTCGCCGTGGTCTCGACAAAGGAAAAGGTTGTCGCATCGACCTTGGTTCTCAATGCGATGCGCATCCCCCACCTGGCCATCAGCCACAGCAAATAAAAAACGACCATGATGGCGAGGGCGACGATCAAATTCATCAGCCAGCCCACAATCAGCTTGCTCAAGGCCTGAGGATCGAACACATCCCCCAGACGGTTCAAGATGGTGGCGATGAAATTCGACATCCCCGTTTCCTTTCCCGCGGCATCTTGCCGCCAACCACTTCAACTTCAGGTATCCACCACACAGCGCCGGTAGCCCCGGCGCGACCGCTTCACGTATCAGCTACGTCGTCTTCCCACGGGAGCTCTACAGGAGATGCCGCCTTCCATTCCTGAATGATTCTCTTGGCCTCATCAAGGTCCGCTTCGGCAACCCGGAGCACCCCCCAGCCGTACTGGGCCTGAAAAAGGCCGTCGTAGGCGGTATCGTGAAACGACCTGATTTCCGCATGGATGCCATTTTCCGCCAGGATGGATTTCATCACGCTGGCCTCTGCTTCATTTTCGGGGGTGATCACTTCAATCATGGCTGGCGCCTCCTTAATTCATGATCAGCGTGATGGCTTCATGAATTGTACTCTCTGCGCATCCGTTCCAGCGCATCCAACCTTTCTTCGCAGGCCTTTGATAACCAAAGGTGAAAATCACTCGGCCGCTGGCTCAATTTGTGTTTTTTGGCGATCTTACAGGGGCCCATTTCGACCCTGAACCCCGCAACATCCTTATACAATTAAAAAAGTTGGGCAGCATCATAAGTCAACTTCATAAAAACGTCAAAAGAGAAACAAAAATAATCGCAGAACTTTGATGTGGCCGTGCCGCGCCCCCCTCTCCCGTTGATTGCCCGGCTATTTGCCCAGGGCCCGCAGCCCGTCGGCCACCACCAGCAGGCTGGCGCCCACATCGGCGAACACGGCCATCCGCATGGTGGCATGCCCCGTAAAGGTCAGGGCGAAGAAAAGTAGGTCCTCGGTGATGGCCGGCAGGGCCGAGGGCGTGTGCCGGACCTTGAGGGTGCGCTGCATCAGGTTGAAGGCAGGTTCGGAGACCCCGGGCATGCCTGCGAGCTTCTTGCGAATCAGCGCCTCTTCCCCCTTGCAGGTTCCGCCCGCGCCACGCTTGCGATCTTCGCGTTGTTTCCGTTGCGCGGCGCCGTTACAGAGGCACGCGTCCGGCCGAGACAAGCCGCCGTCGCGCAATGAGCTCGCCGTTGGGTTGTTCATGCGAATTCTCCGTCAAAAGCCTGGGCACAAACCGGCTTCAATGCCTCCTGGGCAACCTTATCCGCGTTTATCCACACGCCGTTGATTGGGTTCAGCATCGACATGAAAAACGGAAGCCGAAGCGCTAAGCCGACAGCGCCACCTTCAATGCATCGGCATCTTTTCGAACATTCCAATCAGTCCGCCATGGTTGATGAAAACAGCCGTTTGTTATAAAAGGCCAAGGACTTCGGTCTTCGTCCAGGGTCGCCCTAAAATCTCAATTTTTAATCAAATTTTCGTAGAAATCGATGTCCGCCAAGCCAAACCACCAGGCCAAGCTTCCCCTTGACGTCACGCCGGCCCAAAACGAGGTGCTCGTGGCCGCCCTGGCCCCGGGCACCGGACCGATGCTGGAGTGGGAGGCGGCCGAAACGCCCCCTTCCGACACGCGGCGCCAGTTCGAGACGGCCCTGCTTGATCGCCACCGGTCCGATGCCGCCGACGGGTGGCTCTGGCTGGGCTTTGCCGACCGGGCACTGCGGCTGTCGCCCTCGCTGGAGTTCTGGCGCCGCGTCGGGGCCCTGTTCGTGGAAAAGCTGCGCCGCCTCCCGGACTTGGAAGCCCTGCGCGAGAAGGCGTCGGTGGCCGCCGACGCGGCTGAGCTGGAGGCTCTTTGCCAACAGGCCCCGGCTGCCGACGGCGCCGAGTACCTGAACGTTGAGGTGTTGCAAGCGCACTGGGCGTCGCTCAACCGGACTTTTGGCCGCCGCATTGGGGCCTTCGAAGGATCGGTAGCCGATTTTTTCCAGGCCAGCGCGCCTCACGTGCACCTGGTGGGCCGGGTCTATTTTCACCTGGTGGAAAACAAGGGCGGCGAGCTGCCCTTTGCCTTCATGGCCACCTACACCACCGGCGTGGATCGCCAGGGCCTGACGACCCACCTGCCGCTGCGCCACGCGCTGGAGCACTACGGCAGCGACAAGGCCAAGCTGCTCGAACTGCTCGCCACGGTTCACCGGGCGGCGCGGCAAAGTCCGGTGGTGGCCCGGCTGCTGGACAGCGGGGCCCTGTTTTCCCCCCTGGCCTGGAATCCCGCCGAGGCCTGGGAATTTCTGAACGCCATCGAGATTTGCGAAGAAGCCGGGATCATGTGCCGCATCCCGGACTGGTGGCAGCGGCGGGCGGCCCGGGTACGGGTCAAACTGAGCATCGGCGAAAACCGCCCCTCGCTGCTGGGCCTCGACACCCTGCTGAACCTGACCCCGGCCCTGATGGTGGGCGATACCCCCATCGATCTGGAAGAAGCCCGGCGTCTGCTGGCCGCCGGCCAGGGGCTGGCCCTGATCAAGAACCGTTGGGTGGCCGTTGATCCCCGCCGGCTGCGCCAAACCCTGGAGGCCTATGAAAAAGCGGTGGCGCTGGCCGAACGCGAGGGCCTGAGCCTGCGCGAAGCCATGCGCCTGATGCTGCGGCCCGAGACGGCGCTGGCGGCCGTCGATCTGCCCGAGGACATCGAGGTGACCCACGGCCGGTGGCTGGCCGAAATTACCGAAAAGCTCAAGGCCCCGGAGCGCATCGAACCGGTAACCACCGATTCGGCCTTTCAGGGACGATTGCGCCCCTACCAGCGCCACGGTCTAGCCTGGCTCGACCTCCTTGGTCGCCTGGGCCTGGGCGCCTGTCTGGCCGATGACATGGGCCTGGGCAAAACCGTTCAGGTGCTGGCCCTGCTGAGTCGGCTCAAGGCCGCCCGAAAAAAGAAAAGTGGCCCGGCACGCCCCCATCTTCTGGTGGTGCCGGCTTCCCTCATGGCCAACTGGCTGGCTGAAACAACCCGCTTCTGTGGCCATTTCAAGGTTTTCGTGGCCCACCCCGAGGGCCATGGCGGCCAACCGGTACCGGAGTTGTCCGCCGATGACCTGGCGGCCTACGACCTGATACTCACCACCTATACCTTGGCCGGCCGCTACCCATGGCTGCGCCAGGCGCGATTTGACACCCTGATTCTCGACGAGGCCCAGGCCATCAAGAACCCCACCACCCGCCAGAGCCGGGCCGTCAAGCAGCTCCTGAGCCGTACCCGTCTGGCCCTCACCGGAACGCCCATCGAAAACCGGCTCTCCGACCTCTGGTCCCTCTTCGATTTTCTCAATCCCGGCCTGCTGGGCAATGCGACGGAATTCAAACGCTTCGTCAAGGATTTGGACAAGCGCCCGGAGGGCTACGCCCGGCTGCGTCGGGTGGTGGGGCCCTACATCCTGCGACGCATGAAAACCGACCGCCGGATCATCGACGATCTGCCGGACAAGGTGGAAATGACCACCTTCGCCGAGCTGGGCAAGCGGCAGATCGTACTCTACCACGAACTGGTGGCGGACTTGAAGGCGCGCCTGGAGCGCGCCGAAGCCCCTATGGGCCGCCGCGGCCTGGTGCTGGCGGCCCTGATGAAGTTCAAGCAGATCTGCAACCACCCGGACCAGTATCTGGGCAGCGGCGCCTTCAACGAATCGGACAGCGGAAAATTCGCCCGATTGCGTGAGATCTGCGAGACCATCGGGGCCAAACGCGAACGGGTTTTGATCTTCACCCAGTTCAAGGAGATGACCGACCCCTTGGCCGCTTTTCTGGAAACGATTTTCGGCCGGCCCGGGAAGGTGCTCCACGGCGGCGTGCCCGTGGGCAAGCGCAAGGAGATCGTCGCCGATTTCCAGAGCACAACCTACGTCCCGTTCATGGTGCTGTCGCTCAAGGCAGGGGGCACCGGGCTGAACCTCACCGCCGCCAACCACGTGATCCATTTCGACCGCTGGTGGAATCCGGCGGTGGAAAACCAGGCCACCGACCGGGCCTACCGCATCGGCCAGCACCGCAACGTGGTGGTGCACAAATTCGTCACCCGGCACACGGTGGAAGAAAAGATCGACGCCATGCTCAAGGAGAAGACCGAGCTGGTGGACAAGGTCATCGCCCCCACCGGAGAGGCCTGGATCACCGAAATGGACAATGCGCAGCTGGTCGAACTTTTCAGCCTTTCGGAAGGGCTGGAAACTTGATAGGGGAAACTCGAAACTGGAAATTGGAAACTCGGACGTCAGCAATGGTGCTCGTCCCGGGACGACCCGAATATCGAACGCCTTGTCTGTGACCAACGTGTTTCGCTGTCATTCCGAACCCGCCTCTCCCGTGTCATTCCGAACGGAGTGAGGAATCTGCAGTGGGAAAAAGCGGGAGCAGTTCCAAGTTTCCAGTTTCCAGTTTCGAGTTTCAAATCTCAAATTTCCAACCTTCAATGAGGCCGACCATGCCCTTCTGGGATCGATTTCCTCCCTATGTGACAGTGGCCGAAAAAGCCGCCCGGGCCGAACGTAAACGCCGCCAACTGGAGAAAAAGGGACACCGGCTCGATCCGGTCTGCCTGCAAGGCAGAACCATCGCCCGCAGTTGGTGGGGCAAGGCCTGGTGCCAAAACCTGGAAAGCTATGCCGACTACAGCAACCGCATCGGCCGGGGCCGCAGCTACCTGCGTTGCGGCGCGGTCCTGGATCTGAAAATCGAGGAAACAACGGTGACCGGCCTGGTCCAGGGCAGCGACAGTGAACCGTATCGGGTGGTCATCCGCATTGCGGCCCTGGCCAGGAAGGCCTGGCAACAAATCCGCTCGGACTGCGCCGGAAAGATCGATTCCCTACAAGCCTTGCTGGCCGGAAAGTTCCCCGAAGACCTTGGCAAGCTGTTCACCGTTCAGAAAAACGGCCTGTTCCCTTCACCGGCCGAGATCAAGTTCGATTGCAGTTGCCCGGACTGGGCCTCCATGTGCAAACACGTGGCGGCGGTGCTCTATGGGGTGGGGGCCCGGCTCGACCGATCACCGGAACTGTTCTTTGTTTTGCGCGGGGTCAGCGTTGACGAGTTGGTGGGCGGTGCGGTGGAAGCTACGGCGCGAAAATTCATCGATCAGCGCCCGGTGGAGGGGACCCATGTCATCGCCGAAGATCAGTTGTCGGATCTTTTCGGCATCAACTTCGCCGCCGGGGCCCCGGCATCGACGCCAGCCGGCGGGACGCCCCCCACATCGACGATGCCCCGCGCTCCCGAATCCAAACGCGTCAGATCGAAAAAAACAACACCGGCCCAACCGACGCCCCGGGCCGACGCGAAACGCCCCAAGCCGCGGCGCGGCCGGCCGCCGAAAGCCGTCGCCGAACCGGACAAGACCGCGGCGGCCCAAAAACGGCGACCTCGCGGGTCAACCGTCGAACCGCCCACCGGCAAAGACAAGGCCGGGCGCAACCGATCCAACGCCGGCATCAAAAAGCCAGCCTCCGCCAAGCGCCCACCGCGCACGGTGGATCCCGTGGAACAGATTCTTAAAATTGTCCGGGCCTCCCGCAAGGGAATCGATGTGCCGGCCATCCAGAAACGCACCGGCATCGATCCGGTAAAAATCCGCAACACCATTTTCACCGCCCTGCGCAAGGGGCTGATCCAGCGCGTGTCCCGCGGGTTTTATAAAGGGGTTTGACGAAACAGAGGAAACCAGTGGTAGTCTGTTAAAATGGCTCTCGACTATGCCACCCTTGACCTGATGCGCCAGACCCATCCGGCCTGGCGGTTGTTGCGCTCCCCCCACGCCGCCCTGGTCGCCGGGTTCCTGCATCGGGTCTTTATCGTGCCCAATGTCCGCCAGATGGCTCAGGCCGATCTGGCGGAAGCTCTGGAGGACGAACTGTTCGCCCTGCGCCAACGCTACGGTGTGGAGCCGTTTCCCCGCACGGCCCAATTGTATCTCAACGAATGGGCCGATAATGACAAAGGATGGCTGCGCAAGTTTTATCCCCCTGGGTCGGACGAACCACACTTCGACCTGACGCCCGCCACGGAAAAGGCCCTGGCCTGGCTGGCTGGGCTCACCGAACAGACCTTCGTGGGCACCGAATCGCGCCTGCTGACCCTCTTCGAGCTGCTGCGGCAGATGAACGAGGGGAGCCAGACCGATCCCCAGGCACGCATCGCGGAACTGGAACGGCGCCGGGAGGATATCAATGGGGAAATCGCCCGCATCCAGGCCGGCGACATCCCCCTGCTGGACGACACGGCCCTAAAGGATCGCTTTCAGCAGTTTTTGCAGTTGGCGCGCGATCTGCTCTCCGACTTTCGCCAGGTCGAGCACAACTTTCGCGCCCTCGACCGCCGGGTGCGCGAACGGATCGCGCTCTGGGAGGGAGCCAAGGGGGAGCTGCTGGAAGAGATCATGGGCGAACGGGACGCCATCGCCGATTCCGACCAGGGCAAAAGCTTCCGGGCTTTTTGGGACTTTCTCATGTCTTCGTCCCGCCAGGAGGAATTGAGCCGCCTGTTGCAACAGGTATTGTCCCTGCCGCCCGTCGCCGCCCTGGAACCCGATCCGCGCCTGGGACGCGTCCATTACGACTGGCTGGAAGCCGGCGAGCACGCCCAGCGCACCGTGGCCCGCCTCTCCCAGCAGTTGCGGCGTTTTCTCGACGACCAGGTCTGGCTGGAAAATCGGCGCATCATGGAAATCCTGCACGGCATCGAAACCAGCGCCCTGGCGGTACGGGAAGCCCCGCCGTCGGGTCCGTTCATGGAACTTGCCGGCACCGCCGCGGCCATCGACTTGCCCTGCGAGCGCCCCCTCTACCGCATTCCCATCCAGCCCCGGATCACCGAGCTGGAACTGGCGGCCGGCGAAGCCGAAATCGACCTGACGGCCTTGTACGACCAGGTCGTGGTCGACCCCGCCGAGCTGACTCGTCGCATCCATCAGGATCTGCAAATGCACCCCCAGGTGCGATTGAGCGAGGTGATCGCCCGGCATGGGCTGCGCCACGGCCTCACCGAGTTGGTGGCCTACCTGCATCTGGCCAGCCAGTGGCCTCACGCCGCGGTGGACGACCAAACCCGGGACCTGGTGACCTGGCAAACCGCCGATGGAACCCTCCGCCGCGCCCGGATGCCGAGGATCATCTTTCTCAGGGAGCAGTGATGAATCTTTCCGATGCCTCCACCGAAACCGCCAACGGCGCCGCCCACGATCTTTCAGCCCTGGTGGTGCCGTTGCTCAAGGGCGTGGTCTATCAGGAGGACAACCCCGGCGCCTGGCAAGCCCTTCGTGATCTCCAGCCCCGGGTGCGCGACTACGTGGCGGTGCTCGGGCTGGAACTGGTTTTGGACGAAGCCGAAGGATATGCGTTCTTGCGCTCCCGGCCCGAAACGGAAGATGCCGCCGGCACCGGCATTCCCCGACTGGTCGCCCGACGGCCGCTTTCTTTTCCCGTCAGCCTCCTGCTGGCCCTGCTGCGCAAAAAATTGGCCGAATTCGACGCCAGCGGCGGCGACACGCGCCTGATTCTCTCCCGCGACGAGATGGTGGACCTGATCCGGGTCTTTTTGCCGGCCGGGAGCAACGAAACCCGGCTCATCGATCAAGTCGACACCCACCTGAAAAAGATCGTGGAACTCGGTTTTCTGCGTCGCCTCCGCGGCCAGGCGGAGATTTTTGAAGTCCGACGGATCCTGAAGGCCTTCGTCGACGCCCAGTGGCTCGCCGAATTGGACCAGCGCCTGGCCGAGTACCAAGAGCACCTGGCATCGACGGGAGAACAGAGCGATGGCTGAAGCCATGGAACTCGACTTCATCAACGACGACACCTTGGCCGGTTTCCGCCTGGATCGCCTGGAGGTGTACAACTGGGGGACCTTTGGCGGCCAGGTATGGACGTTTCACCTCGGCGGCCGGAACACCCTGCTCACCGGCGACAACGGTTCGGGCAAGTCGACCCTGGTGGATGCGCTGACCACCC
>JAQVTF010000095.1:7690-11801 GCA_028700185.1 Desulfobacteraceae bacterium | reverse complement strand
CCTGGTCCTTGGTTCTCAAGGAAAGGAGGGTCGATACCAGAATCTCAAAAGGCGAAGCGCCGCGCTCGGCGATGAGGGTCACCACCGGGGCCTGCCATTGGGGATAATGGGACTCCAGCACGGCCATAAAACGGTCAATATCGAAAGGGCCAGAAGGCATGAAAACGGGGGCCGCTGCCGGATTAATCGGGGTGGCACTCGCCACAGCCGGTGGGACCGACGGGCTGAATCATCGTATTGAGGTTTTGGGCCTTCTCCGCCCTCAGGTTGGCGATCTTGATCTGTTTGTGGCAGCCGATGCACGAGCCGTGATAGGCGTTTTTAAAATAACGGAAATCCGGTATCCCGGAACCTCTCTCAGGTGCGGTGGTGAGGTCGTGGCACCCAGAGGTGGTGCAGTTGAGGTTCTCGGCCGTCCCCTCCCATTGGTGGTGGCATTGGGTGCAGGCCATGGAAAAATGCTGGCCGTGGGGGAAGTCCACCGGACTGCGTTCGGCCGTCACACCGACAGGCGCTTCGATGGTGATCACATCCAGCGGCACGCACAGTTCTTCCGCCGCCGCCCCGGCCGCGACCAAACCAACCATCGCCGTCACCGCGAAGATCCGTCCCCACCTGCCCGCGATTCGCTTTTCGATGCGCATCCGTCTCCTCCTTCTCGCCGATGATCGTTGAGAGCGGCCCGCCCCTCACGGGCGGCTTCCAGCGCCGAAGATCAAATTCGGATTTCGCGTCGCCCCGCCGGACGTCGCCCAAGCTGTCAACCAATGGATAAAAAAGGATAAAGATCAATGCTTTTCTATACGATCGGCCCCATCGATGCAACCTGATTTTTGACCGGCCTTTTTCCGGGTGCCATCATTCATTTTTCGGATGACTTTAATGGGGATAAAAAAACCGCCGATCCACCCCCCCGACTTGTTTTACGCCAAGGAACTGATGACCGACAACCGGCCTCAACACCGGGGCTTGAACGGTTTTTTCACATCCCGCCCAATCAGACACAACCGATTGACAAACCCCGAGGTCTTTTCTATGTCGGGGGAAACCCTCTGTTCAATAGCGCACCAGACCGCCGCGCATCAAAAAAAGGCCAGCCTCGTTGAAAACCTACCTGTTCTACGACTTGGAAACCACCGGATTGAACCCGGCTTTCGACCAGCCGATCCAGTTCGCCGCCATCCGTACCGACCTCGATCTCAACGAGGTGGAGCGCTACGATTTGGCCATCGCCCTGCGGGCTGATGTGGTGCCGTCGCCCCACGCGATGCGCGTTCACCGCATCGGCCCCCAAACCCTTTCCGGTGGCCGCGGCGAATACGAAGCGGTGCGCTGGATCCACGCCCTGGTCAACCGCCCCCAAACCATCAGCGTGGGGTATAATTCCCTGGGATTCGACGACGAGTTTCTCCGTTTCGCCTTCTACCGCAACCTGCTTCCCCCCTACACGCACCAGTACCACCACGAGTGCGGTCGGATGGATCTGCTGCCCTTTGCCGCCATCTATCGTCTCTTCAAGCCCGCCGTCCTGAAGTGGCCGGAAAATAACGGCCGCCCCAGCCTGAAGCTGGAAGCGCTGGCAGGGCTGAATCAACTGGCCGCTCCGCCCTTTCACACGGCCATGAACGACGTGGTGGCCCTGGTGGCCCTGGCTCGGCGTTTCAAGACCGAAGCGGACACGTGGGACTATCTCTGCGGCCGCTTCGACAAAGGGGTGGACCAGGACTGTATCCGGCAGACGACACCGCTTTTTACCAGCCCCGCCGGCCCCCATCGACTCGCCTTGCTGGTTTCCAGCGAGTTCGGCGGCACCAATGCCCATCTGGCGCCCGCCCTGGGGCTGGGCGCCTCCACGGCCTATGCCAACCAGCGCCTCTGGCTCCGCCTGGATTTACCCGAGCTGGCCCACGCCACCGTTGCCGACGTGCCGGACACCACCCGCGTGGTGCGCAAGAAATACGGTGAGCCGCCCCTGGTCCTGCCCCCCCTCGACCGCTATTGGACGCAGTTGGATCTCCCGCGGCGCACCCTGGCACAGCAGAACCTGGACCGCTTGCAACAGGAGCCGCGGCTGCTGGCGGAAATCACCGCCTACCATCGCGCCTACCGCTACCCCGAGGTGCCGGAGGTGGATCCGGATGCGGCGCTCTACGATCACGGATTTTGGCAGAAGGAGGATTTGGCGGCCTTCGATCGATGGCACCAGGCGCCGGTGGAAGCGCGCCCGGCACAGATCGATGGCTTTGGCGACCCCTTGGCCCGGCTTTTGGCGATGCGCATTTTGTTTCGCAACTTTCCCGGGCCCCATCCGGCCCCCATCGAGGAAGCGCGCCGGAAGCACTTTGAGCGCATCGATCCCTCACCCGGAACACCGCCGCCGGTGGATTACCGCGGACGGCCCCGCCTCACGCCGGCAGCAGCCCGGGAGCAAATCGCCGGGCTGCTGTCCCAGGCGGACATCACCGAGGCCGACCGCCGTTTGCTGTCAGACCTGGACCGCTTTATTGCCGAACGATTCCTCACACCAGCCCCTGGTCCAGCATCGCGTTGACCACCTTGACGAAACCGGCGATGTTGGCCCCGGCGAGATAGTTGCCCGGCGTGCCGAATTCGGCGGCGGCATCCAGGCAGGTCCGGTGAATGCTGCGCATGATGATCTTCAGGCGGTTGTCCACCTCCTCCCGCGGCCAGTTCAGGCGCATGCTGTTCTGGGCCATCTCAAGCCCTGAAACCGCCACACCGCCGGCATTGGCCGCCTTGCTCGGCGCGAAGAGCACCTTGCTGTCCAGCAAGATGTCCACGGCCTCCGGGGTGGAGGGCATGTTGGCCCCCTCGCAGACCAGGGAAACCCCCTGGCGCACGAGGTGTTCGGCGTCGAGGGCGTTGATCTCGTTCTGGGTGGCGCAGGGAAAAGCGCAGTCGGCCTTGTGGTCCCAGAGCGGGTTGTACCCCAGGGTGGTGTCGGCTTCGGTGTAGACCGCCTCGCTGTACTTGTCCACGTATTCCATGATCCGCGCCCGGCGGATGTTCTTCAGGCGCTTGAGGTAGTCGAGCTTGTCCCGGTCGATACCGGCGGCATCGTAGATATAACCGGAAGAATCCGACAGGGTGACCACCTTGCCCCCTAGCTGGAGAATCTTTTCCACCGTGTACTGGGCCACATTGCCCGAACCGGACACCAGACAGGTCTTGCCCTCCAGGGACGTGTTGCGCGTGTTGAGCATCTCGGTGGCGAAATAGACACAGCCGTAACCGGTGGCCTCGGGCCGGACCAGGCTGCCGCCCCACCCGAGACTCTTTCCGGTGAGCACCCCGGTGAATTCGTTGCGCAGTTTTTTATACATGCCGAACAGGTAGCCGATCTCCCGCGCACCGACCCCGATGTCGCCGGCCGGGACATCGGTGTCCGGCCCGATGTATCGGAACAACTCGGCCATGAAGCTCTGGCAGAAACGCATCACCTCGTTGTCCGATTTGCCCTTGGGGTCAAAATCCGACCCACCCTTGGCGCCGCCCATGGACAGGGTGGTCAAGGCGTTCTTGAAGACCTGCTCGAAGGCCAGAAACTTCAGGATGCTGAGGTTCACCGACGGGTGGAAGCGCAAACCGCCCTTGTAAGGGCCGATGGCGCTGGACATCTGAATCCGGAAGCCCCGATTGACGCGCACCTCGCCCTGATCGTCGACCCACGGCACACGGAAGAGAATGACCCGCTCGGGCTCGGTGATTCGCTCCAGAACGGCCATCTTGCGATATTCCGGGTTGCGGTCCAGAACCGGCTTCACCGATTCCACCACTTCCTTGACCGCCTGATAAAACTCTTTTTCTCCCGGATCTCTGGTTTCGATCAACTTCAAAATCTCGGTCATTTAAAGCCTCCAAGGGTTCAAGCGCCTGCGGCGCGTTTAAGGTTCAAAGCGCCTGCGGCGCGTTCAAAGTTCAAGGTTGTGGATTTCAGGTTTCAGCCCTCAGGTCTCAGGTTTAAGGTTTCAGCCCTCAGGTTTCAGGTTTCAAAATTCGCTGGGCGGCATCTGTCGTCTTCCGCCAGCGTCTCCGGATCCGTCTCTTCCAATGGCTTGACCATCACGCAACGGGAACGGCGGCCGTCGAT
>JAQVTF010000095.1:0-7590 GCA_028700185.1 Desulfobacteraceae bacterium | reverse complement strand
AGGTTTCAGCCCTCAGGTTTCAGGTTTCAAAATTCGCTGGGCGGCATCTGTCGTCTTCCGCCAGCGTCTCCGGATCCGTCTCTTCCAATGGCTTGACCATCACGCAACGGGAACGGCGGCCGTCGATCTTGAGGACCATGGGCCGCGGCAGGCGGACGTGGCGCAAGAAAGTCGTCTCGGCCACCGTTTCCAGGGAGGCGAGCCAGGACCAGTCGATGAAATCCGTCGACCCCTCGGTCACCGTCACGTAGTGAATTCCCTGGGAGGTGATGTTCTGAAAGAAGTGGGTGCCCTGGGAAGGTTCGGCGTTGAGGGCCGCATTGCGCAGCTCAACGATGGCCCCCACGCCACAAATATCCTTCCACTGCACCGGAATTCCGAGCCAGCGATCCGATGAGCCCCAGCGGCCCGGGCCGATAAGCAGATAGGGGCGTCGGGCCGCCACCAGGCCGGCGTTGAACCGGCCGATCTGCTGGGCCATGGCCACGGTCTGCTCCGGCGCGAAGTCTTCCGGCTTCACGAAGACGATATCGGCGATGTCCACCCGACGTCCATTGCCCAGGGCCTGACCGGAGCGGCAGAAGGCCATCCGCTCTTCCCGGTCCCGGATCTGGACCTCCAGCCGATCCTCTTCGGCCACCATGGGACGGATCTGAAGAAAGGAAAACTCGCTTTTGATACCGGCATCGGCGCTGAGACGGACGGAAAACTCGATCTCCACGGAACAGCCGAGTCCCCGCCGCGCCAGATCGAGAACATCGGTGAGCAGCCCGGGCAGCGGAAAACCGTCGTACTTGAGGATGGAGGCGAAGGTGAGAATCCGGTCCCCGGGCACCGAGGTGGTATCCCGAACGCGGTGTTCGTCGTGGACGTAGGTGCTGGCAAGGGTGGCAACGGGGAATTCGCCGTCGGCCTCGTCCACTTCACGTTTCTCCAGGTTGCTGTGGGTCTCGAAATTCAAATTGTCCGGATAATTTTTGACCCGAAGGGCATAGAAGTGACGCTGGGCGTTGCGCAAGATGGCGTCCACCGAGGAGAATTGGGGCAGCACCCCGGGATGGGCCGGTGAAAAGCGCAGCGTTTTTTCCCCTTCCACCACCGTCTTGCCCAATCCCAGGGCGATGTGGGCAATCCCCTCCTCGGGCCGCATCGCCCCCACCGGATAGAAGTTGTGCGACTGGGCCACTCCTGAAATCGCCGGGTAGAAAAAATCGCCGTAGGCGTCCCCCTCCAGCTCCTGGATGACCACCGCCATGGCCTCTTCCTGGGGCTTGTTGGCGGTGTTGCGGGCAAAGGCCTTGGGCCCCTCGTAGTAGGTGGAAGCGTAGACGAGTTGGACGGCCGTCAACAAATGGCCGAGACGCACGGCCAAGTCCGGGTGGTTGTTGGGAATCATGTAGGTCTGGTAGAGACCGGCGTAGGGCTGGAACTGGGCGTCCTCCAGCAGGCTGGAAGACCGCACGGACAAGGGATGGGTGACCTGGGAGAGGAACACCTCCAGATCGGCCACCAGCCAGTCGGGCAAGGGCGCGGCGAGAAACGCCTGGCGCACCCGGTCGTCGGAAACCTCGCCGGCCGCCAAGTGGCGCAGGTTGTTGGCCTGGACAAAGGCCTCGAACCCGTCGGTGCTGATCACCAACGTCTTGGGAATCTTGATCTGAATGTCCGGGTATTTTTCGTACAGGCTCGGATCCTGCCGCAGAAGCGCCGCCAAAAAAGCCAGCCCCCGGGCCTTGCCGCCCAGAGAGCCCAGCCCGATCTTGACGAAATCCATGATCTCGGCGTCGAAGGAGTGGGCCTTGAACTGGGCCACCACGCCCTTCTGCTGCCACTTGCGCATTTCCTGGATGCTGGAAACGATAAATCGACGCATCTGGGCCACATCGCCGAAGTCGTCGGTCTGCACCTCGCGAAACTTGGAGGCCAGGGCGATTTCCGATCGGCTCATGATCCATTTTGAAAAATGGTTGCGCTGAGCATGGTAGAGCAGTGCTTCATCGGGAATCGAGGGCAGCAGGGCCTGGAGGGCCCGCAGATCCCCCGCTTCGCCGATCTTGGTGCCGTCGGGATGCCGAAAGACAAAGGGACCGAAGCCGAGATGATCGAGAAAAAAAGCGTGGAGCTCACCGAGCAGGTCCGGTGTGTTCTTGTCGAGGAACACCGCCGGGATGGCGTCGGCGCACTGCCGGTTTTCCGAAGCCGAACTGAGCAGCAGCAGCGGCAGATCCGGGATTTCGCGCCGGATCTGGGAGAGCAGCGTCACGCCGGCATCCTCGCGCAGGTGGCCGTCGCAGGGAATGCGGGTGTCGGAAATGATCCCCAGCAGATAGGCTCGGTAGCGACGGTAGAGCGCCAGGGCTTCGTGGTAGTCGGTGGCCAAAAGAATCTTGGGCCGCGACCGCATCCGCAACAGCCGATGCTCCTCGTTGAGCCCGACCCCCAACACCGCCTGGGTCTGTCGAACGATCTCTTTGTAGATGAGTGGCAGAAAAGACGAATAGTAGACTGGCGAATCTTCCACCAGGATCAGAACCCGTACCTGGGCCCGCCGGGTGTCGAAGCCCACGTTGAGATGATCCTCGACATTCTTGACCATGGCCAGCAGCAGATCCGAGTTGCCGGACCAGACGAAAATCTTGTCGATTCCGCCGCAGTTCCGGCCCTCCGGTGGCGGGTAAAACCCCCGCAGGCTGTGGGCCAGCAGAATCACCGGCAGTTGGGGACGCCGTTTCTTGATCTCCAGCCCGAGCGTGAAGGCGTCCATCTCCTCGACATGGGGGGTGGTGATCACCAGGTCGAAGGGTTTTTCGTTCAGCCGATTCAAGGCCTGCCGCGCCGAGGCGGCCCGGGTCACGCGAGGGGGATGGCTGAGATTCAACCCGCTGTACTCGTTGATGATCCGCGAGGCCAGGCTTCCGTCTTCCTCCATGATGAACGCGTCATAGGGACTTGAGACCAGCAGAATTTCCCGCACCTTGATCGCCATCAGCTCGTGGAAAATCTTGAAGTGCGCGTAAAATTCTTTGGGTATGGCGGTGTGTTCGGCCCCCATGACCTCCCCGAAAAGAGTCCGTGACCTCCGGTGACGGATGCCACGGACTTTTGGATATGTACCGATTTGTCGCTGGAATCACCCGGCGGCGCCGGTCAAAATGGTTGCCGCCGGGATCTGTCCTCGCGTGGAAACAGGCGGCGGGACAAAAGATCTCCTCCGCAACCGCATCCATTTTTTTGCCTCTCAACGGCGGCATGCATGGCCGACAACGTTTCGGGGCGAGGTTTCAACGGGACGCTCAGGCGTCGATGATCGCCAGGGCCTCATCGCGATAGGCGTCCATCACGTAGGGAATCCCGGTGATCCGGGCGCACTCTTCGGTCAAGGCGAAGATGTCGTCACGGGAAATATACTGGACTTCCCAGTTACGCGAACCGGCCATGATCTGCTGCAAGCCGACCTTGATCTTGTCCACCGCGCTGTAGATCCCCACGGCCCCCAGGGGCAGCTCCGCCGTCACATCGGTGCCGTATTTCTCCTTGAGCACCTCGTAGCTCATGAAGATCTCTTCCTTGGTGGCACCGAACTTGGAGACGGTGGGCGGCAGGCCGCCGTCTTCGCCCCGCAGCCATTTTTCGGTATTCTTGCCCACCATGCCCGGAATCATCAGGGCCCGGCCCATGCACACCGCCTTGCAGTACGGCGCCCCCAGGGCCAGGGCCTTGAAGACGTGGTCCTCGGAGGAAAAACCGCCGGCAAAGGCGATATGGGGCACCGGCTTGCCCCGCTGGGCCAGCCGGTCGCAGAGCATATAGGCCATGGAATGCAGGTAGATGGAGGGAATCCCCCACTCGCACATCATCCGCCAAGGGCTCATCCCGGTGCCGCCCGGGGCCCCATCAATGGTGAGCAGATCGATGCCGGCATCCCCCGACCAGCGGATCGCCATGGCCAACTCCCGCATGGGGTAGGCGCCGGTCTTGAGGGTCACGCGCTTGGCGCCCAGGCGACGGAGGCGCGCCACTTCCTTCATGAAGCTTTCCTGATCGATGAAGCCCAAGCGTGAATGGCGCTCGAACTGCTTCAGCGGACCGGCCTTGAAAGAAGCCTGGTGGGCCGGATCCTCGGGATCCGGGGTTACGATGTAACCGCGTTTTTTCAACTCGATGGCCCGCTCGATGCTGTTGACCTTGATTTCGCCCCCGATGCACTTGGCCCCTTGACCCCACTTGAGTTCGATGGTCTCCACGCCGAGCTTTTCGATGACGTACTCGGCCACCCCGTTGCGGGTATCTTCCACGTTCATCTGCACCAGGATGTCGCCATAGCCCTCATGAAACCGCCGGTACTCCTGGATGCGCCGATCCATTTCGGGGCTTTTGGACACCTTGCCGTCGCGGTTGAATTCCAGCTCCGGATCGATGCCGCAGACGTTTTCGCCACAGACCAGGGTGATCCCACTGATGGCGGCCCCCACGGCGAAATGCTTCCAGTTCTTGCGGGCGATGTCCGTGCTGCCCAAAGCGCCGGTGAAAATCGGCACCTTCATCTTCACCGGGTCCTTGACCCCGAAGCTCGTTTCGGTGTTGACGTTGGGAAAGGTGGCCAGGTCCGGGTCGGCATCGATCCCCTTGGCCCCCATGGCGTAGCCCATGATGTTCAGGTGGGAGTAGTCCACGG
The DNA here is from genome assembly GCA_028700185.1 of Desulfobacteraceae bacterium. Lineage (GTDB taxonomy): Bacteria > Desulfobacterota > Desulfobacteria > Desulfobacterales > UBA2174 > UBA2174. The sequence continues at coordinate 2,915 of JAQVTF010000095.1, read as the reverse complement.
GGTAATCCTTGTCGGCGCCGGCGGTGATGGAGCCGAAAGGCTGGGGATAGAGCAGCTCACGGCCCCGGAAGGTGGCCCGGAACATGTCGCAGTTGCCCTTGCACCCGTCGATGCAGCGGCTGCAGATCCCGGACTGGGGCACCACGTCCCGGGAACGGTTCTTGGTTTCAAGACATTCGTTGGCGTTGGGTCGATGCAGGTTCATGGGGTCGGCTCCGTCCTCTGTGGAAAAGTTGGTGAAAAAGGCGCGGCGCCAAATAAAAAACGCCCGCCTTCCCCGCATGCGGGGGAAAAAAGCGGACGTCGTTGTCACACTTTTCCAGGAGATCGACACGCCGTTGTGTCAATCCTTCCTAAATTTGTGGCCCACCTGTTAGCAAGGCTGGCGGGACTTGTCAACCACCGCCAAGGCAGACTCGGTCAAGGTAGGAACCAGCGTTGCGCCAGCGGCTTTGTCTTCTGGCACTGCAAATCACGACGGCCCGGTGCCCCGCCAACGACAAAAGGTAACCCCCTGGGCACCCCGGTGGTTTCAGAAGACTGGAAGATGGCAGAACACTCGTAGAAAACTGTATCGCTGGCGCCTACAAAATGCTTGCCAGGATGCAGCGCTAAACTCTGAACCTTGAACTTGGAATTTGGAACCCGGAACGCGGAACGCGCCGAAAGCGCCTTACCCTTCATCCAGGGCATGGGGAATGCTCGAGTAGTATCCCAAGTCTTCGCTGAGCAGGACCGCTTCGGCCACCTCTCGCATCGACTTGCGACTGTCCATGCTGCGCTTCTGGATCCAGCGATAGGCCTCGTCTCCACTCATGGAGCGCTGGCGCATCAGGATCTCCTTGGCCCGCTCGACGCGCTTGCGGGTTTCCAGCTCTTCCTGGATCAATCGGGCTTTGAGCTTGAGTTTGGTGTTGAGAATGGCCGCCGCCGCCTGGTTGGCCACGGTGCGGATCAGGTTGATCTCGCTGTCGCTGAAATCGTGGGACTGGGCGGTGAAGCAGTTGAGCACGCCGATCACCTTGCCTCCCTGCACCGTCAGCGGTACCCCGAGCATCGACACCAAGCCGAGCTTACGTGCCATTGCCTTCTCCTTGAAGCGCCCTTCGGCCAGCACGTCCGCCACTATCAGCGGCTCCCCCTGGCGGGCCACAAACCCCACGACCCCTTCGTCCATCCCCAGGCTGCGGTCCTGGATATACTCCGGATCAATGGCCTGGGTGGCCTTGAGCCGCACGACCCGGGGCTTGACGGTTTCGTCCACCAGCCACAAGGAACAGATCTCCACCCCGGTCACCTTGGCGGTCACCATCACGATGAGTTTGAGAATTTCCTCCAGGTACAAGTCGCTGGTGACGGCTCGGCTGATATCCATCAGCGCCTTGAGGTAGGCATCGTAGGTGGCGGCACCCTCGCTATCCATCATCGTTTTACCGTTCAAAGCTTGCGCAGGCGGACGCTGGAGCGTCGTTGACGTTTGGGCAGGCGTCGGCGCGGCCCTTTTTTGCGCGTGGTGGGCACCCAGCCGTCGCTTTCAGCCTCGGAATCGACGGCGTTCTCCATGGCCAGGGCTTGGGACAGCCGACTCTCGAAGGTTGGCGCATCAATAACCGTTGCCCCGCACGCGGCGGCCGACTCGGCCACGGCCCGGTCGCTGCTCACCAGCATGGCCCGTTCCCGAATATCGAGCGTCATGTGGCGGATCAGGGCATCGGCCGACTGCCCGTAATCTGAATATCGGATCTCCACCCCGCCCTGGCGGTCCCGCCGGGGTTCAAAACCGGGAGCTTCGGCGGCGTCGAAGACCACTGTGATCCGATGGGGCCTCACCTTGCGGTAAGCCCGCAAAGCCTCGATGAGCGCTTCGCGTCCCAGTTGCAGGTCACGACGATCCAGGGGAGCCCAGCGCGCCGATTGGCGAATCAGGTTATAGCCGTCGATGATGATATGGACCGACACGGATCAATCCCGGACGCATCAGGAAGGGCGCAACAGACCGAGAAGTCGGTCCAGGTCTTCGTCCCCATAAAATTCGATCTTGACCCGTCCGCGCCGCCCCCGGCGCTGGATGTCGACCTTGGTGCCGAAGTGTCGCGAAAGCTCTTCGGCGACGTGAGTGAAGTAAGCGGCATCATCGGCGACCGAAGGCTTGGGCTCGGCGCTTTCCCGGTTGAGCCGCCGGATGAGGGCCTCGGTCTGGCGCACGGACAGGTGGCGCTGCACCACCGTCTTCCAGGCGGCCATCTGCCGGGCGCTGTTGGTGGCCCCGAGCAGGGCCCGGGCGTGCCCCATGCTCAACTCGCCGGCGCGAATCGCCTCTTTGATCGGTTCGGGAAGCTGCCGCAGGCGCACCATGTTGGCCACGGTAGGCCGGCTCCGCCCCACCCGCCGGGCCGCCTCCTCCTGGGTCAGACCGAAGGCATCGATGAGGCGCTGATAAGCGTCCGCCTCTTCCATGGGGTTGAGATTCTCACGCTGGATATTCTCCACGATGGAAATTTCCAGCATCTCGGCATCCGAAACCTCCCGCACCACCACCGGCACCTGCGCCAGACCCGCCAACCGGGCCGCCCGCAACCGACGCTCGCCAGCCACCAACTCGAAGTGGGATCCGTCCCGACGCACCAACAAGGGCTGAAGCACCCCCTGGGCGCGGATCGATTCCGCCAGCTCGCTCAGCTCCTTTTCGGAGAACCGGGTCCGTGGTTGGAAACGGTTGGGCCGGATCCGGTCCAGCTCGCAGTCGATGTATGCATCGCCACCGGCCCGCTCGCTCTTGCCGAAATCGGGAATCAGGGCATCCAGCCCACGGCCCAGGGCCATCTTGCGGCGGGGTTTGGGTTCCGTCATATCGTTGCCGGCTCCTTGTCGACGGTGTCGGTGACGGGGCGACGCCGACGACGGTGTTGCAAAAT
>JAQVTF010000094.1 GCA_028700185.1 Desulfobacteraceae bacterium | reverse complement strand
CCCATTTCAATCCTCTGGTTTGCCGTCTTCTCATCATGGGTTACCCATCCTTTCGTGCGTTGTTATCGGTTTGGGGATCTCTTCCCGTTGTTCACACCATCGGCTTGTGGACAGATTCCGGCGATCACTCACGCCCTGTGCCCATCCGCCATCCGGACCCGCGGTTTGACCTCGGCGCCTTGAAGGCCACCGGCTCATCGGGGCTGCTTCTCCACCTCCCCGGCCGCCGCTGTTTCAGCGGCGTCGCCGGGAAACACCATCCGCCCGCTGAGGGTCACGTCGTAGCCGGCGAGTTGTTGGGCGCTGTCCAGAAAGGCCGGGTCATGGAGCAGGCCGAGGAAAAATTGCACCCCCTTTTCGAAAAACCGCTCCTTGGCGATGAGCAGGTCGTAGCGCTCCCACCGGATCGGCAGAAAATCGAGCCCCAGCAAGGCGGCCACCGGTCGAATGCCCGGGCCGGCGTCGGCCCGTCCGGCCAGCACCTCGATCCCCACGTCCATGTGGCGACCGAACTCGCGGTCGTATCCCTTGATCTTGCCGGCGGCGATACCGGCTTCCTTGAGTTTCATGTCGAAGAGCAGGCGGGTGCCAGTGCCCAGGGGACGGTTGACCACACGGATTCCCGGCTGGCCTAGATCGGCCATCGACCGGATCTGTTTCGGGTTGTCCTTGGCGAGCATCAGCCCCTGCTCGCGGCGGCAAAAATTGACCACCACCGGTGCCCGTTCGAATTCCTGGTGGGCGAACTCGAAGTTGTATTCCTCGCCGTTTTGCTGCAAGAGGTGACTCGATGCCACATGGCAGAGCCCCTGGCGCAAGGCCCGCAACCCGCCCATGCTGCCGAGGTTGCCAAAGACGGCCAGGTGCTCGCGGTAACGGGTGTTGAACAGCTGGATGGCCTTGTCCAGCAGCAGGTCGTTGCTGCCGGCAATGACGAGCAGCCCTTCGTAGGGCGGCAGCTTGCCCCTGGCCTCGGGGTAATTGAGGGTGTGGGTTTCCACCCACTGTTCCAGCAGATGGATGGGAAAGAGCCACTTGCCGGTGATCTTGGTGGCCGGCAACCCCTTTTCGGAAACCAGGGTGTAGACCATCTTCTCGTTGACCCCCAGAAACTGGGCGGCTTCTTTGGTGGACAAGAGTCTCTTCATGGGATGAACGTCCTTTCCATCAGGCGTTCTGGAGTATCGTTAAAGGGATATCCAGAAAGGAGTCATGACTACCGCCGCTTCCCCTTGTTGTCAAACAATTTTCAAATAATTACCAAAACTTACTTTAAATGACACCAATGCTTGGATTTAGAAGCACATCAAAAACTTGAGTGCCGAGAATCCCCGAAGAAAAAAAGAGAACCGGCGCCCTCACGTCCGTGACGGGCGCCGGTGTAAACGGAGGGCTCAGGGTATGGGCAAGAGAGCGGGAAGGGGGCGTCGGCGAGGGAAATGCCTAAATTTTCAAAGCGCCTTTAACGGCTTGAACCACCTGGGCCGGATCGTCGATCACCTGGATGATGTTCAGGTCCCCAGAACTGATGACCCCCCGCTTCTGGAGATTTTGGCGAATCCAGTCCAGCAACCCGCTCCAGTAGTCGGTGCCCACCAGGATCATCGGCAGGGGCCGAATCCGTTGCGTCTGGATCAAGGTGATGGATTCGAAGACCTCATCGAGGGTACCGAAGCCGCCAGGAAGGGCGATATAGGCGGACGCATATTTGAGGAACATGACCTTGCGAACGAAAAAGTACTTGAATTCAATACATATATTAGCGTATTGATTTGGAACCTGTTCATGTGGCAGGTGAATGTTGAGCCCCACCGATGAGCCGCCGGCCTCAGCGGCGCCTTTGTTGGCGGCCGCCATCACCCCGCCGCCGCCGCCGGTGATGACGGCAAAGCCGTTTCGGGCGAACATGCCGCCCAGGGTTTCGGCGGTTTGATAGGTGGGGTCTTCCGGTCCGACACGGGCCGATCCGAAAATACTCACCGCCGGTCCCAGTTCATGAAGGGTTTCGACGCCGTCGACAAATTCTCCGATGATCTTGAACAGGCGCCAGGATTCGCCGAGCTTGAAATCGTCGATCAAAAACTGTTTTTCCACCATGGTCTCCCCTCGTAGAGTCGGAAATGGCCATACGCGACCCTTGCATGGATGTCAAAAGTCATCGGCTTTTAACCCTCCCGGCACCCCTTGTCAATCGCGTGGGGGCCGGTTTCGAATTTCCCGTTTCCGGTTTCCGATTGTCATCGCGAGGGCCAACCACGAGGAATTTTCCGGCCTCCGGCAGCCCCCCCTCGGCAGCTCCCGGATTTGACAACTTGACGGCAACTTGATAGGCGGTTTAGGCTTTTGGCGAGGTATCAGTTCCCCTTAACGGGATGATGGACAATGGATTCCCTGAGCCGAACGGTACGGATCATCAATCCCCTGGGGCTTCATGCCCGGGCCGCGGCGCGCCTGGCGGCCGTGGCCGGCCGTGCTGCCGGACCAGTATGGCTCATCCGGGCCGACGAACGCGTCGACGCCACCAGTATCATCGATATCCTGACCCTGGCCTGCCTGCCGGGCAGTGTGCTGACGATTGAAGTTCACCGTCCCGAGGATCAAGCGATCCTCGACCAACTCGTTCAACTGGTGGTTGAGGGGTTTGGAGAATAAAAAATACATGATGTCAGCGGAAACATTTTCCGAGCAGCGCTTATACGGGATTGCCGCCTCACCGGGCATCTGCATCGGTAAAGCCTACCTGGTGGACCGGGAGGGCGTCCAGGTGGTGCAGAAATACGAATTGCGCCCCGATGAGGTGTCCCATGAAATCAGCCGCTTCAAGGCCGCGGTGAAAAAGGCGGACGATGAGCTCAATGTTGTCATTGCCAACACCCCCGAGGAGTTGAAGCAGAACAGCGCCATTCTCGAAGCGCACAAGGTGTTGCTCAAGGACAAGCTGCTCTACGGCAAGGTCCTGGGCACCATCGAAAATGAGCGGATCAACGCCGAGTGGGCCCTGAAGAAGGTGGTCGCCGAGATCAACGCCATCTTCAACCAGATGACCGACAGCTACTTCAGGGAACGGGCCGACGACATCAATCACGTGGCGGACCGGATTCTGCAAAACCTCATCGGGGCGCAGCGCAAGAACATCGGCGCCATCGACAAGCGCGTCATCCTGGTGGCCCGGGACCTCTCGCCGGCGGACACCAGCCAGATCCAGCTCGAACGGATCAAGGGATTCATCACCGACAAGGGGGGGCGGGCGTCGCACACCAGCATCATCGCCCGCACGCTGGAGCTTCCCGCGGTACTCGGGCTCCACGACGCCACCCGCCGCATCGGCAACGATGATATCGTTATCGTTGACGGTACCGCCGGGATGGTGATTCTGCATCCCGCCGAACAGACCCTGCTCACCTACGAGGAGCGGCGGGAACGCTACGAAGGGTACAAGGCCCAGATCCGACGGCGCAGCCATCTGCCCGCGGAAACCCGTGACGGCGTGCACGTGCGCACCCTGGGCAACATCGAGCTCACCGAGGAGGTGGTTTCGGTGCTGGACCACGGTGGGGACGGGATCGGGTTGTACCGCACCGAATTCCAGTACATGAACCGCAAGGAGTTCCCCGACGAGTTCGAGCTCTACGACAAGTACCGCGACGTGGTGGAGGTGATGGGGCCCCGGCCGGTGACCATCCGTACCCTGGACATCAACGGGGACAAGGCGGTGGCTTTCGCGCCGGACAACTACGAGGCCAATCCGGCGCTGGGGCTGCGGGCCATTCGCTACTGCCTCAAAAAGCCCGAGATCTTCAAGACCCAGTTGCGGGCGATTCTACGGGCGGCGGCCCACGGCAACGTGCGGGTGCTGTTTCCCATGATCAGCGGTCAGGAGGAGATCGTTGCCGCCCGGCGACTGCTGGACGAGGCGGCCCTGGAGCTGTCCCGGGCCAAGGTGCCGCACAACCGCGACATCCCGGTGGGGATGATGGTGGAAGTGCCGTCGGCGGTGATCATGGCTGATGTGTTGGTGCGCCACGTGGATTTCTTTTCCATCGGCACCAACGACCTCATCCAGTACACCATGGCCATCGACCGGGGCAACCAGGACGTGGCCCACCTCTTTCATCCCCTGCATCCGGCCCTGATCCGCATGGTGCATCGGGTAACCCAGATTGCCCTCGAGGCCCAGATCGGGTTGGACATGTGCGGCGAGATGGCCGCCGATCCGCTGAATGTTCCCCTGCTGCTGGGCCTGGGGCTCACCGAACTGAGCATGGCCCCGGCCTCCATCCCCGGCATCAAACGCATGGTGCGCCTGGTGAGCGCCGCCGACGGGCAAGCCCTGCTCCAGGATGTTCTCCGGTTGGAAAAGGTGCGCGACGTGGTGCGCCTGGTGGATGAAGCCTACGGCCAGCTCGTGGCCCAAAAAGTCTACGGGGACATGGGGGCCTCCAAGTAACGCCATGAACGACGTACACATCAAGAACATCGCCGAAAATCGCAAGGCCCGCCACGAGTATTTCATCGAGGACACCTGGGAAGCCGGCATGGTGCTGCTGGGCACCGAGGTCAAGGCGCTGCGCGAGGGACGCGCCAACCTCAGGGATGCCTACGCCAGGATCAAAAAAGGGGAAGTGTGGGTCTACCAGCTCCACATCAGCCCTTATTCCCATGCCTCCTATGACAATCACGATCCCCTGCGGCCCCGCAAGTTGCTGCTGAACCGCGGTGAGATCCGGCGCCTGACCGCCAAGACCAACGAAACCGGTCACACCCTCATTCCGCTGAAGCTCTACTTCAAGAACGGCAAGGTCAAACTGTTGCTGGCCCTGGCCAAGGGCAAGCGCAAGTACGACAAGCGCGAGGCGATCCGTCAGCGCGACGCCCAGCGGGACCTGGAGCGCATCGGCAAGCACCGCTGAGCGCCGCCAGCCCCCTTCTCTTTCCCCTTCATCGCCACAAGCCGGCCTCCGGCGGAACGGACCAACGCCGCCGCCCACGGGGCTTCCCCGGTGAGCGGCGGCGGATCGATTTTCGGATTTTGCGGAGTGGATCCGGCCCTCTTGGGCCGGTTTTTCCCCTGTGCGGGATCCGGCGGTTGGGTCCCGGTTACCCGGCCGTAACGATGGGCATCCCCATCAATGGCCAGAGCACGTAGACCGCAAAGCCCACCACCACCATCAGAATCAGACTGGCCACCAGGCCGGAGATGAAGAATTCCCCCGTGGTGAACTGCTTGGAATCGTAGGCGATGGCGTTGGGGGCGGCCCCCACCAGGAGCAGAAACGGCATCCCGGCGGTCACCAGGGAGGCGAACAGGATCACCTCTCCGGAAACACCCAGATACGGTGCGATCACCAGGGCCACCGGCAGGGAGATGGCGATGGCCGCCACGTTCATGATGAAGTTGGTCATCACCATGACAAAGAAGGCGATCCCCATCACGAACACGAACCAGTGACTCTCCTTGAACATCGCCAGCCAGTGCACGGCCAACCACTTGGCCGCCCCGGTCTCCCAGAGACAGAATCCGATGCTCATGGCACCGGAAAACAGCAGGATGATGTTCCAGGGAATTTCCTCCAGGTCGTCGATATCCAGGATGCCGGTGACGAAAAACAGGATGGAGGAGATCAGGATGATGGCCGTCTTGTCGATGGCGTTGAGGGCCGGCACGAAAGAACGCAGGCTCATGACGAGGATGCAGCCGAAGACGATCACCGCCGCCAGGATTTCCTTGGCGGTGATGCCCCCCAGGTCGGCGTTGAGCCGGCGTGCCCGATCACGCAGCCCGTGGATGACGGGTCTTTCCGGCTTGAAGAAAACCATGAAAAAGCCCCAGAGGATGAAGGTCATCAGCCAGCCGATGGGAAACATGTAGTAGCTCAGTTCGAAAAACCCGATTTCCCGGGCCGCGATGTCCTTGAAAAACCCGATGGCCACCGCGCCCCGGGCCGCCCCCAGCAGGGTCACGATGCTGCCGGCGCCGGCCACGTAGGCCATGCCCATGAACAGTCCCTTGCCGAAGCGCGTGGGCTTTTCTCCCTCCCCGTACAGGGCGTAGATGGACACGAGCAACGGATAGATGGTGGCGGCCACCGCCGTGTGGGCCATGATGTGGGTCAGCGCCGCGGTGACCACGAAGGCCCCCAGATAGATCATCGATGTCCGCTCGCCGACGATCATCAGCATCTTGTAGGCCAGGCGTTTGGTGAGGCCGGTCTTGGTGAAGACCAGGCCGATCATGATGGAGGCGAAGATGAACATCACCGACGGGTCCATGAAGTCCTTGAAGGCCTCCTTGGCAGGCCGGATGAGAAACAGGGCCTGCAACACGCCGATGGCCAGGCTGGTGACGCCGATGGGCACCACCTCGAACACCCACCAGGTCCCGGCGAGGAGGAACACCGCCAAAGCACCCTTGGCCTCGCGGCTCAAGACGAAGTGCTCGCCCTGGGGATCGACGGCATCCGGCCAGGGCGGGCTGGCATACACGATGGAAAACAAGACAACGCCCAGGAGCAAAAAGGCGATCTTTCTCCAGTTGACCCCTGCCGCCGGCAGGGCCATGTCCTCGGTTTGCATGGGTCCTCCTTGCTTACGATGTGCGGTGATTGCGGGTTCGAGCTAGCGCTTGTCCTGGTTGAGGGACGGTGGCACGCAGCGGTCGATGGCCGCAAAAACAGTGGAAAAAACGTCAGTCAGCCTCAGAATGCCGACGATCTCTTCTCCTTCCATCACCAGCAGCGACTGGTGCTGGCAGACCAGCAGCAGGTGGAGGGCCTGGTCCAGTGAGGCATCCGCTTCGATCTGCTCCCCGTCACCGGGTCGATGCATGTAGCGGGCCACCTTCTGCTCATACACGTGACGGCACATTTGCTCGATGGGCTGAGCGAACAGATCGTAGCGGTCGAGCATGGAAACAAGGAACTTGCGGCTGAATCCCAGGCGTGTCACGCCGGAGCCTGAACGCATTTCCTCGTACTTGGGTTCCAGGGCCTGCAGCATGTCCAACTGCCCCAACTTGCCCACGATATGGCCCTTGCGGTCGGCCACCAGCACCGCCCGGTGGCGGTAACGGGACTGGTCAAAGCGCTTCTGCGCTTCTTGTAGCGCCTGCACCGCTTCATGGATGGTGGCATCTTCCCCCACCACGGGATACTCGGACCGGGGAACCATCAAATCCCTGACGATCATGTGTTTCAAGGGGCACCTCCAGAAGATTTCGAGGAATCGGCGACCGCGGCACGGACGCTTTCGCGCAAGGCCTCCATGTCGAAGGGGGGCAACAGGTCGGCAAAGGCTCCCTGCCGCATCGCCTCGATGGACAACTCGATCTGTTCGTTTTGGTTGAGGGTGATCAAGCGGATGTGGGGCCAGGTGGCGCGGATTTCACGGAGCAACTGCCGTCCCCCGGCGCCCAGGGCGGCCAGTCCCAGAATCACCACGTCCACCCTCTGGCGCCCCAGGATAGCGCGGGCACCGACGCGATCGGCCGCCGTCAGAATCTCGAATCCCGCCTGGCGCAGGTGGGTGGCGACACTGCTGCGAAAATTGAAATCGGCTTCGATGATCAGTACGCGGTGGCCCATGATGCTCCAGAATCCGAATCAGGCGATGGAACGGCTGACTGGGTTCCAGCAAGGGGCGTGCCAGATTTATCTCTTCCGAGACGACTCAAATTGAATGCAATACTTTTTGTTATTTGTAATTTTCATTGTAAAACAATCAGTTAAATATCTGAACAAAAATGGATCAAAACGTCGTTATTCTCATTTATCTTGTTGTTGAGTCATTGTATTTTAAAATTAAAACCGTGATGCTTGAATCGATTTAAAACATTTTGAAACACTATGATTTATATTAAAACAAAGCGAAACAACTTCAGCCGTCAGCATCGGTTTGTTCTCTTAAAATATCTCCGCATTCCAACTGGTTGAGCTTAAGTCGAGCCAGCACTGACCCCACGGATCCAATGACGTTGTCGATGACCCGCACCTGCTTCCAGGTGAGATAATCGAAATGTTCGGCCTCGATACCGCCACAGACAACGATGGTCACCGCCTCGGCGATCACCAGCTGGCAGAGCCGCTCCGCCGAGGCCTGGGGAAGAATCAGCAGCTTGCGCTCCAGCGGAACACCTTCGGCATCCAGGCGCACCAGCACCACGTCGGTGGCCAGATCGAAGCGCGGCGCCACGCTGTCATTCAACAGCGGGATCAACACCTTTATCGGCTTCAAATGGGCCATGGGGCTCCTCGTGATAAAAAGCGGCACCGCGCCGCCCGTTCAGGTTAGACCTCGATGCCGTACTGTTTGATCTTGCGCCACAGGGTGGAACGGGCACAGCCGACGATTTGCGCCGCCCGCCCCCGATGGCCCCGGGCCTTGACGAGCGCCTCGCGGATCAAACGCGCCTCGATATCGCTCCAGGCCTCGATAACCGTTTGGTTCTCTGCACCGGCCGGCCTTGACGCCGCGGCGGCAGCAGGGAGCGAAGGCGCCGTGCGCTGGCGGGACACGGGCTTTTCCATGAGATAGGCCGGCAAATGGGCCGGTTGCACACGTTTTTCCTGGCAGAGGTGGACGCAGTACTCGGCGATGTTTTTCAGCTCCCGCACGTTGCCCGGGTAGTGGTAGTCGAGCAGAATCTTGAGACTGCGCGGTGCGAACCCTTCGATGGGCCGGCCCAGTTCCGCCGAAAGGCGTTTGAGAAAATAGTCCAGCAGCAGCGGAATATCGCCTTCCCGCTCGCGCAACGACGGTACTTCCAGGCGCAGCACGTTGAGCCGGTAGAAAAGGTCCTCGCGAAAACGGCCCCGGCGCACCATCTCGCCGAGGTCCCGGTGCGTGGCGGCCACCACCCTCACATCGGCCGGGTGACCCACCGTGCTCCCCAACGGGTAGACGATCTTGTCGTCGAGAAAGGTGAGCAATTTCACCTGCAAGGCCAACGGCAGGTCGCCGATTTCCGTCAGGTACAACGTCCCCTGGTGGGCCATGCGAAAGCGCCCCGGTCGGTCTTCCACCGCACCGGTGAAGGCCCCCTTCTTGTGCCCGAACAACTCCGATTCGAGCAGGGTTGCCGGCAAGGCGCCGCAGTTGATCTTGACGAAGGGGCCCTTGGCCCTGTCGGAGGCCTGGTGGATCGCCTCGGCCAGCAGGTCCTTGCCGGTGCCGGTTTCCCCGGTAATCAGTACCGAGGCGTCGCTTTGGGCCACCACCGGCAACATGGCGAACAGCCGCTGCATCCGCGGACTGCGTCCGATGACGCTTCCGAAGCCGTAACTGGTACTCAGGAGCTGGTCGGCGGATTCCGGACCGCTGAGATCCTCGATGGTTTTCAGATAGCCGATGCGCGTGCCACCGGGATCGGCCAGAAGGCTGACGCTGATGCGCACCGGGATACGGCGCCGGTCACGGGTGATCAGATCGTCGGTGCGGCTGGTGTTCTCCTCGCTTTCCAGCGACTCCCCTGCCCCGCATCGCTGCACCCCGCAGCGGTTGCGCAGCACCTGCACACAGGGTAGCCCCACCGCGGCGTCGGCCGACATCCCGATTAACGTCGCCAACCGCTCGTTGAGGGCCAACACCCGGCCTTGGCTGTCGACGGCCAAAAGGCCGAAAGCCACTGCGTCGAGCAACGCGGCGGGATCGATCCGCTTCAAGGCGGACGTTGCCGTTGTTTTCTCCGGAGCGGCTTTTTCAGTATCGGATGGCGATCTGGGCATGGAGAGGTGATATAGGGCGCACCGCCGCCTGTCAAGGCGCCGTGACCCACCGCCAGGGGCCAAGGGCAAGAAATTTCCCGCAGCGCATCAGGCTTGACAAAGGCGGTTCCCTGGCCTAGAGTTGAGCATCTTACGTGTTCTTTGACATCCGCTTCAACACTTGTCGGATGTCCCTTCCAAAAAGGGGGCGAAACGGCTTCGACGGGGGTACTGAAGCACAGGCTGCATGCCGAGCGCTCGTCAGCTCGTAAAAACGACGGGAACTAAACATAATCGCAGACGATTATAACTACGCCGTAGCTGCTTAGGCAGCTGCCGTTCCACCGGGGAGTGCTCGCGGCCCTGGATGGAGCGTCGACTAGCGAGACCGCTGTTTCGGAAGCGCCTGTGGCCGAAACGGTTAAATCAGCAGGATAAGCCGCCGGAAATCCGGTCCGTGGGAGGGCCGGCGGACGAAAACCAAAACCCGGAATAAGCATGTAGAGGTTTGTGTGGATTACTTTCGGACGCGGGTTCAACTCCCGCCGCCTCCACCAATTACAAAAGACCAATCCATTTACAATTACAAAAAACCAACCCGTCTATCTGGGATCAAATACCTGGGTGACGGGTTTTCTTTTTTTCCATGTTTATAAGAGGTTTGCCTCCGTTTCACATCTTTACGAAGCACCTCTCCGCACCATCGCTTCTCCCCATCCCCCTGCCATCCTTTTTCTGCTTGACCCCTGATTCTCTGTTTTCTCCTGGCCAGGTCAGAAGCTCGTCCAGAAAGCTACATCCTTGATGGATGGCCTGCACCTTGTCCCGGGTACCTTCTGTGATGACCTGCCGCTCGTACCGGACGAAGGTGATCAGAATGCCGAGAAACATCCGGCCGGTGGGGTCGGTGGTGCTGAAATGCTGGGTGACCGAGACGAAGCTGACGCCCTTCTCGTTTAAGAGGTTGTTGCAGCGCCGACCTAAGCACCCAGTAACCGACGCTGCAAAAATGTCTGCATGTCACGGCGGTCGTCGACAATCATCATAATATAGACATTTTCGGCTATGACCCGGTAGATGACGCGGTAGGGTTTGAAAAATATTTCACGGTACTCGCGAAGCCTGATGGCCAGCAGTTCCTTCGGGTAGCCCCTCGTGGCGGACTCTCTGATCTGAGTGATGACCAGGGGTTCACCCTGCTCCGACAGGTTACGCACGATTTCTGCGGCATGAGCCTTCAGGTAACTGATCGTTTTGATCTGACTTGATAGTTTCATCATCATTCTCCAACGTGGCTACTGGAACCATCAACGCTTCTGCGCCCAGGCCCGCAGCATCGAACCGGCCGTGGTCTGGGGCAGGCCTTACCACCTCCATGCCGGGTTCCTGGCGCTTGATGTGACGGAAAATCTGATCCTGGCCAGGGGCATCGCCAATCCGCTGGCCGACGCTCGCAGGCAACAGGAGACCGGCACGCCGCAATTCGGTCGCCCGACCGGAGACTGGGATCTGGTCCATGGAGAACTGGTGACCTTCACCGATCCGCAGCGCGACCTGCCGCCCATCGACCGGCTGGAAGGATTTCGGCCCGGCGGACACAGAATGTACCAGCGGGTGACGGTGGCGGTACTGTGTGGGCGCACTTCAATTCCTGCCTGGATCTACTGGATGCCCCATGTTGAAAACGCCACCCGGCTTGACATCAGCGTCTGGCATCGAGCGTGATAGATAATAATCGGCTCAAATCGGTAAAGATCGTTTGACATAGCACATAGGGCCTTTGTATATTGATGAAGTTTTTTAACGTGGGAGAGGTGCGTCCAGTCTCTCCCGTTTCGCCTCTGGCGGACGTGGCAAACAACCAAAACGCCCGTGGAGCAAGAGAATGAACGAGATGGAAGACCGCTGGTTATCAATAACCGAGATTTGCAAGTACCTCGGTGTCAGCAACGACACCGTTTACAAGTGGATCGACAAGCATGGTATGCCCGCCCACCGCATGGGTCGTCTTTGGAAGTTCAAGAAAGACGAAGTGGACGCGTGGGTCAAGGCTGGCGGCGCGGCCGAGCCTGCGGAGACCGACAAGAAGCGCAAGGAGTAATAACGGGCTATGAACCATGTGATCCACAACAGCATCGTGA
>JAQVTF010000093.1:7454-11934 GCA_028700185.1 Desulfobacteraceae bacterium | reverse complement strand
AAGGCCGTCAACGTGCCGGTGATGGCCTCCAACCGTATCACCATGCCCGAGACGGCCGAGCAGATCCTGCGGGACGGCTGTGCCGACATGGTCAACCTGGGCCGGGTGCTCATCGCCGACCCCGAGTGGCCCCGCAAGGCCTTTGAAGGGCGCGCCGCCGAGATTCGCCCCTGCCTGGCCTGCTCCCAGGGCTGCACCGACCAGATCTTCTCCGGCCAGCCGGTCTTCTGCGTGGGCAATCCCCTGGCCGGCTTCGAATACGAACGCAAAATCCTCCAGGCCGATCCCTCCAAGCGGATCATGGTGGTGGGGGCTGGGGCCGCTGGGCTGGAGGCGGCCGTCACCGCCGCCCAGCGGGGCTTCCGGGTGTCCCTTTACGATCAGGCCGGCGACATCGGCGGTCAGCTTTGGCTGGCGGGGGCGCCGCCCCACAAGCGCGAAATCCTCGAGTTGATCCGCTACTACCGCGCCATGCTCCACCGGCTGGAGATCCGGTTGCACCTCGACACCCCCGTGGACCTGGACTTTATCCGTCGCAAGGCGCCGGATCACGTCATCGTGGCCGAGGGGGCCGAAGCCCTGGTGCCGCCCATCAGCGGCATCGATCACCCCGATGTGTTCACCGCCTGGCAGGTGCTGGTGGACAATCCCCGCCTGGGCCGGCGGGTGGCCATCATCGGCGGGGGGGCCGTGGGCCTGGAAACGGCCCTGTTTGTGGCCGCCAAGGGCACCCTCACCCCGGAAATCCTGCATTTTCTTTTCGCTTATGAAGCCGAGAGCACCGAACGGCTGCGGGAGCTGATGTTCCGGGGCACCAGCGAGGTGACGGTCTTTGAAATGCTGCCCAAGGCCGGCGCCGACGTGGGCAAGTCCACCAAGTGGATCCTTCTGGCCAACCTGGACCGCCACGGGGTGAAGATCCGCACGAAAACCAAGGTGGTGGCCATCGAAGACGGCCGGCGGCTGACGCTGGAAGGCCCGGAGGGGGAGACGCGGGAGGATTTCGACACCGTGATCGCGGCCTCCGGCTCACGACCGGTGCAACGGTTGACCGGGGTCCTCGAGGAAGCGGGGATTCCTTATACCGCCGTGGGGGACACCATCGCTCCCGGCAAACTCAACGACGCCATCCACGGCGGGTTTCTGGCGGCCCTGGCGCTGTAACCCATAGCCTGTCGCCCCGTCAGGTCAGTTCCACCGGACGAACGGGGCCTCCAAATCTCGTTCACCGCAACCGCGGCGGCATCACGAACACCCGCCTGAACCCTTCCTTCAGCGAAATTGCGCCCTCCGGACAGAACCGGGCGCAGACGCCGCAACCGATGCAGGCCTCCTCATCCCGCCAGGCCACCCCTTCATCCCCCAGGCAGATGGCGTCGGTGGGGCACCAGTCCACGCAAGTGCCGCACCCGGTGCAGGTCTCTTCGTCGATCACCGCCAGGTGATAGGTGGAATTGATCATCGGCAGAGTGCCGTCGCGCCAGAGCCGCAACGTGTCGCAGCAGTCCTTGCAGCAGTTGCAGATGCTGGTTTCCGGGCTCGATTCCCGCGAACCGGGATGAAACGCCTTGTGCGTCAGCCCCGCCGCCTCCGCTTCCCGCATGATCCGGCGGGCCTCGTCCTTGCCGATCTTTTTGGCAAAGCCCTGGGCCACGGTGTGGCGCGCCGACTTGCCGAAGGTGAAACAGTTGAGGGTCGGGGCGTGAAAACGGCACGGCTCCCCGAGAAGGCTCCGGCGTTGGCGGCAGAAGCAGTGGCCCACGGCGATGTCATCGAACTTGTCGATGATCTCCTCCACCGTCTGGCTGGGCAGGACGACTTCCTCGCCGCCGGTGAGGGGTTTTTGCACCGGGATGACCCGGATCGATTTGCCTTCGCTGGTGCGGCTGGCCGGTACGGTACGGTCCACCGCCGGCGCCTTTGCGAAGAGGGCCGGCAGGGCGTCGTAGTTGCCCTGCACCTGGTCGCGCAGTTCGGCCAGGAGCTTTTCAAAGAGCCGGGCGAGTCTCTTTTCCTCTTCGCTGCCGGTCAGCGTCCCCATGAAACGGTACTCCATCACCCCGACCATCATCAGCGGCAACAGCCGGTAGACCATGATTCCGGCCGAGTTGGGCTGGTTGAAGATCAGCCCCTTGCCGGCCAGCTCCGCTGCCAGGCGCTCGACCTCGTCAGCCGTCTTGCCGCTGCTTTCCACCAGTTGGCCCAGGGTCTGGGAAGGGGCCTTGTCAAAGGCGGCGATCAGCGCCAGGGCCTCCGGAGCGTCGCCCACCACCTCGGCCACGATGGCCCGGGCCGTCTCGCCGGCCGGAAACGGCACCATGCCCTGGCGGCAGATCACCTCGGTGGCTTTTTTTAGCTGTTTTTCCATGGATGCGGATGTCACTGGATTTCCTTTTTCGGGGTGAGCGTTGAAAAAAGATCGGACAGATTGCGGATCATGGCATGTCAGGATCGGCGGTGGCCACCGACGGGTATCAGCGCGCCACCCGCCTGGTCAACCGGGTCTCCAGCATCCGCAGCAGGTGGGAAATGCTGAGGGTCATCACCAGATAGACCATCGCCACGGCCAGGTACACCTCGAAGGCCCGGAAGGACACCGCCACAATCTCCTGACCGGTGCGCAGCAGCTCCCCCACTCCGATGACCATGAGCAGGGAGGTATCCTTGAGGCTGATGATGAACTGGTTGCCCAGGGGCGGGATCATTCGACGGAAGGCCTGGGGCCAGATGATGTAGCGCATGGTCTGGTAACGGTTCAGGCCGATGGACCGGCCCGCCTCGGACTGACCGCGGTCGATGGACTGCACCGCCCCGCGGACGATCTCGGCGATATAGGCCCCGGAATTGATAGCGATGACGATGATGCCGGCCATCAGGGGCGGAATCCGGATCCCCACCGCCATGGGCACCCCGTAGTAGAGGAACATGGCCTGGACCAGCATGGGGGTGCCGCGGATGGATTCCACGTAAACCCCGGCGATCTTGCGCAGGACGAAAGAGCGGGCCAGTTTCATGAGCCCGGTCAGGGCCCCGAGGACAAAGCCCAGGGAGAGCCCGCCGGCGGTGATGGCCACCGTGAGCTTGAGCCCCCGCATCAGCATGGGGATGGTCTCGAAGACCACCTGGATTTCAAAATTGAACGCCATGTTCCGTGACTGGGAACCGGCGACGCCAGGGTCGCCGGTTCCGGCAAAGCTCGATGATCCGGCTTTAATCGTTCGCAAGAAATCCCGAATCGTCATGCCCGGCGAAGCGGGAAACCTCTCCGCAAGTCGCTTTATCTGCCGATTTCAATGTCGATTATTTGGGCTCGGTGCCAAACCACTTGAGGTACAGGTCGCGGTAGGCGCCGTCTTCCTTCATCTGTTTCAGCGCCGCGTTGACCTTTGCCACCAGTGGACTTCCCTTGGGAAATCCGATGCCGTAAGATTGGCCCATGTACAGCGGCCCCACCACTTTGACCTGCCCCTTGCCCGCGGTGCGCATGAAATCGGCGATCACCGGAGAGTCGAAAATCACCGCATCCGCCCCGCCGGAGAGCAACTCCATGAACATGGCGTCGTTGTTGGGAAAAAGCTTGACCTCCTTGGCGCCGGCCTCCTTCTTGGCAAAATCCTCGCTGGTGGTGCCGAGCTTGGTGGAAACGATCCTGCCCTTGAGGTCCGCCACCCCATTGATGTCGGTGTTGTCCTTCTTCACGAGAATCAAAAGCCCCGCGTTGTAATAAGGATCGGAAAAATCCACCACCTTGGCCCGCTCGGGCTTAATGGTCATGCCGGCAATGCCCACGTCGATCTGGGCGGATTGCAGCCCCGGAATGATCCCGTTGAAGTCCATGGGTTGCAGGGTGTATTCAACGCCGATGACCTTGGCCAGTGCGTCCCAGAGTTCCACGTCGAAGCCGGTGTGCTCGCCGGTCTGGGGATCCTTGAACTCGAAGGGCGGAAAATTGGTATCCGTCGCCACCACGAGCTTGTCCGCCGCGAACGCCGGTGCCATTCCCACGACCGTCAGCGCCAGAAAAAAGACCAGAAGCCGTTTCATGCTGCCTCCTCGAAAAATTGGGTTGATAAAGGATAAGGAACCAAGGGCTGGTAAGCCATTTACATATCTTGATCGCGGCGCTTGCGCAAGCCCGGAGGACTGCCGCAGCGGGCCGCCGTCAAAGCAGCGCTTGGCCTGTCCCCTTTGCCATCCCGAGCGCCTCTCGCCTTTGTCATCCCGAGCGCCCTCTCCCTGTCATCCCGAGCGCCCTCTCCCTGTCATCCCGAGGAGCGTAGCGACGAGGGATCTCTTCCTCACTTGCCACTACTTCCCGCCTTTGTCCCCAACTGCAGATTCCTCACCCCGCCAAAGGCGGGATTCGGAATGACATCGGGAAGGGTTGTCATCCCGAGCGATAGCGAGCGATCTCTTCGCACTTGCCGACACCTCCCGCCATCTTCCCGACCGCAGATTCCTCGCTGCATTCGTAATGACG
>JAQVTF010000093.1:0-7354 GCA_028700185.1 Desulfobacteraceae bacterium | reverse complement strand
TTCAAGTTTCCAGCTTCAAGTTTCCAGCTTCATCATCTCTCCCGCAGCAAGGTGGCCGGCGGTCGGCGGAAAACCTGGCGCAACGCCGGCACAGCGGCGGCCAGGGCCGTGGCCACGATGAGGGGAACCGAGAACCCCAGGGCGGCCCAGTCCACCCGGTAGATAAAGGTCCAGCCGAAGCTCTGGCGGTTGATGACGTAGATGAGCAGGTAGGAGAGCAGGAAACCGCAAACCAACCCCGCCGCCTCACCCAGGGCCACCAGGAAAGCGGCCTCGGTGAAGATCATGCGCCGGATCTGGCGTCGCGATCCGCCCACGGCCAGGAGGGTGTTCAACTGACGGGTGCGCTCAAGTACCAGCACCGTCAGGGTGGTGGTGATGCCCAGGGCCGCCACGGCCAGAGCCACCAGCAACAACACGGTGGTCACGGCGAAAGTCTCGTCGAACACCTCGAGGATCGACTGGCGCAAGTCGGCCCCGGTGACCATATCCAGCCGATCGCCGCAGCGGGCAATGAGTTCCTGGCGCAGGTGTTCAACTCCGGCTGAATCCTGGGGCAGGTAAAAACGGACCCCGGTCCAGCCGGCGTCCGGCACCACCGCCAGCAAGGCGTCCAGATCGGCAAACACCACGCCCCCCTGGGTGCGGTAGTCGCGGATAACGCCCAGAATCGGCCATTTCACAACGGCCCGCCCCAGATCGGCCTCGAACCGGTCCCCCGCCGTCAGGCCGGTGCGGTTGGCGAAAACCTCCGAGACCACCACCCCCTTGCCCTCCCGCAGGGCCGGCCGGATCGCTTCGGCCGGCCCTTGGTACCAGACGAAATCGCCTTGGCGCAAAAAGGGGATCATGGGCATGGCCTCCAGGGTGTAGGGCACACCCTGGTGTTCGAGGTTGTAGCGCCGGTGCGGCACCACGGTGGCCGGCGTCTCGAGGCTTCGGACCACCTGCATGTCGGCGTCGGTCATCAGGTCCTGAAAGTTGATGGCCTCGGCCATCTTGGGGGCCACGAACAGATCGCCGCTGAGGGTTTGGGTCACCCACACCTCCACGGTGCGCCGGAAGCTGTGCACCATGATCACCAGGGCCGTAAACAGCGCCACTGCGGTGATCAGGGCCCCCACGCTCACCGCGGTGCGGGTGCCGCTGTCGCGCACATAGCGCACCGCCAGCACGAAGGGCACGTCGCCGCCGTCGGCAAACCATCCCCCCAGCCGGCGCAGTCCCCAGGGGGACAGCAGGGCGAAGCCGACGAAAAGCAGGAGTGTGGCCAGATATCCCGGCAACGGCAACCCCGGCAACCCGGGAATCCGCGCCAGGGGAAGGGCGGCCAGAATGCATCCGAACCCGCCCAAGGCCAGGCGCCGGGCCCCCGGGCCGTCTTCCGCCGTCACCGGCGACTGGGTGAGCACCTCCTTGGGAGCCACCTTCATCGCTTCCCGGGCCGGTTGCCAGGCCGCCGCCACGGCCACCCCCACCGTCAGAACGAAACTGGCGCCGATCTCCAGAGGACTCAGCGCCAGGCGATCGATTTCCACCCGTACGAAGAGGGTCGAAATGGTACGGCTGACCCCGTCGAGGAGAAACTTCACCAGCACGGTGCTCACTGGAATGGCCAGGGCCCAGCCGAGGATGCCGAACACGGCCCCTTCGCCGATGAACAGGGCGAAAATCCGCCGGGGTGTGGCACCCAGGGAGCGCAAAATAGCCAGTTCCGGCCGCCGCGAGGCGGCGTTGAGGGCCACGAGACTGTAAACGAGGAACATGCCGACAAAGAGGGAGGCGAAACTGAGCACCGACAGGTTGATCTGGTAAGCGCGCACCATGGCGGTGCCCGTGGCTTTGGCCCCACCGGGGGTTTGCAGGGAAACGCCCGGCGGCATCAGGGCGGCCAGGGCTTCCAGGTCCCCGGTGGAGACATCGGGGCGCAGGATAAGATCGATGCGCTCCACGAATCCGAAGCGTCCGGTGAGTTCCTGAAAGGTGGCCAGGTCCACGATGGCCAGACGTCCGGCCTCAGCCCGCCCCAACTGCTCATCGGCCAGGATCCCGGCCACCTCGAAATCCTGCCGGCCCATGGCGTGCTCCAGGGGCACGCGGTCGCCGACCCGCCATCCCAGATCCCGGGCCAGGGATGCACCGGCCACCAGGGTGGCCGGCGTGGCCATGAGGCGCTGCCAGGCCGTCACCGTTTTTCCGTCGCGTTTTTCGGCGGTCCAGGTCCGCATCGGCCGGTCCAGAATCGGATCGATGCCCACCAGTAGAAAACTTCGCGCCTCGTCCCCCGCCGGCCGCACGTAGGTGGTCATCACCGGGGCGGCGGCAGACACCGCCGGATGACGCCGCAAGGGCGCCACCAGGGTCTCGGGAACCGCTCCCGTCACCTCCACCACCACCCGGTCGGCCCGGCCGGCCAGCAGGTCCACCGAACGGCCAAAGGACGACAGGGAGGCGTCCACGCTGAGGCGCACACTGGTGAACACCGCCGCCCCCAGGCCGATGCCCAACAGCACGGTGACGGCCCGGCCGCGGTGGCGCACGAGGTGCCGTAGGCTGAACTGGTGAAAAAGGCGGAGAAAAGCGGTCAGTCGGCCCATGAGCCGTCAACGATGGCCCCGTCCTTCAAGAGGATCCGGACGGTGGCGTAGGGGTCGGCGATGGTGCTGTGGGTGGCGATGATCACGGTGCGTTGCCAGCGCCGGTTCAGGTCGGCAAGCAGTTCAATCACCGCCGCGCCGTTGGCGCTGTCCAGGTTGCCGGTGGGCTCGTCGGCCAGGATGATGGGCGGGTCGTTGATCAGGGCCCGGGCGATGGCGGTGCGCTGCATCTCTCCCCCGGAAAGCTGGGCGGGAAAATGGTGCCGCCGGGGCGTCATGCCCAGCCAGGCGAGCAGTTCATCGGCTCGTCGGAGCGTCTCTGACCGCGGTCGCCCCGCCAGCAGGGCGGGGATGGAAACATTTTCCAGGACGGTGAGAGTGGGCAACAGGTTGAAGTTCTGGAACACCATCCCCACCACCTCCCGGCGAAAGATGGTCAAATCGGCCTCACCGGCGCCGGCCAGGTCCCGGCCCGCCACCACGAGCCGGCCGGCGCTGGGACGGTCCAGGCCCGCCAGCAGGGCCAGGAGGGTGCTTTTGCCCGAACCGGAGACGCCTTTGAGCACCACCAGCGCACCGGTGTCAATGGCCAGGTCGATGCCCGCCAGCCCCACCACCTGGCTTTCGCCCAGGGGATAGACCCGTTTCAGGCCGCTGGCAATGATCACCGGGTCCGGTTTCAATGGTTGAGAAATTCCTCTTCAGCCACCGCGGGAAAAGTCCTGGTGAGATCATCGCCCCCCGGTTCCAGGTAGCCCCGGGCCACACTCTGGTCGATGAGGGATTCGGCAAAACGCCACAACCGCGGCGCCCCCTCGCGTACCGGCCGCATCCGCGCGCGCACCTGGTCACTGCGCACGCCGTGGTTGCGCCACTGGCGCCCCGCGGTCATGAAGTTGTGCACCAGAGGCTGGATGCGGTCCAGGGCCGCGGCAAACCGCGCCGCCGAACTCTGACGTGCCTCGAACTCCTCCCACAACGTCATGAAGCGCCGGCCTTGGTCCTCGGGCAGCAACCCGAAGAGGCGCACGGCGGCCGCCGTCTCCCGCTCGGCCTTGTCCAGCCCCGCCTCCGGGTCGTAGCAGTACGTATCACCGGCGTCGATTTCCACGATGTCGTGGATCAAGGCCATCTCCATCACCCGGCCCAGGTCGATGGCCGGGTCGGGTGAATATTCCACCAGCAGTGGCGCCAGCACGGCGATGTGCCAGGAGTGCTCGGCGGAGTTCTCCCGGCGCTCGCCGTCGATGAGCAGGGTCTGGCGCGCCACCTGTTTGAGCTTGTCGATTTCCACCAGAAACTCCATCTGGCGGTCCAGTCGGGTCATGGGATATTTGGCCTCCGTGCCGGGTTGTTGGTGGGTTTCGCGCCAGTGTATACCATAAAAAAGGGCCGAGTTTCCAGCAAGAGGGGTTCAGGTGCCCGGTTTCAGATGTCCGTCAGGCAGGTCGGACCGGTCTGACTTTTTTTTGAGCCAGCGATAACCCCATCATCTCAGTCCAGCACGCCTCTCCGTTGGTCGAGTTTCAAGTTTCCAATTTCCAGTTTCAAACCCTGCTCCCCCACACGGCGAACACCGGATCAGACACGCGGTTCTGCCCGTAATACTTGTCATTTTCCGGACGGGGCCGCCCCCTGAGGGAAAAGGCGTGGAGATTCTTGAAGGCTTTGCCGTGCAGAAAATACTCCAGCACCAGGCCCGGACGCTCGAACTCGTGCAGCTCGGACCAGATCCGGATCGCCTTGGGGGCAAACCACCGGTTGGAGAAGGTCACGGTGAAAACGCCGCCCGGCCGCAAGACCCGCGCCACCTCGTTGAAAATCGCCAGGGGATCGGTGAGGTACTCCACCGAAACCGTGCAGATCACCGCATCGAATCGCCCCGTTTCAAATGGCAGCCGCGGATCGGTGTTGAGGTCATGGACCACCCGCTGGGACAGGCGCGGGTTGGCGGCCAATTCCTCGGCGTTGAGCCCCAGCCCCGCCACTTCGGTAAAATCGATTTCCGGCGGCAGGTGCGACGTCCAACTGCTCATGAGATCCAGCACCCGGGCGCCGGGGGACAGCCGCCGGCGGTAAAGATCCGTCACCGCGGCGATGGCGGCGTCATCGATGTGCTGGACCATTCGCGGTTGCTGATAAAAAACCGTATCATCGACACTGTCCTCGCGATCCAGGGCTCCTGGCACGAGAAAATCGGTGGACCGGCCGTTGATGCGAGCTTGGAACCCCGGCCCCGTGGTGAGGGTTTCGAGCCAGTCCTGGCAAGTGCCGCCGCGCTCCTCGAACTTGTCGCGCACCTCCTCCACCACCGCGCTGATGGTCAGCGGCACTTCGGTTAACGGATGGTTGAAGTCGGCCATGATCGTATTGTCGTCGACGTCGACGCAGCGAAACGGAATCACCGAACCGCGAAAAATGCCGGGCAACCCCCGAAGCACCCCGGCGGGATAGAATCGGCCGTAACGGGGGATGACGGTTTCTCCACTGTTCAGGCTTCCCTCGACCCGTCGACGTGGCAACCGGTAAACCTTCCCCGCGCTTCGCCCGCCGGTCACCCGTCCCGGCGGGAATGTCACCACCACCTTGTCTCCGGTCCGGCGGCCGGCAAGCTGTTCCTTGAGGGGTTCCCGCAGCAGGTCGCGCCAGAGGTTGACCCGCGGCGCATGCAGGAGATCGGTGAATCGGATGGCATTCTTATCCCACTCCAGTTGGAAGGTGATGCTGGCAAGAAGGTCGTCTGAGATGGATTGCATGGAAGGCTCCTCCCCAAATATTGTTAATAGGAATTATTATCGAAAAATAATAATTCCTACCCGGGGAAAAGCAATCCTCGGATAGTTTCAATCCGTCGGTCGGATCAACGGCAGGCAAAGCGCAAATAAAGTACCCGCTCCAGACGGTGCAACGTCAGGGTAAGGCAGTCACCGTCGACGGTGCCGGGGGCGATGTCCAGAGGCACCTCGACAGCCGACTCGACGGTCCCGAGCCCTCCGCAAAGGGGGCACCCGAATGCGCCCCGCAAGCCCCCGCCACACCACGGGCAGGCAACGGCGACGGGAAATCGCAACACCATCCGACCGCCGGCACGGGCCAACTCCGCCGGCAGAGACACCTCGATCTCTCGGGTGGCCATGGGCGTTGAAAAAACGGGGATCTCGTCCAGGGGGACCACGGGACAGGGATCCGTGGCCGAAAACACACCGCGGCGTACCGCAGCGGGGCGTGCCGGGAACGCATCGCGCTTCAGGGTGGCGTCGTAGGCCCGGCGCCTCTTTTCATCGGAAAGGGTTTCGTAGGCGTCGGTGAGTTCACGGAACGCCTCGGAATGGGTGCCGGCGCAAATATCGGGATGCAGCCGCTTGGCGCCGCGGCGATAGGCGGTCTTGATCTGCTCCGGGCTCGCCCCCCGGGGAATGCCCAGCACGATGTAGTAATCCCGCGCCATGGCAGCAAAAAAATAGGTAGACAAAATGCGGTTTCGACACAGTACCGGGCCGGCCCTCGATGCCACCGGCCCGGATACCGTGCCTCGATTCACCACCTGTGGCCAGGCGGCTCTCGCGTGGCCACACGACACGGCGGGCGATTTAAAACTGCTCCCGAATCAGCGAATCTGCCTCGCTTTTTCAGTTTGCCCGCCCCTGTCGCACAACCCGACACCTTTAAATCCAGAGGTTGTCAGGCCGTTGCCACGGTGATTTTTCGCGGCGTGGCCTTGGCATGTTTGGGCAACGTCAAGCTCAACACCCCTTCCGCCAGCTTGGCTTCGATCCGATCCTGATCGATGGTTTCGGCCAGGGTGAACTGACGATAGAAACGGCCGATCTCGAATTCGATCAGCAAGTCGGCCTCACCGGCAGTCTCCCAGGGCTGAACATCACCAACGATGGTCAGGACATCGTCGCGCAGATCGATGTTCAGGTCCTCCGATTTTACGCCGGGCATATCGGCCAGCAGATGGATTTCGGTTTCGGTTTCGAAGATATCCACCACGGGCGTGAACACCGGGCCCGGCCGCGTCTGCTCAGCCGGGGTCGTGACCGTCTGTTTGTCCTTGACTTGGAGTTCTTTGGATTCGGTCATGTTCGGTCCCTCCTTTCCCCGATCGGTTCAAACCGCGATCATTTTACGCTGATCTGTTTAGGTTTGGCGGTTTCCGCCTTGGGAACTTGAATCGTCAAGATTCCATTTTCCATCTTGGCGGACACCTTTTCGGCATCAATGTCGGTCGGCAAACCGATGACGCGGGAAAACTTGCCGCCTTCGCGCTCGCGACGGTGGTAACGAACCCCATCCCCCTCGGTGTCGACGACCCGCTCGCCGCTCACCGACAGATTGCGGCCGGTCACCTGGATATCGAGGGCATCCGACTTGACGCCAGGCAGTTCAGCCCGCAGGTAATAGGTATCCTTGTCCTCGGTGAGGTTCACCGCCGGGAACACGCCGGCGCTCGGGCGGGCGAACAACCGCGGCTGCAACGCCTCGGACAACCGCGTCATCTGCTGCTGCATCCGCCCCAGTTCATCGAAAAGACTGCCGCGAGTCCATCCCGGAAAGAAAAAATCTCTGCTGATGACCATGGCGATCCCTCCTTTGATTCAAGTTGACCTCAATCGGACGTTCCACTACCAAACGATCGACAAAGAATTGTTAGATCAAACTGTTACGTCCCTTTTCGGGAAAAAGGGTAACCACCTCCGGAGGGAAGTCAAGCGCCTTTTACCGGATCCGCTCAGCGATCCTTGACGGCCGTT
>JAQVTF010000257.1 GCA_028700185.1 Desulfobacteraceae bacterium | reverse complement strand
GCTGGTATTCCTCTGCCGGGAGTTGGCCCGTTCCGGGGTGTCATGCCTGCGCTTCAACTTCCCCTACAGCGAAGCCGGACGATCGAAACCCGACAGTCAAACGATGCTGGAAGCCGCCTGGCGTCGGGTATTGACACACGTCAAAAACGATCCCGCCCTTGCGCCCCGGCATGTGGTGGCCGCCGGCAAGTCCATGGGCGGCCGGGTGGCCTCCCAAATGGCCGCCAAAGGTCAGCTTGGGGTGGACGGCCTCATCTTCTACGGCTACCCGCTTCACCCGCCCGGGCGCAAGGATACCCTGCGCGACGCCCATCTGGCCGCCATCGAGGTGCCGATGCTCTTTTTCGCCGGCACCCGGGACCCGTTCTGCGATCTGAATCTCATGCGGCCGGTTTGCCAACGTCTCGGAGACCGGGCCACCCTGGACATCATCGACGGCGGGGATCATTCTTTCGATCCACCGAGCGCCGCCGGCCCCGAGGCCCGAGACCGGGCCTATCGCCGCCTGCTGGAACAATCCGTGGCCTGGATCTTTACGCACGTCCCCTGTCCGTGACCTGAAACAAGAATTTGAGGCCCTGCGATCCTTTCAATTCCCACCTTCTCGACCATACCGGGAACGAAAGTGGCCGGCGGCAGCGCTGAACCTTGAACTTTGAACCTTAAACCTGGAACCTGATCATGCCCCCTCGCCCTCTCGTACTCAACGATGTCTTCAAGGCGTTTGTCGCTGACGTGGAAAAAACCGTCCCCCCGCAAGAAACCGTCCGCCGGGTACGGCAACGGCTGCAAGGCCTCGATCTGGACATTCTCACCGAGACCCGGCGCATCGATAGCGGCCGCCTCGATATCCCGGTCTTTCTGAGCCGCTGCGGCCATGACGCCCGTCAGACCATCGGCAACCGCAAGCAGATGGGCAAGGGCGCCACCCCGGCCCAGGCCGAAGCCAGCGCCGTGATGGAGCTGGTGGAACGCTTCAGTCTGTTTTCCTTCCGTCAGGATCCGGCCGGCTTCATCACCGCCCCCATGGGGGCCCTGGGCACCGAGGCCATGGCGCCGGCCCTGCTGGCGCTTTCGGTTCACGACGATTCGGCCGATCGGCAAGCAGCGCTTGAAGTGCTCTCCGGACTACCCCTGCGCTGGGTTTGGGCCTTCGACCTGGGGGCCGGGCGCTGGATCCGGGTGCCGTTCGATTGGTTCTACGCCATCAACGCCTACAACGGTTCGGCGGCGGGCAACTGCGTCGAGGAGGCAATCTGCCAGGGGATCTGCGAAGTGATCGAACGGGATGTTTCGGCCCGGGTGATGGATGGCGCCCAGGGGCCGCCGACCATCGATCCCGCCTCGATCACCGATCCGGTCTGCCGGGAACTGATGGACAAGTACCACCGGGTGGGCGTGCGCCTGCATCTGTCGGACCTGAGCCTGGACACCGGCGTTCCCACCGTGGCGGTGTTGGCCTGGGATCCGGCCACCTTTCCGGCGCGCAGTGAAATCGTCTGGACCGCCGGTACCGCCACCAGCCCCCAGCGGGCCTTGAGCCGCACCCTCACCGAAGTGGCCCAGCTCGCCGGGGATTTCGACAGCGGCGCCAATTTCGAGGCCAGCGGCCTGCCCAAGTTCACCGGTCTCGACCAGGCCGATTTCCTCCGCCAAGCCCCCGTTACCCGCCGGATCGAGGATCTGCCCGATCTCTCCGGCCCCAACCTGAGAGAAGAAATCCAACGGCTCACCGAAACCCTGGCCCGACGCGGCATGCCGGCGCTGCTGGTGGACATCACCCACCGGCACCTGCAAATTCCCGCTTTCTACACCATGGTGCCCGGCGCCCGGTTCCGGGAACGCACCGCCAGTGCCAGCGTGGCCATGATCACCGCCAAGCTCATTTCCGAAACCCGCCCCCTGGACGAGGCCTTGGCACGTCTTGCCGATTTTGACCAACGGTTGCCGGACCGTTACTTCATCCAGTTCTACCTCGGCACCGGGCACTTGGCCGGTGGAAATACCGAAGCCGCCCTGGAGCACCTGCAACGGGCTCTGGCGTTGAACCCGCCGCCGCCGGAGCAGGCGAGCATCCGGGTTTACCTGGCCAGCGGATTAAAGGAGATGGGGCGCTGGGACGAAGCCCTGGCGGTATTGATGAAGGCTCGGGAGCTGGACCCCGATCGCACCGATATCCACAACCTGCTGGGGGTATGCCACTTCAAGCGGGGGGAACACGAGGAGGCCATCGCCTGCTTCCGCCAGGTGCTGGCCCTGGATCCGGGATCGGCCATGGACCACGCCAACCTCGGGGTCAACTACCAGGCCATCGGAGATGACGACAGCGCCGTGGCCGCCTATGAGACCGCCCTGTCGCTGGACCCCACCATCGATTTCGCCCTCAAGAATCTGCTCGAGCTGCACGCGGCCGGAAACGGGAACTCACCGTTGCAAAAGGAAGAAAAATAAATCGCGACTGCGACAGCGCTCGTCGGCAGTTGATTCTTCTGAAACGCAACGGGCCAGTTTCCCGAAGGACCGGATGTCCGTCGTCAAATCCGCTGAACAAGTTCTTCCGCCAGAGCGGTGTAGTCCTGGGCGCCGGTACTGGCAGGCCGCCAGAAGACCACCGGCGCGCCGGCGTCGCTGCTCTCGGCGATGGTGGTGTTGGTGCGGATCACGGTGTCGAACAGCAGGTGGGCGGTGCGTGCATCGGACTGGAGTTGGCCGAGCACATTGTGGCTGACACGGGTGCGGCCGTCAAAAAGAGTGGCCACCACCCCGGCAATCGCCAGATCGGGGTTGATCTCTTCCTGAATGGCGCTGATGGTGTCGAAAAGTTCGCCCAGGGCGGAAAAGGCGTACGGATGCTTCTGGCAGGGCACCACCACCCTGCCGGCGGCGGCGAAAACGTTCACCGTGAGCAGAGAGAGGCTCGGCGGTGTGTCGAGAAGAATG
>JAQVTF010000256.1 GCA_028700185.1 Desulfobacteraceae bacterium | reverse complement strand
GTGGGTGGTCCAGAAGGACACCCTGGGGCCCTACGCCGAATCGTCCAGCGTCTACGACGATGTCTACCGTGGCATTCTGTCCATGGAGGGCATCGCCCGGGCCGCCAACGTCACCTATCTGACCATGCAGGTCCGCCGGGGGGATACCGACGTGCGGGCCATGGTGGTGGGGGTGGTGCCCGGGGGGCCGGGAGAACCGGGCCAGCCCGGCTACCTCGTGGCCGGACGGCCCATCACCCGGAGTCACTACGAAGCCGTGGCCGACCTGGCCACCGGGTTTGCCATCGGGGACCGGATCCAAATCCGGCGCAACCGGTACACCGTGGTGGGCCTGACCCGGCGCATGGTCTCCTCGGGCGGCGACCCCATGGTCTTCATTCCCCTCAAGGACGCCCAGGAAGCGCAGTTCCTGAAGGACAACGACGCCATCGTGGCCCAGCGCCGGCGCACGGCGGCCAACCCGGCCTTCAACCGGCCGGCGCTCCCCGGGCTGCTGGACGCGGTCATCGCCGCCCAGACCACCAACGCCTTTGTCAACGCCGTGCTGGTGCGACTGGAACCGTACCGCGATCCCCAGACCGTGGCCGAGACCATCGCCCGCTGGCAGCGGCTCCAGGTATACACCCGAGCCGAAATGGAGGAGATCCTGGTGGGCAAGCTCATCGCCACCTCGGCCCGGCAGATCGCCATGTTCCTGGTGATCCTGGCCACGGTGAGCGCCGCCATCATCGCCTTTATCATCTACACTCTCACCATGGGCAAGATCCGGGAAATCGCCGTGCTCAAGCTCATCGGCACCCGCAACCGCACCATCGCCGCCATGATCGTGCAGCAGGCGGTGGGCCTGGGGGTTATCGGTTTCGTGGTGGGAAAAATCGTCGCCACCTTCTGGGCCCCGATCTTTCCCAAGTACGTGCTGCTGATGCCCGGCGATGCCATGCGCGGATTCGCCGCGGTGGTGGTCATCTGCGTGCTGGCCAGCGTGGTGGCCATCCGGGTGGCCCTCAAGGTGGACCCGGCCGAGGCCATCGGAGGCTGAGATGAGCGAAGACAAGGGCATCCGCATCGAGGGATTGAAAAAAACCTACGGCCAGGGGGACACGGCCGTGGAGGCCCTCAAGGGCGTCGACATGGAGGTGGCGCCCAGGGAGGTGGTGGGCCTCATCGGTCCTTCCGGATCGGGCAAAAGCACCCTGCTCAAGTGCCTCGGCGCCGTGATCGAGCCCACCGGCGGCCGCATGACGTTAGGAAGGGAGACCATCTACGACGACACCTGGCGCATCGCCGACCTGCGGGCCCTGCGGCGCGACAAGATCGGCTTCGTGTTTCAGGCCCCGTACCTGATTCCGTTTCTCAACGTCACCGACAACGTGGCCCTGCCGCCGATGCTCGCCGGGCGGCCCAACGCCGAGGCCCGGCAGGACGCCCTGGCCCTGCTGGAAGCCCTGGACGTGGCCCACCGGGCCGGCGCCATGCCGTCCCAGCTTTCCGGCGGCGAGCAGCAGCGGGTGGCCATCGCCCGGGCCCTGGTGAACCGGCCGCCGGTCATCCTGGCCGACGAGCCCACCGCCCCCCTGGACAGCGAGCGGGCCATGGCCGTGATCACCATCCTCAACCAGATGGCCGAGCGGTATCAAACCGCCGTCATCGTGGTCACCCACGACGAGAAAATCATCCCGACCTTTCGCCGGATCTACCATATTCGCGACGGCCGCACCGAAGAGATGGCCGGGGAAGGTCGCCAACCGGGCTGAGCCAAACCACTGGAGATGTCACCATGAATGCATCCGAGCTTCACACCTGCGCCCCCGTGGACATTTCGGACGACGATGTGCTGGCGGCCATGAAATCCATGCAGGGCTATATCGACATCACTCCGGCCGATTTCAGGGAGGTTTACCAGGTGGCCTACGCCCTGGCACGGCAGCGGATCTTCGGCGCCCGCCGGGCCGCCGAGATCATGACATCCCCGGTGCTCACCGTCCCGGCGGACGCCGATCTCCTCGCCACCGCCACCGTTCTGGCCGAAAACGGCATCTCGGGAGCGCCGGTCATCGACCAGGCCGGCCGGGTGGTGGGGGTGATTTCCGAAAGAGACTTTCTGCGCCAAATGGGCGCCGGATCGAGTGATTCCTTCATGGGGGTCATCGCCCACTGTCTCGGCAGCAAGGGGTGCGTGGCCGCGCCCATGGCCCACCGGACAGCCGCCGATCTGATGAGCACCCCGGCGGTGACGGCCACGGAGGACATCACCATCGCCGAGATCTCGGCCCTGCTGACCGAGAAAAACATCAACCGGATTCCCATCCTGGACGCCGGGGGCGGCTTGGTGGGCATCGTCACCCGCACGGATCTTGTCAACTCCTTTTGCATGATCGCGTAAACAGGAAAAACGATGAACTATTGGCGCAAGATGAGAGGCCACACCCAGAGTCCGCCGGGCGTCGGCAAGGCCGAAATCCTCTGGTCCTGGGTGGGCAGCTTTCTCGGCATCGCCGCCGTGGGGTTGATTCACGAGCATCTGTTGGCGCGCACCGCGCTGATTCTGGTCATCGGCTCCTTCGGGGCTTCGGCGGTGCTGGTGTACGGCGCCATCCGCAGCCCCCTGGCCCAGCCCCGCAACCTCATCGGCGGGCACATGCTCTCGGCCCTGATCGGGGTGGCGGCCCATCAGTGGATCGGCGGCCTGCCCTGGCTGGCCGCGGCCCTGGCCGTTTCCACCGCCATCGCCGCGATGCACCTGACCAAAACCCTGCATCCCCCCGGCGGGGCGACGGCCCTCATCGCCGTCACCGGCGGGGACAGTGTCTACCGGCTCGGTTACCTGTACGTGCTGATCCCCGCCGGCCTGGGGGCTTTGGTGCTATTGGCGGTGGCGTTGCTCATCAACAACATCTCCAGGAATCGGCGCTATCCCGAGTTCTGGATTTAGGGGCTGCGCCCGGGCAGACATCGCCGTGAAAAACAG
>JAQVTF010000092.1 GCA_028700185.1 Desulfobacteraceae bacterium | reverse complement strand
CGGCTTGGGCCAAAGAAGTGATTCTTTTCAGTACGGCAGTGCCGAATCGCCAACGTTGCAACCCTGTCCGGGCTTACGGACGGTTGGCGCCGAGTTTTCCGGGGCGCCGGATCCAGGGCGGCTTGCGGACGACGGCGCTACGGCATTCGCTGAGTATTCTGTCCTGCTTCAGTTTTCTGAAACTACCGGGGCGACCAGGGAGTTGAGTTTAGCCGCCGTCAAGAACTCGGCGCCAAGGGCCCTTAGGCCGCCACCGCGCCGCAATGCAGGC
This sequence comes from Desulfobacteraceae bacterium, assembly GCA_028700185.1. GTDB lineage: Bacteria > Desulfobacterota > Desulfobacteria > Desulfobacterales > UBA2174 > UBA2174. The sequence goes on along the minus strand of JAQVTF010000092.1, from coordinate 11,703 downwards.
GACCGGCTGGTGCGAAAGCGCGATGCCATGCCTCTGGCGCAAACCGAGTTCGGTGGCGCCCAACGCGCCCTAAGCGCCTCAAACAGCTTGCCGATCGTCAAAACTCAACCCCCTGGCCGCCCACTAAAATATTCCAATGTGCTGAAAACCAACCAGAAAAGGTTTTGCTCGACTCGCCCTTCACGCGCTTTTCTCCCGGCGCGAGCGAGCCGCTCTGGACCGCCGCCCCGGAACTGTCTGAGGCGCTTACCGTCCGTTGGCCCGGACAGTACTCTGCTTAGGCCAAAACGAAAATTTCTCTCATCGCGGCAGTGCCGCTTGGCAAACGTTGCGGCCCTGTCCGGGCTTACGGACGGTTGGCGCCGAGTTTTCCGGGGCGCCGGATCCAGAGCGGCTTGCGGACGACGGCGCTACGGCATTCGCTGAGTATTCTGTCCTGCTTCAGTTTTCTGAAACCACCGGCGACACCCCCGGCGCAGTGCCTTTTGCCGCCGGCCCAAATCCGGCCATTCAGGACGCCAAATACCCCTCGGCCAGGGTGGTGTAATCGGCTACTTGACCGTCAACCCAGGCGTCATCCTGGTCCAGTTCGACGGCCATGATGCGGGCGGTTTCAGATGCCATCTCGATACTGGCCCGGGCGTCGAGCAGCAGGGCCCGGGTGCGGCGGCTCAGCACATCTTCCACGCTACGGGCCATCTCTTCACGCACAGCCCACACCACTTCCGCCCGGGTGTAAGGCAGATCCGGGTGCAGGAGCTTGGCCAGCTCGGGTTCGGCGCGCATCATTTTCTTCAGGTACACCGCATCGGATCCGTAGACGTGCAGCGGATCGCGCTTGTCGACGTTCTTGAGCCACGCGTGGATTCTCAGGTTGCGCGTGGCGCATTCGCGATCCGGCAAACCGGCCACCATCAGTGCCTGGTTGATGGTGGCCTCGGCCATCTTGCGGTAGGTCGTCCATTTGCCCCCGGTGATGGTCACCAGGCCGGACTCCGACACCACCAGATAGTGATCCCGGGAAATGGCAGAGGTGGATTTGCTGTGCCCCGGATCCACCAGGGGCCGCAGGCCGGCAAAGACGCTCTTGACGTCCGCTCGGGTCGGGTCCTTGCGCAGGTAACGGGCGGCGTGCTCCAGGATGAAATCGATTTCCGACTCCAGGGCCCGAGGCTCCAGGCTGACTTCATCCACCGGGGTATCCGTGGTTCCCACCACCACCCGACCGTGCCAGGGGACGGCGAACAGAACCCGGCCATCGGCGGTCTGGGGCACCATGACGGCGCTGTCGCCAGGCAAAAAACTATTGTCCAGAATCAGGTGCACCCCCTGGCTGGGGGTAATCAGGCGTCGGGCTTCAGGATTGTCTCGCATCAGCAGGTCATCAGCGAAGACGCCGGTGGCGTTGATCACTGCCCGGCCATTGAGCTCCCAGGGTCGGCCGGTTTCCTCATCCACGGCCACGACGCCCTGGATCATGTCCCCGGACTTGATAAAATCCGTCACCCGCATGTAGTTGAGCACCACGCCGCCGTGATCCACCACCGTCTGGGCCAGGTTGACGGCCAAGCGGGCATCGTCAAACTGTCCGTCGTAGTAGATGACCCCCCCGCGCAGCCCTTCGGGTTCCAGGGTCGGGATCCGCGCCAGGGTTTCTTCCCGTGACAGCCACTTGGACGGCCCCAGGCCCAGTTTCCCCGCCAGCAGGTCGTAGACTTTCATTCCTGCCCCGTAAAACGGCCCGTCCCACCACTCGTAATTGGGCACGATAAAGGACTGGTGGCTAACGAGATGGGGGGCGTTCTGCAACATCAGTCCCCGCTCGTGGAGGGCTTCGATCACCAGCGACACGTTGCCCTGGCGCAGGTAGCGCACCCCGCCGTGAATCAGCTTGGTGCTGCGGCTGGAAGTCCCCTTGGAGAAGTCGTGTTGCTCCAGTAACAGGGTTTTGTAACCCCGGCTGGCCGAATCCACCGCCACTCCCAGGCCGGTGGCCCCGCCCCCCACCACGATAATGTCCCAGTAGCCGTCGTGGGCCTCCACGGCCCGAATCATTTCATTGCGATCCACCTTGGTCTCCTTGGTTTCTCAGATATCGTTGAGATCCGATTCATCGCGTCTTCGGGTCTCTTCCCGGCAGAAACGGTTTGGCTGATGCGTTGGCTCAAACCCCCGCCGCCTTGAAAGCGCTATCCACCATGGCTTTCGCCTCCTCTTGCAGGCGCACGAGATGCGCCTCCCCCACAAAGCTTTCCGCGTAAATCTTGTAGATATCTTCCGTGCCGGAAGGCCGGGCGGCGAACCAACCGTTGGCCGTGGCTACCTTGAGGCCGCCGATAGGGGCCCCGTTGCCCGCCGCCCGGGTCTGAATGGCGACGATGGAATCTCCGGCCAACTCCGTGGCGGTGATGGACTCGGCCGACAAACCGCCGAACACCGCCCGTTGAGCCGCGCTGGCCGGCGCATCGATGCGCCGGTATACCGACCGGCCGAGGCGCGCCTCGATTCGACCGTAAAGATCGAAGGGATCCTTGCCGGTGCGGGCCATGATCTCGGCGGCCAGCAGATCCATGATGATCCCGTCCTTGTCCGTGGTCCAGACGGTGCCGTCGCGGCGCAGGAAGGCGGCCCCGGCGCTTTCCTCGCCACCGAAGCCGAGAGTCCCGGTCAACAGCCCGTCCACGAACCACTTGAATCCCACCGGCACCTCCACCAGCGGTCGATTCAGATCTGCGGCGATGCGATCGATGATAGCGCTGGAGACCAGGGTTTTACCGACACCGGCTGTCGCCGGCCAGTCCGGCCGGTGCTGGAACAGGTACCAGACGGCCACGGCGAGAAAGTGGTTGGGGTTGAGCAGACCGCCGGCCCGGGTGACAATGCCGTGGCGATCGGCGTCGGTGTCGTTGCCGAAGGCGATGTCGAAGCGGTCTTTCAGGTCGATGAGGCCCCGCATGGCGTAGGGAGAAGAGCAATCCATGCGGATCTTGCCGTCCTTGTCCAGGGGCATGAAGCCGAAGGTGGGGTCCACCAGGGGGTTGACCACCTCGATGGACAGGCCGTAGCGCTCGGCGATGGGTTCCCAGAAAGCCACGGCCGCCCCGCCCATGGGATCGACGCCCAGTTTCAAGCCGGCCGAAGCGACCGCCGCCAGGTCCACCACGGCCGCCAGATCGGCCGTGTAGACGCCGATGTAGTCGTAGCGTCGGGTCGTATCGGCGGCCAGGGCCTTGGCCAGTGGCCAGCGGGCGATGTGCTCGGGGCCGTCGACCAGCAGGGTGTTGGCCCGCTCGGCGATGGCGGCGGTGATCTTGGTTTCCGCCGGACCGCCATGGGGGGGGTTGTACTTGAACCCGCCGTCCTCGGGCGGATTGTGGGAGGGGGTGATGACAATGCCGTCGGCCAGCCCGCTACGCCGGCCCCGGTTGTAGGTCAGGATGGCGTGGGAAACCGCTGGGGTGGGGGTGTAGCCCAGGTCGGCGGGGATCATCACCGTCACCGATTCCGCCGCCAGCACCTCCAGGGCCGTGGCAAAAGCCGGCTCGGAGAGGGCATGGGTATCCTTGCCGATAAACAGAGGCCCATCCACGCCGGCGGCCCGGCGCTGTTCGCAGATGGCCCGGGTGATGGCCAGAATATGGTCTTCGTTGAAGCTGCCCTTGAGCGATGATCCCCGGTGGCCCGAGGTGCCGAAGGCCACCCGCTGGGAAGGATCCTCCGGATCAGGGTGCCGGGTGTAGTAGTCGGTCACCAAGTGTGGAATGTTGGCCCGCATGGCGGGCGGGGCCGTTTGCCCGGCCTGTGGATGGATGGCCATCGTCGCCTCCTCACTGTTTTGCAGTCCCGGATCAGAATTCGTTGGGCGCAATTATACATGGCGGCGCCGGGTTTGGCATAAGGAAAATTCCAGGCCTCGGGGGCGGGTTTAAAATCCAAGGATGCCAAACGGTCAACCGGTATCCGGTAGGCGCAGTTCACCGGCCCGGTGGCAGGCCACGAGGTGGTCCCCGCCAGCGGCGGCCTTCAGCATCGGCGCCTCTTCCCGGCAGCGTTGGATGGCGATGGGACAACGGGGATGAAAACGGCACCCCGGAGGCGGGTTCAGCGGTGAGGGAACATCGCCGCCGAGCAACGGATGAACCTTACGACGGAACGGGTCGGCTTCGGGGATGGCGGCGATCAGCGCCACGGTGTATGGATGAAGGGGATTTCGGTAAAGGGTTTCAGCCGGAGCTTGCTCCATGATCTTGCCCAGGTACATCACGGCAATACGATCCGAGACGTGTTTGACCACCGCCAGATCGTGGGCGATGAAAAGGTAGGCCAATCCCATTTCCTGCTGCAATTTCAGCAAGAGATTGAGAATCTGGCTTTGGATGGACACGTCCAGGGCGGACACCGGCTCGTCGCAGACGACAAGCCGCGGATTGAGGGCGATGGCCCGGGCGATGCCGATGCGCTGGCGTTGCCCGCCGGAGAATTCGTGAGGGAAACGGTCCACGGCGCCGGGATCCATCCCCACGCGTTCCATGAGGGCCTGAACCCGCGCCGCTCGGTCGGCCGAGGTGCCGATGCGGTGGATATCGAAGGGTTCCCCCAGGATTTCCCCCACCGTGTGCCGGGGGTTGAGGGACTCGAAGGGATCCTGAAAAATCATCTGCAAATCCCTGCGGATTTTTTTGAGCTCCCCGGCGCCTGCCCCGGCGATGTTCCGGCCGTCGAAGCGCACCCGTCCTGCCGTTGGTTTGTACAAACCAACGATGCAGCGGCCCACCGTGGTCTTGCCGCATCCGCTTTCGCCCACCAATCCGAGGGTCTGCCCGGCTTCCACGGATAGACGGATTCCATCCACGGCGTGCACCGTGGCCACCTGCCGCCGCAGCACCCCGCCTCGCACGGGGAAGTGCATGGTCAAGTCTTCGATTTGCAGAAGTGGCGCGCTCATTGTATCTTCAGTAATTCCTCAAAAAAGAGACCCAAAAGACCAAGATCCGGTGCCTGAAATGCCGCTTCTTCATTTTTTTGTCCTTTGGGTCCTTTCAGCTGTAAAGATAGCACGCCACTGCGTGCCCCTCGCCAACCTCGACCAGCGGCGGTGGCGCCAGGTGGCAACGCTCCATCACCCGGGGGCAGCGGTTGGCAAAGCGACATCCCGGGGGCATGGTGTCCAGGGCCGGCACCGTCCCCTCGATGGTGGCCAGCGGCGCCTTGGGTGTCCGGTCCAGGCGGGGAATAGCCGCCAGGAGGCCCTGGGTGTAGGGATGCCTTGGGCTGCGAAAAAGCGTCTCCACCGCCGCGCTTTCCACGATGCGCCCAGCGTACATCACCGCCACCCGGTGACACAGTTCGGCGATCACCCCCAGATCGTGGGTGATAAAGATGATCGCCGTGCCGGTTTCGGCTTGCAGGTCCCGCATCAGGCTGAGAATCTGGGCCTGAATGGTCACGTCCAGGGCCGTGGTGGGCTCGTCGGCGATGAGGATGTCCGGTCGGGCCGCCAGGGCCATGGCGATCATCACCCGTTGACGCATGCCGCCGGAGATCTGGTGGGGATAGGCCTTGACCCGGGATGTCGGCTCCGGAATGCGCACCTGCTTCAGCATCGCCACCACTTCTTGGCCCACGGCCTTGTCGTCCAGTTCGGGCCGATGGAGGTGCACCGCCTCGGCCACCTGTTGGCCGAGGCGGTGCACCGGGTTGAGGGCCGTCATCGGTTCCTGGAAGATCATGGCGATGCGGCGGCCCCGCAATCCGGGCAGGTCCGCCGCCGGCAGGCGCAGGAGGTCGGTATTTTCCAGCATAATCCGACCGGCCTCGATTCGCCCGGCGGGTCGGGGCAACAGGCGCATGATGGACAGGGCGGTGACGCTCTTGCCGCAGCCGCTTTCGCCCACCAGCCCCAGGGTTTCTCCGCGGCGAAGAGAAAAAGAGACGTCTTCCACCGCCGTCAATCGCCCTTTCTCGGTGGCAAAACTCACCGACAGTCGCTCCACTCGCAGGATGGTGTTGTTCATCGGCAAATCCGCCTCAGCGCAGCGAAGGCATCTTGTAGGTATCGTCGATCCGGGTGACGGGGCCAAAACCGTGGTCCCCCTTCATCGCCGCCTCGGTTTCGGTGCGGCGCTCGGCGTCGTACCAGAACAGCCCGCCGGTGGCGCTGCTGAACGGATCGAAAAGGTCGCCGGTGTGCCGGGTGCCGGCCGGATCCGGCAGGCACCACCACCGCCAATAGGCCTGGCGGACGTAAGGCACCATGAAGGTGGGCACGAAGGCGCCGATCTCGTGGATCTTCTCCTGGATCTGCCGGCTGAGGGCGGCCCGCTGCCCGGCGTCGAGGGAATTGCGGTAGGCGTCGATGAGCCGGTCCATCTGGGGGTCGTCGGTGTTGGTGATATTGTTGGTCTGGGGCTTGTGGGCATTGGCCGAGTGAAAGTGCTCCCAGTACTGGGGCCGCAGAGAGGTGCTCCAGCCCATCCAGGCCACGTCGTGCTTCTTTTCCAGCACCTTCTTGTACGCCGCGGTGGCATCCAGGCGCCGCAATTCCAGCTCGATCCCGGCCTTGCGAGCTTCCTCCCTGAGCACCACCAGGCGCGCCGTATGCTCTTCGAGGCTATAGGTCACCTCCACGGCAAAGCGCTGGTCGCCCCGGGCCCAGATGCCGTCGGTGCCCCGCTGCCAACCGGCATCGGTCATCAGCGCCTCGACTTTTCCCAGGTCGAAGCGCCGGGCCCGGATGTCCGGGTTGGAATAGTCCCCATAGCCCATGAACCCGTGTTCGAGACGGTAGAAGTCTCCCCGCAACACCTGGTCGATGACCTTTTCGATATTCATCGCATGCGCAAAGGCATAGCGGACCCGCCGGTCGGCGAAGATCTCCCGGTCCAGGTTGAGCCAGAGCCCCTGGGCGGACTGCTGGGTGTCGTTGAAGAACCAGATCCGCTCCACGTAGCCCTTCTCGATCACGTCGGTTTTGGATTTGACGTGCCAATACGCCGGCAGGTTCAGGGCGAAGGTGTCCAGCCGCCGCTTCTTGAAATACTCCCACATGAGGTTGAAGTCACGTACCACGGTGAAGACCACCGTATCGACGTTGAAGCGATGTTTGAAGTAGCGCCGGTCCTCGGCCCACCAGTTCGCCTTGCGTTTGAAACGCACCCGCCGCCCCTTTTCGAAGTCGCTGATCTGGTAGGCGCCGGTATTGGGAACAATTTTCCAGTTATACGCCATGACGAAATCATCGCCCAGTTGACCGTAAAAATGTTCCGGCGTGGGGGCGATGGCGATGCGCAGGTGCAGGTCGGGCACCGGCCGGGCCGCCACCACGGCCAGGGTGTGGTCGTCGTAGATGATGACCCGCTCGATCTCGCGGCTGTAGTAGTCGTTGTACCAGGGGGCCACGATGTGCTCGGAACGCATGAAATCCAAGGTGTAGGCGAAATCGTCCGCGGTGACCGGATGCCCGTCCGACCAGCGAGCCCGTTTGTCGAGCTTGAAGTACATGGTGCGCCGGTCGTCGTCGAAGGCCCAGTGGCTGGCCAGCTCGGGAATAATCTTTTCCGTGTTGGGATGGATGCCCACCAGGCCGAGCTGGTTGTCCAGGATGGCACTGCGGAAGCTGGAATTGGAATCGGGCCCCACGGTGCGAAAGGTCAACGGAAAGCTCAGCAGGGCCTCGTGGAGAGTGCCGCCGCGCACCGCCTCGGGGGAAGCGAACACCGGATCGGTGTCGTTGGTCTGCCAGACGATCCCCTCGGGCAGCGTCTGGCGGGGCCGACGCGCCGGCGATGCCGCCACCTTGGCTGTCTCGGTTTCAGCCCGCCGGTCCGGGTCTGCGGATGGATCCCCGTCGCAGGCGGTGATCAAGAGGGACAGGGCGATCAGGAAAAAAATCAAGATCGCTTTAAAGTCGGGGTCCTTTGTACTTTTTGGGTTGATCGGCATTACCGCCCCGTTTTTCATTCATAGGTTGTATAGAGTTTCGGATCCAACGCTTCGCGCACCGCCTCGCCGATGAAGGTCACCGCCACCAGGGTCACCACCATGGCCCCCACCACCGACGCCACGATCCACCAGGCGCTCATGTAGGTCCATCCCTGGGCGAGCAACTCACCCCAACTCGGGGTGGGCGGTGGCAGGCCGAAGCCGAGATAATCGAGGGACGTCAGGGCCACGATCCCCGAGGAAACCGAAAACGGTGCGTACGTCACGATCACCGCCACCGTGTTGGGCAGGATATGACGCAGGATAATGCGGCCATGGGAGGCGCCCAACACCCGGGCCGCCAGCACGTAGTCACGCTCGCGCTCCTTGTAGGTCACGGTGCGCATGGTCCAGGTGATGCCGATCCAGCCGAAAATCGCCATGATCAGCACCAGGATCCAGAAGTTGGGCACCGCGATGGAGCTGATGATGATGATCACGTAGAGAAACGGCACGTTGGACCAGATCTCGATCAGGCGCTGGAAAAACAGGTCGAAACGGCCGCCGAAATAGCCCATGGCGCAGCCCAGCGACACCCCGATGGCGTAGTTGACCACCAAAAGCCCCAATGAAAAAAAAATGGCGATGCGAAACCCGTAAACCAGCCGGGCCAACACGTCCCGCCCCACGGTGTCCGTGCCGAAGAAATGCCGCTGGTGCCAGTCGGGGGCAAAGGGCGGAAAGAGGTCGTCGCGCAGATCCGTGCTGTAGGGACCGTAAGGCACCGGTGGCATCAACACCCAGTTGCCCTCGCCGGCGGCGGCAAAACGGCGGCTCAGGTCCCGATAGTCCGTCTCGTAAGCGTAGTCCAACCCGAAGGTGGTCCCGGGCAGGGGCGCGCCATAGGTGGGAAAATAAAAATTCTCCTGGTAGCGCACCACCAGGGCCCGATCGTTGACCCAGAGCTCCGCGGCCAGGGCCGCCACCATCATGAAGGTAAAAATTACCAGGGACCACCAACCGCGACGGATGGATCGAAAACGGCGGATCTTACGCCGGGTCAGTGGATTGAGTTGGAAACGGGGCATACAAGGATTCAGGGTTCAAGGCCGCTTCGCGGCGTTCAAGGTTCGATGTTCCAGGCTCAAGATTCAAGGTTTCCGTGTTCAGTTTTTAGTAAAAAATAAAGGGTCCGGGATTCAGCTGGCCAATTTCAAGTTTCAAATTTCAAATTTCCAGCCCCCTACTCGAAGCGCACCCGCGGATCCACCACGGCGACGCAAAGGTCCGAGAGGATGTTGCCGACGAGAAACAGCAGCGACGAAACCACCAGGATCCCCAGCACCACCGGATAGTCGCGTTCCACCACGCTCTCGTAGCCCAGCAGTCCCATGCCGTTGATGTTGAACACCTTTTCGATGAGAAAGGAGCCGGACACCACCACCGAAACGTTATTGCCGAAACTGGTGGCGATGGGAATCAGGCTGTTGCGCAGGGCATGACGGAATACCGCTCGACGAAACGGCAGTCCCTTGGCCACGGCGGTGCGCACATAGTCGGCGGCCAGGTTGTCCATCAGGGTGTTTTTCATCAGCATCGTCATCACGGCAAACGACCCGGCCACGTAGGCGGTGAGCGGCAGCACCGTGTGCCACAGGATGTCCATGATCTGTTCGTCCAGGGGCATGTCGGGAAAATTGTCGCTGGTCAGGCCCCCGAGGGGGAAGACCTCCCACACCGACGCCAGGAGGGTGAGCAGCAGGACGCCGATGACCCACCCGGGCACAGCGTAGCCCACGAACACCACCACCGAAGTGGTATTGTCGAAGCCGCTCTTGTGGCGCAACGCCTTGGCGATGCCCAGGGGGATGCAGACGCCGTAGACCATCAGGAGGGTCAAAATCCCGAAGTAGAGGGAAATGGGAACCCGTTCGGCGATCATTCGCCACACCGGGTCGTAGTAGCGGGTCGAAGTGCCCAGGTCTCCCCGCAGCACCTTGGCCAACCACTGTCCATAGCTCACCAGTACCGGCTTGTCGAAGCCGTAATAGGCTTTGAGCCGGGCGATCTGGTCATCGGACAGCGGCTGGCGCTGCTCTGCCGCTCCAGCGGCCATCCCCAGGCTGCTTTGCATCTGGCGGGCCTGGACGATGATGCGTTCGATGGGGCCACCGGGGACCATGCGGGTGATGACGAACACCATCACCGTGATGCCCAGAAAAGTGGGAATGATCAGCAGCAAACGACGGATGAAATAGGCCGTCATGGCGACTTCCTCGCAAAAAAAGCCGCGTGCGGGCACGCGGTGTTACGGCACACAAACGCCTTCAACTTAGCGTAGCCGCGATGCCATTTCAAGCGTCCCGCCTGTCTTGACAAGAATGGCGCTGGTCGTCATCATTCCGCCGGGATATCAATTGAAGAAAGGAGAAGTTCACCGATGGCCCAATTCGATTTTTCCCTGACTCCGGTTGAAGAAGTCTCCGCCCGCACCAGGATTTTCCAGGATCACCTGCAGCGCCTCGACCTCGACGGCGCCCTGCTCGCCCAGAATGCGGATCTGTTCTACTTCAGCGGCACCCTCCAACAGGGCCATCTCTACATTCCGGCCCATGGTGAATCGGTCCTCATGGTCCGTAAGCACCTGCCCCGGGCCCGGGCCGAATCGCCCCTTGAACAAGTCATCGCCATGGCAAGCCCCAAGGAGATTCCCGGCATTCTCCAGCGCTTGGGCCTCCCCCTACCGAGGCGACTGGGCCTGGAGCTCGACGTGCTGCCGGCCCAGCGCTATCTGGGATTTTGCCGCCTGCTGCCCCATGCCGAAATGTCCGATGTCAGCGATGCCGTGCGCCAGGTGCGGGCCGTGAAATCGACTTACGAAATCGAAAAAATCCAGGAGGCGGCCCGACGCGCCGATGCCGTGCAGCAAGCCGTGCCCGGATTCATCGAGACGGGGATCAGCGAAGTGGCCCTGGCCGGACGCATCGAAGCCGAAGCTCGCCGCCTGGGACACCAGGGCGTGGTGAGAATGCGCCTCTGGGGAGCGGAACTGTTCTATGGACACCTGATGAGCGGCGCCAACGCCGCCGCCCCCAGCTTCCTGGCATCGCCCACCGGCGGTCGCGGGTTGGGACCTGCCGTGGCGCAAGGACCCAGCCTGGCGCCGGTGGTTCCCGGAGTGCCGATTTTAGTGGACTATGTCTTTGCCTACGACGGCTACCTTGCCGACCAGACCCGTATCTACGTCATCGGTGAACTCCCCGAGGCTCTGCACCGGGCCCACGAGGCGATGGTGACCCTTCAGAATGAGCTGGCTGAACGAATGCGCCCCGGAACGCGGGCCGGTGATCTCTATCAATGGAGCCTGGAGCGGGTCGCGGACCTTGGCTATAGCGAGCACTTCATGGGCGCGGCGGCGGCCGACCGCATCCGTTTCGTGGGCCACGGCATCGGCCTGGAGTTGGACGAGTATCCTTTCCTGGCTCAGGGACAGGCCACGGTATTGGCGGAGGGAATGATCGTAGCCCTTGAACCCAAGCTGATCTTTCCGGAAAAGGGCGTGGTGGGAATCGAAAACACGTGGCAAGTGACGAGAAATGGCGGCCAACGCCTGACACAGTTGTCCGATGCCATCGTGTCGGTATAACGGTCGAAGCCTGCGTCGGCCTTAGAAAAAAACGGGAGTGAGGGGGATCCCCCCACTCCCGTCGAATGGATACCGTATCGCGAGAATTAACGCTTGGAGAACTGGAACCGGGCACGAGCGCCGCGCTGACCGTACTT
>JAQVTF010000008.1:36758-44571 GCA_028700185.1 Desulfobacteraceae bacterium | reverse complement strand
ATTTTAAGATCATTGGGAAGAGGAAATCGGAATTTGAAGGCCGGACATTAGGGCGTCACGGGTGAGGTGATGACGGCCCAGCCGGGCGCTCGACTGCCCCTGTGGATCAGGCGCAGATGTGGCGAGACGCCTGTCAGGAACGGAGGGCGATCCACTTCCACCTTTCGTCGGATGCCCCCATCGACTCCCAGCACGAGATAGCGGCCCGGGTGCGTCCAGTTCAGCCCAGGCGCCAAGTCAATGAATGCGATGACAACGGGCTCGGCGAAGCTTGTCGTCATTCCAGGCCAAGGCAGTGCTTCGCCTTCCGGAACAATGCGTTGCTCCATGTATGCAATGGATTCCTCCCTCTCCTGCGGAGAGAGGGAGGCGATCACTTCCGATGCCAACGCTTTCCAGTCGCAGCTCACCGGGGTCACCTTATCTGGCGGCGGAGCGCAGCAGTTCGGCAATCATCTTTTGCGCCGCTGCCGGCTCGGGAGGGCTTACGGCCCACTTGTCGTCCAAATCGGCGAGTTCAGGCAGCACCTTGGTTCTCATTGCGTGCCGGAACTGAGTGGGATCGGCGATGGCGTCCCGCAACCAACGCATCTCCTTCAAGACGAACTGGCGATGCACGAGCAGGTAGCGCCATTTTTGGTGCAAATGCTGATCGCCCGCATCCACGCCGTAGGCCGAATACACCGGGCTGTCAAAAAAGTGGTGCACATCATCCGCGTAAGAAAAAGCTTCACGGGCGGAGATTCTCCCGCTACTGTCGTAGTCGGGGTCGGACACAAGGGCTGCACCGTAAGGATCAGCACCCGCGAAGGCCGCAATCCAATCACGCGCAAAAGGATCAAAATCAGCGCCGCCGATGGAATTCTTGCCTTCCGTGCAAGCGGCGGCAAAGGTGGTCCGCTCGGCAGTGCTCGACTCGATCACCGCATCGTTGAATCCCCCGGAATGACACTGTTCCATCATCACGATCAAGTCGGCAAAAACCGGCAGCTCGCCAATCTTGGCGGCAAAATCGGAGGCGGTGTAATCAGGTCCCGAATAGGTGCACAGGTAGCTCTCCGTTCCATCATGGCCACCGTGGTTGTTGGTGTGAATCAGAAGCAGGTCATCCTGCTTCAACTTCGGTTTAAGCGCGTCTATCGCATCTTCCAGGGCTTGTCTGGTTCCCGCATCATGCACTGGCATGGTGTATGTCGTTCCATCTCCGGGCCAACTGGTCACCGGCTTTGGCCCACCCGCGTAATTGATGGTGCCGTCGTAGTTCAGGACGGTGATCTTGTCCGCGTCGAAATAAAACCGGTCCACCAACTGGCGGTAAAGGAACTCCAGGTCATTGGTGTGGCGGTTGTTGGAAGCGCCCGAAAACAAGATCGCGTAGCGCTTCCCTTTGCGTATTCGCCACGGAAACATGAGTTCCGGCTTGATGGTCCAAATTTTCCTGAGCGGATTCTGCGCGACGACAGGAATGTGAAAGGCCTTGAATGTTTCGGGAGGATCGACGAGGTAAGGTGGGAAGCCTGCCCTTATTTCCTGGTAAAGTTTGCCGCTATCCGCATCATGAAGCAGATACCGGCATTCGTGAGACCAGTTGGCCAGCGGTTCGTCGTCCACAAAGACCACAACCGTCGGCTGTTTGATGGGAATTCTCTGGTGGCGGGCCCGAATCTCGCTCTTGGCCGGCTGGATGTTTTCCAGGATGTACAGATTGGTGGTTTCCTTTCGTTTCGCGGACAATTGCCCAAAGGCACTGTCCTGAATTGCCCGTAACCTTTTGGCATCGATGAGTGCAGCCATGACGTTCCTCCTATGTGTTTGCCGCCATTTTGATTGCGGTGGGCCTTCATGGGGAGCGACGTTCCCCGGAGGCCTGAAGATTACGGTCGTCCAGCTTTACAAGACGGCAAAGCGCGGCGGCTCAGCCTTGGGCTGTCGCGCCTAATGGCTCAGGAACGCCATTCGACGCAAACAGTGGTCCACCTGCGCCGAGGCGACAGACATCGACTGGATCAGGTGTCGATTCGATTTGAGGGCAAGGGGCGTCCCAAGGATACGGGAGCGGCGGAGATCAAGTGGATCCTGACCCATCTGGCGGTTGTTTCCGGCAACGTTGCGGTCTCCGCTCAGAATCAGCCAGCCAGTGCATGTATGATTGATTCTGAACACCACTCTTATATTGAAGTCAACTAAAAAGATTAGGCCCTCCGCGATGAAGGCCCATAATTATTTCGTATCAAAGTAAAAATATGCAGGTTCGGTCCCGGGCCGGCCCATGGGGCAAAGCGATGGCAATCAAACAATCCGGGCCGACTCAGAATCTGGATCGGCCCTTGGATAGCCTTGGACGGTGGTGGTCCGCAATCCTGTCGGGCGGCGACGACTTCGTGAAAATCCCATCCCAAGCGGCAGTTGCCGCTGAAGGAAAACATTGAAAAGGCCAGAAGGCCGGTCCCTGAGGTTTTCTCCTCGAAGCGATGGTGCGAGATCTTCCCTGGCAAAACGATGGTCACAAACCGCAATGCCAAGCCGGTGAGACCTTCGCCGAGACCGATATTTTTCATTAAATTCTCACAATCGGCTAATCTCTTCCTGACAAACCCCCGCTATCTTTCCTTCCAACCTGAGCAGCGCCCTGGAGGCGAACGGTTCGCTTCCTTGTTCAATCGCTGAAGACCCATTGCCCTATGACCCCAACGACACTCTTTTTCCTGCTTTGCGGACTATCCCTGGTCGCCTACGCTATTGGACGGCGGCGTGCCCTTGCCACCGGCGCCGCGTCCGGTGGGTTAAAGCGGCTGCATTCCCGGCCGACCTACTACGGTCTGTTGGCGGCCCTGTGGTGCGCCATTCCGGCCCTCATCGTCTTTGCCGCCTGGCAGGCCTTCGAGACGCCCCTCATCACCGAGCTGGTGGTGGCGGAGTTGCCCGAATCCATCCGGTCCTTGCCGGAAAGTCGTCTCGGGCTGGTGGTCAACGATATCCGAAACCTGGTGGCCGGCAACATCGTCGCCGGCGACATCGATCCCGCCATGCGCCAGGCCGCCGCCCGTTACCGCAGTTTGCAGGCCACGAGCCACGCGGCCCTGGCCGTGATCGTTCTGAGCGTCGGCGGTGCCGGGGCCTTCTGGGTGCGGCAACGCATCTCGGTCCGGCTCAGGGCCCGCAACCAGGTGGAAGCGGTGATCAACTGGGGGTTGATCTTCTGCGCCACCCTGGCGATTTTCGTCACCATCGGCATCGTCATGTCGGTCCTCTACGAGTCGATCCGTTTCTTCCAGGCCGTGCCGGTGACCGAGTTTCTCTTCGGCCTGAAATGGAGTCCCCAGGTGGCCATCCGGGCCGACCAGGTCGGCTCATCCGGGGCCTTTGGTGCCGTGCCGGTCTTTGCCGGCACCGCCCTGATTTCGGCCATCGCCATGCTGGTGGCGGTGCCCATCGGCCTGATGTCGGCCATCTACCTGTCCGAGTATGCCGGGCGGCGCTTTCGCGCCGTGGCCAAACCCCTGATCGAAATCCTGGCCGGCATTCCCACCGTGGTCTACGGATATTTCGCCGCCCTCACCGTGGCGCCGTTTATTCGTGACAACGGGGCCCTGCTGGGTCTCGATGTCTCCTCCGAAAGCGCCCTGGCCGCCGGTCTGGTGATGGGGGTGATGATCATCCCCTTCGTCTCCTCGCTCTCCGACGACGTCATCAACGCCGTGCCCCAGGCGCTGCGGGACGGGGCCTACGGGCTGGGGGCCACCCGGTCGGAAACCATCCGCCACGTGGTGATTCCGGCGGCCCTGCCGGGAATCGTGGGCGGCGTGTTGCTGGCCGTCTCCCGGGCCATCGGGGAAACCATGATCGTGGTCATGGCGGCCGGCCTGGCGGCCAACCTCACCGCCAACCCGCTTCAGGCGGTGACCACCGTCACCGTGCAGATCGTCACCCTGCTGGTGGGCGATCAGGAATTCGACAGCCCCAAGACCCTGGCCGCCTTTGCCCTGGGGCTGCTCTTGTTTGTCGTCACCCTGATCCTCAACCTCATCGCCCTGTACGTGGTGCGCAAATACCGGGAGCAGTATGAATAGACAATCTTCTCCACAGGCCGGAGCCATGGACATCGTGCGCCGGGGACTGGCCAAGCGTTATCGCGCCGAACGGCGCTTCAAGGCCATGGGCGTCCTGGCCATCGGTGCCAGCCTCCTTTTTCTGGCCATGCTGTTCGTCAGCATCGCGGGCAACGGTTACACCGCTTTTCAGCAGACCCACATCCGGCTGGAAGTATCCCTGGAACCGGAGGCCTTCGAGGGCATCTCCCTGTCCGCGGCCGACTATGCCGGGTTGGTCAAAAAATCGCTGCGCCGGATGTTTCCCGAGGTGTCCGGCCGGGGCGATCTGCGGCAGCTCTACGCCCTGGTCAGCTCCGGTGCCGGCTACCGCTTGCGCGAAATGGTCATGGCAAGGCCCCAACTGGTTGGCCAGACCCTGCCGCTCTGGGTGCCGGCCGACGACGATGTCGACATGCTGATCAAGGGGCATTTCGGTGGTGAGGCATCGGGGAGCGCCACGCGCCTCAGCGACTCGCAACGCCAGTGGATCGACCGGCTAAAGGCCGAGGGCAAGATCGAAAAGCGCTTCAACCGGACCTTCTTTACCACCGGTGACTCCCGGGAACCGGAGCTGGCCGGAATCCGGGGCGCGGTGGCGGGATCGTTCTTCACCCTGGTAGTGACCCTGGCGCTTTCTTTTCCCATCGGGGTGGCCGCGGCGATCTACCTGGAGGAGTTCGCTCCCCGGAACCGCTGGACCGATCTCATCGAGGTCAACATCAACAACCTGGCAGCGGTGCCGTCCATTGTCTTCGGCCTGCTGGGGCTGGCGGTTTTTCTCAACTTCTTCGGCCTGCCCCGCTCCGCTCCCCTGGTGGGCGGGTTGGTGCTGACCCTGATGACCCTGCCCACCATCATCATCGCCAGCCGGGCCGCGCTCAAGTCGGTGCCGCCATCGATCCGCGAAGGGGCCCTGGGGATCGGGGCCTCCAAGATGCAGATGGTGTTGCACCACGTGTTGCCCCTGGCAATGCCCGGCATGCTCACCGGTACCATCATCGGCATGGCCCGGGCCCTGGGGGAAACCGCCCCGCTGCTGATGATCGGGATGGTGGCCTTCATCGTCGATATTCCCGGCAGTTTGACCGACCCGTCCACCGTGCTGCCGGTGCAGATTTACCTGTGGGCCGACAGTCCAGAGCGGGCCTTCGTGGAGCGCACCTCGGCGGCCATCATGATCCTGCTGGCCTTTCTGATCGTGATGAACGCCGCGGCGGTCTATCTGCGCAAGAAGTTCGAGAAGCGGTGGTAGTTCAACAACAAGTCGTTATGCGGAAGAGATCCCTCGTCGCTGCGCCCCTCGGGAAGACAGAGGCGGATGATGCGGGAAGACAGAGGGGATGATGAACGAATCAACAAAAAACCAATCAACAAAAAAGGAGAACCAAATGGTACGAAAGTTTGCAGTGGGACTGTTCAGCCTGGCCATGGTGGCCGCCTTCACGCCCAACGCCGGTGCCCAGTCGGCGCGGGACTACATCAGCATCGTCGGCTCCTCCACGGTCTATCCGTTTGCCACGGTGGTGGCCGAGCAGTTCGGCAAGACCACCCCGTTCAAGACGCCCAAAATCGAGTCCACCGGTTCCGGCGGCGGCTTCAAGCTGTTCGGCGCCGGCGTGGGGGTGGAACACCCGGACATCACCAACGCCTCCCGGGCCATCAAGAGCTCGGAAAAGGAGATGTGCCGGAAAAACGGCGTCAGCGAAATTATCGAGGTCAAGATCGGCTATGACGGGATCGTGCTGGCCAACTCCAAGAAGGCACCGCTGATGCAGGTATCCCGCAAGGACATTTTTCTGGCCTTGGCCAAGAACGTGCCGGATCCCGACAACCCGGGCCAGCTCATGGCCAATCCTTACAAGACCTGGAAAGACGTCAATCCGGACCTGCCCGCCGTGGCCATCGAAGTCCTGGGGCCGCCCCCCACCTCGGGAACCCGGGACGCCTTCGCCGAACTGGCCCTGGAGGGCGGCGCCAAATCCTTTGACTTCATCGCCGCCATGAAGGCAAAAGACAAGAAACAGTACAAGGCGGTGTGCCACACGGTGCGCGAAGACGGGGCCTACGTCGAGGCCGGCGAGAACGACAACCTCATCGTGCAGAAGCTCGACGCCAACCCCAATGCCTTCGGGGTCTTCGGGTTCAGCTTCCTCGACCAGAACGCCGACAAGATCCAGGGTTCCGCCATCGACGGGGTCCAGCCGACCTTCGATGCCATTGCCGATGGCAAGTACCCGGTTTCGCGGCCGTTGTTCTTCTACGTGAAAAAGGCCCATGTCGGCCAGATTCCCGGTATGGCGGAATACTTGAAGGAGTTTGCCAGCGAAAAAGCCTGGGGCCCGGACGGGTATCTCAGCGAAAAGGGGCTGATTCCCATGCCGGATGCCGAGCGTGAACAATACCGCCAAGCGGTGGAAAACCTGACCCCCATGCCCATGAACTAGTGTCCATCCATAAATGGTCTTTTTCCGCGATCTCGGCGTTGGGCACCAAGATTTAAATCCTCGAAATAGCTCTGCTATTCCTCCGGTTTAAATCGGGTGCCCGCCTTGATCTCACGAAAAAATCCTCATTTCTGGATGGACACGAACCAAGTTTTTTCGGAAAAGCGATCCACCGGCGCGCGGGCCTGTTCGGTAAGGCCCGTGCGCATTCATCTTCAAACATGTTGGCAGGTTTCCAAAATGATCAATGCCTTGGATTCGAGATCCGCTCGCGTTGTTTCACAACCGCCCACCCGATTGGGGAGCCGGGAGGATTTGCGCACCATCGGAGAGGCGACGGTGGCCAACCCGAAGATCAGCTGCCGCCACGTGGATGTATTTTACGGTGACAAGCAGGCCATCTTCGATGTCTCCCTGGATATCGGCAACAAGGAAGTCATTGCCATGATCGGCCCCTCCGGGTGCGGCAAATCGACCTTTCTGCGTTGCCTGAACCGGATGAACGACACCATCGAAGGATGCCGGGTCACCGGTGCCATCACGTTGGACGGCCAGAACATCTACGATGAAAAGCAGGATGTGGTGCCGCTACGCGCCCAGGTGGGGATCGTTTTTCAGAAACCCAACCCCTTTCCCAAATCGATCTGGGACAATGTCGCCTACGGGCCCAAGATCCATGGTTTGGCAGAGACCAAAGCGGAACTCGAGGAGATCGTCGAAACCGCTCTTCAAAAGGCCGGCCTCTGGGAAGAGGTCAAGGACCGCCTGCACCAGCCGGGTACCGGACTGTCCGGCGGCCAGCAGCAGCGGCTGTGCATCGCGCGGACCATTGCCGTGAGCCCCGAGGTGATCCTGATGGATGAGCCCTGCTCGGCCCTCGACCCCATTGCCACCGCCAAGATCGAGGACCTCATCGACGAACTGCGCACCCAGTATTCCATCGTCATCGTGACGCACTCCATGCAGCAGGCCGCCCGGGTGTCCCAGCGGACCGCCTACTTTCACCTCGGCTATCTCATCGAAGTGGGCCGAACCCAGCAGATCTTCACCACCCCCCGGCACCGGCTCACCGAAGATTACATCACCGGGCGGTTTGGTTAATGATTGGAGTGACTAAAGTTACGAGGGACTTTTAAGTGACTAAAGTTACGAGTGACTAAAGTGACTAAAGTTAATGGAAACAGGCATTTTATAGACGAAACAACCGGAGCGCAGCGACAGCACGGACTTTTAAGTGACTAAAGTTACGAGTGACTAAAGTGACTAAAGTTAATGGAA
>JAQVTF010000008.1:0-36658 GCA_028700185.1 Desulfobacteraceae bacterium | reverse complement strand
AGTCACTCGTAACTTCAGTCACTTGTCATTTGTCACTCTGTCGAAAAACAGCCTCAAAGGAGACGGCATGGGCCGGCATCTTCAAAAGGAACTGGACAACATCAAGAAGCGAATTCTCTCCCTCGGTGCCCTGGTGGAGGACCGGGTGCGGATGGCCAGCCAGGCCATCGAGCAGACCGATCAGGCGCTGGCGGCCAAGATCGTGGAAACCGACTGGGAAATTGACGAGGCCGAGGTGGAGATCGAGGAAGAGTGCCTCAAAATTCTTGCGTTGCATCAGCCCGTGGCGGTGGATTTGCGTTTTCTCGTTGCGGTAATCAAGATCAACAACGACCTGGAGCGCATCGCCGACGAGGCGATGAACATCGCCGAGCGGGTGATCTCCATCGCCAAGCGAGAAGATCCAGGCTTTCGCTTCGATTATGTCGGTATGGCCAGCAAGTCGGAAAACATGCTCAAGAAGAGTCTCGACTCTCTGGTCAACCTCGATGTGGATCTGGCCTTCAAGGTGGTGGTGTGCGACGACGAGGTGGATGCCATGCACCGCGATGCTTATCAGCGCACCTGCCGGGAGATGGGCCGCCGTCCCGAAGCGATCAAGTACCTGCTCAACTACTACCTCATCTCGCGGCACCTGGAACGCATCGCCGACCACGCCACCAACATCGCCGAAGAGGTAATCTACCTCGTCGAAGGGGAGATCGTGCGCCACGGCAAGTTTTAAATTTCGTTTTTGGCGCCTGCCGTCCGCACAACGCCAGTTTTCAGCGCCGTGGTGACCAAAGCGCGCATGACGGCAAACTCACCAGCACCCCGCGCGGCACGTCCCTGGACGGTTGCGCGGGTGCCGGTTTTGGATGGGAAGTCAGTCTGAGGCGGGCACGCTGTCTGTCGCCGGCTGGGCCGGCGGTTCCACCTCCGGCGGCGCGCCGGCGGCTCCCTCTTCCGGCTTCTTGCGGCGTCGGCGTGGCCGGCGTCGGCGTTTTTTGGGCTTGGGGGTCTCGGCCGGCGTCGCGGTCTCGGCGGGTGGCGCTGTCGACGGCGTTTCGCTCTCGGGGGCAGGGGCCACTTCCGGGGCCGGGGCCGGGGCCGGGGCTGGGGCAGGCGCTTCGACCGTTGTTTCGTTTTCAGGTTGGGATTTCGTCTCCGGCGGCGCAAAGCCGAAGAAGGTGCCGGGGAAATAACCCGGCGGGCGCTTGGCCGCGGGCTTGGGCTGAGGTTTTTCCCGTACCCGGGGGATGGACGGACCGTTTTTGCGTGCTTCGCCGTTGCGGGCCGGCTTGCTTCGGCCGTTGCGTTTGTCACGGGTGCGCGATGCCACTCTCACCGAGCCGGCCTTGTCCTCGGCGTACCAGTCATCTTCGGCCCAGATCACGGGGATCTTGTAGCCGAGCATGGTTTCCACCGGCTCCAAGTGCAACACGTAACGCTCACAGGCCATGGAGATGGCCTTTCCCTGTTTCCCGGCCCGGGCGGTGCGACCGATCCGGTGCACGTAGTTTTCAGCGTCCTGGGGCAGATCGTAGTTGATCACATGGCTGATATCTTCCACATGAATGCCTCGGGAGGCGACGTCGGTGGCCACCAGGATCTTGATCTTGCCGCTCTTGTAGCGGTCCATGAGCTGAAAACGTTTTTTTTGGGGCAGATCGCCGGTGATCATTTCGGCCGGTAAACCGTTGCCCTTGAGCTTTTGGGTCAGCCACTCGACCCCCACCTTGGTGTTGACGAAGATCAGCACCCGTTCCCATTCTTCACGCTGTAGCAGTCCGAGCAAAAGGGGCAGCTTCTGATCCTCACCCACGTGGTAGAGTTCCTGGGCAATGCCTTCAACGGCAACGTCCTGGGGCGTCACCGAGATGAACTCGGGCAGGTTCATGTACTCGTAGGTGAGCTCCAGCACCCTGTAGGAAAGGGTGGCGGAAAAAAGCATGGACTGTCGCTTTTCGTAGCTGGGCAGCTTGCGCAGGATGAATCGCATGTCCTGGGTGAACCCCAGATCGAAGAGCCGGTCGGCCTCGTCGATGACCACGATGCGGATCCCGCTGGTCTTGAAGATCCCCTGCTTGATGTAGTCGATGATTCGCCCGGGGGTCCCCACCACGATGTCCACCCCCTTCTTGAGGGCTTCGGACTGCTTGTCGTAGTCGATGCCACCCACTACCTGCACCACCTCCAGGTCGATGTGGCGACCGATGCTGAGGGCTTCCTCGTAGGTCTGCTGGGCCAGCTCGCGGGTAGGGGCCACGATGAGGGCTCGCGGAGATCCGTCCGCGGGCCGCGCTTCAACCGCCAGCCGCTGGAGCACGGTTACCATGAAGGCGGCCGTTTTGCCGGTGCCGGTCTGGGCCTGTCCGGCCACATCACGGCCGGACAGGGAGATGGGCAGGGTTTGCGCCTGAATGGGCGTACAGCGGGAAAAACCGCTATCATCCAATCCCTGGAGCAGGGAAGGATGCAAGTCGAAATCGGAAAAGCGGGTTTCGGTGAGAAAGGTTGGTGCCGGAGCGCGTTGGTCGGATGTTTGGGAGTCGACTGCGTCGGTCATACGAAATAATCCTGTTTGTAGTTTCGCCATCTTGGCATAATCTTTTTCTTTATACGTGATTTGTCCGATTTTGCAAGTAGGCCGGGGGGGCTTCGCGGGGCCCCGTCAAATTTTGGCGATGATCCCTTGGATGAAACTTTTCTGAGTGACTAAAATTACGAGTGACTAAAGTGACTAAAGTGGTGGCGTCGCTTCGCTCCGGTTTTTATATAACTGCCAGGATTCCTTCGTAAAACGAAATGTATCATAATAGCGGATGCTTGAGATTCCTCGTCGCAAGCTCGTCGGAATGACAATGGCTGTTTTCGGCTTTTTTACGACGTTATCATTCTTGGCCCCCGGAAGCGTCTGTAGTATGGTCGTTGTCTGTCGACATTCAATCGCCATCAACGAAAGGTAACCCCGCTGAGATGAAGCCCTTTTTCCAGGTGACCGACCTGAGAGACGTCCTGGCCATGGCCGACGAAATTCGGCCCACCGACAGCGAACCCAAACCGTTGGGCTCCACCCTGGGACGGGTGCTGGCCGAACCGATCAGCGCTGGAGAGAATGTTCCCCCCTTTGCCCGGGCCACCATGGACGGCTTCGCCGTGGCCGCGGCGAGCACTTTCGGCGCCTCGGAAGCCAACCCGGCCTATCTCAACGTCACCGGGCGGATTGCCATGGGCGAGGTACCTGTCAACGTGCTGGGGCCAGGGGAGGTGATGAAAATCTCCACCGGCGGGATGCTGCCGCCGGGGGCCGACGCCGTGGCGATGTTGGAGCACGCCGCGCCCCTGGATGAGACGACCATCGAGATCTACCGCAGCGTCGCTCCCGGCCAGCACGTCATCGGCGTGGGCGAGGACCTGGGCCTGGGAGAAACGTTGATCGCGGCCGGTCGGCGATTGCGACCCCAGGATGCCGGGCTGATGGCGGCCCTGGGACGCACCCGGGTGCGGGTGCATCGCCGTCCCCGGGTGGGGATTGTTTCCACCGGCGACGAGATTGTGCCCGCCGAAGCCAAACCCGGACCGGGGCAGGTCCGTGATGTCAACACCCACACCCTGGCCGATCTGGTGCGCCAGGCCGGCGCCATTCCGGCCAAATACGGACTGGTGGGTGACGATCTGCCGCGCCTCAAGGCCTTGTGTCGCCAGGCGACGGCGGAAAACGACATGGTGCTGATCTCCGGGGGCAGCTCCCTCGGGATGCGCGACTTTACCGTCGAGGCCCTGGCCCAGCTCCCCGACAGCCGCATCCGGGTCCACGGCATCACCATCAGTCCGGGCAAGCCGACCATCCTGGCGCAAAGCGGTGCCAAGCTCGTCTGGGGCCTGCCGGGCCACGTGACCTCGGCCATGGTGGTCTTCAGCGCCGTGGTGCGTCCCTTTCTCGATCGGCTCTGCGGCTTGACGGCCGGGTCGGCGCGTCCCCCGGTGATGGCGCGATTGACCCGCAACCTCGAATCGGCGGCCGGACGGGTGGATTTCATCCGGGTGCGCCTGGTCCACGGTGCCGACGGCGAGATCCTGGCTGAACCGATTCTGGGTAAATCCGGCTTGATTCGGACCATGGTGCAGGCCGACGGACTGATTGCCGTCGAGATGAACACCGAGGGGCTGGAAAAGGGCGATCCCGTGGCGGTGGCGTTGTTCTAGCGGATTCCACTCGTCTGTGACAATATGCAATTGCCTGATATTTTTCCAGAAATTTCCAAAACCGCAGTCACCTCCTTGGCCAAACCGGACAAGACAGTGGCCGGCGGCAACCCTGAAATGTCCCTCGTAGATGAGGCCGTTGCGGAACTTCGAGGGGATCTTGCCACCCTCAGCGGCTTTTGGTCAGAGCGCCGGCTTCGTTGAAAAGATCCTCGGGGTTGAAGTCCGGGACCTCCTCCTGGATGAAGGCGCGCAACCGTTTGATAAGCTTGTTTTCGATTTGACGGATCCGTTCCTTGCTCACCCCGTAGCGGTCACCGATTTCCTGGAGGGTCAGCGGGTTGTCGGAGAGCATGCGCTGCTCGAAGATTTCCTGCTCGCGGTCGTTGAGCTGGGCGCGAAACTCGCCGATCTTGCGCTGGAGGATCTGCTCGATTTCCATCTGGGCGAGCTGGTCCTCCACCGATTCACTATCGCCGCTCACCAGATCCATCCGTTCGGTGTCCGAGTCGTCCTTGACCGGCTGGTCCAGGGACAGATCCCAACCGTCCAGACGCTGATCCATTTCGATGATTTCGTCCTGGCTGACCCCCAGACGGCTGGCGAGCAGTTTGGGCTGGGGATCGAACCCCTGGTCGATGAGCCGCTGCTTTTCCTGTTTGAGCTTGAAAAAAAGCTTGCGCTGATTCTGGGTGGTGCCGATCTTCACCAGCCGCCAGTTGGCCATGATGAACCGATAGATGTACGCCTTGATCCAGAAGGCCGCGTAGTAGGAGAACTTGACGCTTCGGTAAGGATCGAATTTCTTGACGGCCTGCATCAGCCCGATGTTGCCCTCCTGGACCAGGTCGAGGAGGTTTTGCATCCAGATGCCCTGGAAATCCATGGCGATCTTGACCACCAGGCGCAGGTTGGCGGTGACAAGCTTCAGGGCCGCTTCTGGATCGTTTTTCTCGTAGACCCTTACGGCGAGTTCGTGTTCCTCTTCCCGGCTCAAAAGGGGATAGCGTCGAATTTCGGCCAGATAGCGCTGGAAGGGATCCAGGCGCACCAGGCTTTTGCTCGGCGCTTTGACGGGTAGGCGGGATTGATTTTCCAGGTCTGTTTCCATTCTCAATATTAGAGTTGTGTCAAGGATATAAACAGGGCGACGGTGATGGTCAAGACTTTCATCGCTGCGATGAAGCCACTCTCCCTGATCCGGTCGGCCACCTTCAGCTCGGCGGCGCCTGGCCCGTGGTCCCGGCGACCCTGTTCAGCGTCGCCTGACGCCGATCGTCGCCGGCCAGATACACGGTCTGGGACGGGAAGGCGAACTCGATCCCCTCGGCGGCAAAACGGTGCATGATCTGCAGGCACGTCTCCTGGAGCCAGGCTTGGTAGGCCCACCAGTCCGGGGGATGATACCAGAGGACGACGGTAATGTTGAGGCTCCAGTCCTTGAACCCGTTGAAGTAAACCCGCGGCGGCCAGTCCGGGTGCATTCCCTCGTGGTTTTCCAGCAGCTCACGGAGGATCGATACGGCCTGCTCGACCTTTTCCGGTGGGGTGTCATAGGGCAGGCCGATGTCGGTGAGCCAGCGGATGTTGGGCCGCCGGCCGATGTTTTCCAGCACCGAATTGACCACTTTTTCGTTGGGGATGGTCACCAGATTGCCGCTCAGGGTTCGGAGGCGGGTGCTGCGAAATCCCACCGATTCTACGACGCCGTCCTGACTTTCGATGACGATCCGCTCGCCCACCTGGAACGGCTTGTCGAAAAGAATCGTCAGCGTGCCGAAAAAATTGCCGATGGTGTCCTTGGCCGCCAGAGCCACGGCCAGGCCACCGATGCCCAGGGAAGCCAGCAGCGGGCCGATCTCAACCCCGGTAAGATTTCGCAGGATAACGATGACGCCGATGGCGCCGATAAAGAGACGCAGGGTTTTGCCCACCAGGGGGACGAGCATGTCGTCGATGGTGCTTTCAGTGATGGTGGCAAAGCGGCGCAGCCGTTCGTCCAGTAGCCGCACCAGGTTGAGCAGAAACCAGAACAAGGCGAAAAGGCCGCCGACGTCGGCCGCTCGTTGAGCCACCAGATGGACGAGGTTGGCCTCCTCGGGCCGATGGAAATGGACAAACAGCGGCGACAAGGCGATGTAAAGGCCATAGACCCAGATAAAAAGGGACAAGGGACGAATCAAGGCTTTCAGCAGCAGTCGTGTCCACAGGTTGTCCGGCCCGGCTTCAACGTCCAGTCGCCTCTGGCGCCGTCGCAGAATCCAGCGTAGGATACGCTCCACCAGGACCACCACAAAGGTCATGGCCAGGCAGGTGATCAGTTTGAGCCAACTGATGTCAAAAATGATCCGGGCATTGACCCATTTTCCGAGATGGCGGGCAGCCAAGGATCCGAGTTGCTCGATTCCGGCGCCGAGGCGCTCGCCGGCGGCGTCGATTTTTTCCGTCTGAACCACGCTGGGGCGCCGGTCCTCTTTGGCGGTTTCCGTATCGGGGGAGGCACCTGCGGAGACGGCAAACGAGACGAGGGCCAAGAGGAAAAAAGCCGGCAGACAGATCCTGAAAAAACGGTAACGATGTGCTATCATAAAAATTATTTCCTCGCCTGGCGTTGGGTTGCGCATCGGGCTCAAGGCGGCAGGGCGTTTCCGCCGGCATCGCAATCCAAGGCCAAAGCGATGGCGATGGAGCCCGGAAGAGGGCGACGGTCGGGGTTCATCGGATGATGGTGATTTAACTTTTACAATGGTACACGGCTGAGATTATTTTTCAAGTTGCGGCCTGCGCCTGCATCCCGACAAAGGTCAATCCCCATGAGGATTCGCAGAATTCTGGCTGCCTGGTGCCTCCTGTTGCTGGCTGCCGCCTGGGCCGGGGCTCAGATGTCCACCGAGAAACCGGCACCGGAGAACGCCATCGACCTGAAAGCCTCTCTGGCCGAGGCCCTCGAGACCGCCGCGGCGCAACGGGACCGGCTTTCCGAAGACCTGGAGGCCTTCCGGCGCGAAAGTCGGGCGTTGGCCGGCGAGCTGGCCGCCTATCGCATCCAGTTGTCCACTTTCGGTAACCTGGCGGCTTTACCGGAGGTGGCCCCGGAGATTCTGATGGAAGCCTTGGCGGAGCTGCGGCGAAGCCGGCTCGCGATTCAGGAGACCCTCGACCGCCTTGTGCCGCGACGCGAAGCCCTGGCCCAGACGCGTCAACAGACGGAACAGCGGTTGACCCTGAACCTGTCCCAGTTGGAGGAGTTGAAAAAAATGACGCCGCCGGCGGCGGGGCAAAGCCGCTGGCTGGAGCCGCTTGTGGCACTCACCCGGGTGCAGCAGGAGAGCCTCGATCTGATCGAAAAGCTTGATGCCCTCTACATGGAAACCATTTCCGGGATCGAGACCACGGCGGTCGATCTGGCCGAGTTGGCGCCCAACCTTGAAGCGGCAAGGGACGAAGCCCGTCGCACGGCGGTGTTCAGCCGCGGCGAGAATTTCATCGACAGGGTGAACCCCGCGGGGCTGGCCGCCGAAACCCAACGCCTTGGGGGGGCCATTCAGCGTTTTGATGACCCCGATTTCTGGCGCCGTCAATCTGCCCCTGTCCTGGACCAGAGCGCGGGATCGATTTTGACCGCTCTTGTGCTCGGTTCGGGGTTGCTGCTGGCGCTTTGGCGGCTTCGCAGCGGCCTGGGACGGATGGTGGCGCGCGCCGAGGCCGCTCCGCGGCCCTGGTGTGCCGGTCTCTGGCGCATGCTCCAGCGGACGGTGCTTCCCCTGGGACTGCTGCTTTTTTTTGCTTTTAACAACGCCTTGCGGCTGTCGCCGGATCCGAGAACCCTCATCGGAGCCGTGATCGCTTTCTCGTGGGTCTGGCTGCCGGGGCGCTGGGTACGATGTTTTTTCGCGTTGCCGTTGCCATTGCCGGGCCTTGACGGTTTTCAATGGTCTCTGCTGGCCGCCTTCGCGAGACGCTTGGTGGATTTGAGTCGACTTTACGCAGCAGCGCATATTTTTTTCACCTGGTCTCTCGGGGCCTCCAGCATGATGGAAGCGCTGGCGCGGCTGGTATTGGAAGTCTTCCTGCTGGTGTGGGTGATTGTTTTTTGGCGCCGTTGGCCGACATACAGCGTTGGGGGAAAGCCGTTCAACCCCCGGGAATGGCGCTTCCAGGTCGCCGTCGGCTTCAGCTATGTCTTCGTGCTGACCGCCCCGGTGCTCGATCTGGCCGGATACGGCCCTCTGGCCTTGTACTGGTACGCCGGCTGGGGCTTGACCCTGGCGGCGGTGATCTGGGCCACCTTGCTGGGCCAGGTCCTGCGGGAGCTCGAGGTTCAGACGGACCCCGAAACACGGACCGAGGCGCCGCTGGCCCAGGCACCGTTACAGTGGGCCCTGTTGCGCCTGGCCTGGCTGTTGTGGGGTGCGGGCTTCCTGGCGTTGCTGGCCCTGGCCTGGGGTGGCGGGGAGAGCCTGGCCCATGGGCTGGGGCGTATTCTCAGTTACCCCATCGTTGTCGGCGATGCGACATTCCGCCTCAGCGGTACCCTGATGGCGCTACTGGTGATGTTTTTCACCCACTTGGCATCAAGGTTGTGGCGCCAGGCGCTCACGGGGCGGATTCTGGCGCGCAGCGGCATGACCCACGGGGCGCGGGACTCGGTGGTCACCATTTCGACGTACCTGATCTGGGCCATGGGCATTCTCGTTGCCCTGCATGTTTTCGGCATCTCCACCACCTCCCTCATGGTGGCCTTCGGTGCCCTGGGCATCGGGCTCGGTTTCGGGCTGCAAAATATCTTCAACAACTTCATCAGCGGGTTGATCCTCCTGTTCGAGCGGCCCATCCAGGTGGGTGACGACATCGAGATCAACGGGATTTGGGCCCGGGTGATGCAGATCAACGTCCGGGCCACGTTGGTGCAAACCTTCGACGGTGCCGCACTGATCATTCCCAACTCAGAGTTCATCAGCAACGCCGTGACCAACTGGAGTCACCAGGACCCGTACCTGCGACGCCAGATCAACGTCGGGGTGGCCTACGGCTCGGACATCGAACTGGTGCGCCGGACCCTGCTGGAAGCGGCGGCCAACACGGCCCTGGTCCTGGTGCAGCCCCAGCCGGACGTTCTGTTCACCGACTTCGGGGCCAGCACCCTCGATTTTCGTTTGCGGGTCTGGACGACGCTGGATGACATGCTGCGCGCCGAGACGGCCCTTCGGTTTGAAATTGATCGGCTCTTTCGCCAGCGAGGCATCGAAATCGCTTTTCCCCAGACCGACGTGCATGTGCGCAGCTTGCCCACCGGAATGGTGCCGGAGCAGGCCCCAGGGCAAGACGGCGGTCCGGAGGCCGACGATGACCGGTGAGGCGCCGCTGCTGGCGTTCGACGCGGTTTCCTTCACCTATCCGGGGAAAACGGCGCCGGTCCTAGAGGATCTCTCCTTCGAGGTGGCCGCAGGCCGTTTCGTGAGTGTTGAAGGTCCGTCGGGGAGCGGCAAATCCACCCTGCTGCGCCTCGCCTGCCGCCTGGAAGCCCCCGATGCCGGCGTTGTCCGCTTTGCGGGTCAGCCGGTGGACGCCATGCCGCCGGGCTTGTTGCGACGGCGGGTTTCCTACGTGCAGCAAACACCGGCCCTGCTGGCCGATTCGGTGCGGGCCAACCTGCGCCTGGCCTTCGGCCTGCGCGTCAACAGGGATTTGGAGGCCCCGGGCGACGGCCGGTTGCGCCAAGGTCTGGACGAGTTCCTGCTCGAAAAGATTTCTTTGGATCAGCCGGCCCGGGAGCTGTCGGTGGGGCAAAAGCAACGGTTGTGCCTGCTGCGGGCCATGCTCCTTGCCCCCGAGGTCCTGCTGCTCGACGAGCCGACGGCGGCTCTGGACCGGGACAATGCCCGGCGGGTTTTGGAGATTGTCAAAGGGCTCAACCGTCATCAGGGGGTCACCATTGTGATGGTTTCCCACAACCCGGCCGATGCCCGTAACGCCACGGCCCGCGTTCGACTCGGAGGCGACCGGTGACGCCCCAGATCATCGCCATCGGTTCCTGGCAACTGTTGTTTTCGCTGATTTTCGTCCTTTTGGCCGGCGCGGCTTCCCTGACCTGGCACCTTGGCCTGGGGCGCAGCCTGCTGGTGGGCACCCTGCGCACCTTCGCCCAGCTCGCCCTGATGGGTTACGCCCTGGTGTTCATTTTCCGGCTGGAATCGGCCACGCTGACCCTGGGCGTTTTCGGGGCCATGATCCTGGCGGCCCTGCAGATCGTTCACGGTCGCATCAAGGCGCACCAGGTCTCTTTGCTGTGGCCCATGTTCGGCGCCATGCTGGTGAGCTACGCCGTGGTGACGGTGGTTGTCACGGGCGTTATCGTCGGCGCCAAACCCTGGTGGCAGCCGCAGTACTTCATTCCCATCGCCGGCATGATCATCGGCAACTCGATGAACGCCCTGGCCATTTCGCTGGAGCGCCTCTTTTCCGACCTGCGCAGCCAGCGCGACCTGGTGGAGATGCACCTGTGCCTGGGCGCCGATGCCCGGGAAGCGAGCCAAACGATCGTGCGAGGGGCCATCCGGGCCGGGATGATTCCCTCCATCAACGCCATGATGGGGGTGGGGATCGTCTTTCTGCCCGGCATGATGACCGGTCAGATCCTTTCCGGGGTCGATCCGCTGACGGCGATCCGCTACCAGATCGTGGTGATGGTGATGCTGGTGGGATCCACCGCCTTGAGCACTGTGGCGGTGGTGCTCCTGGCCCGGCGACGCTGCTTCGGTTCCGGGGACCGGCTGCTGCTGCGCGCCGGGTGGAGGTGAAATTCGAAATTCGAAGCACGAAATTCGAAACAAATTCAAAATATTCAAATTCAAATGATCCAAACGGAAAGCGGCTTTGGGGGTCTTGTGAGATCTTCCGCCCCATGACTTGGATTCCTGGTCAAGCCAGGAATGACGGAAAGAGGCCGGGCCCCTGATACATCCGCGGCGAGCGCTGTCCAGCATTCTTCAGCAGCTTGTCACCCCGGGCCATAGACCCGGGGTCCATTTCGAAGGGCTGAAAATTTCCGGAGACTTCCCAGGCAATTGGGCCTATTCACAGACAAGGAGTCCGCGGCTGGAAAGAATGGCCGCAAATGGGGGTGGGCTCAAAGAGATCCCTCGTCGCAAGCTCCTCGGGATGACAGCGGGAGAACCCGTTCCTCGAGAGGATGACGGGAGAAAGCCGGAATTTCCAAAGCCGCCGTCACCTGGTTGATCAAGCCGGACACGATATCGGCCGGCGGCAGCGTCGACGCCTGAAATCCGACACCCGAAACCTTGTCCCCAAGACATATCAAAGGGTGGAAATTCAACGGGATAAAGTTCGATGCACACCACCGATGCCACAACCCAACTGCGCCGCTGGCTGGCGCCCCTGGGCATCGAACTGCCGCCATTGTTCATGGTGGGCGGGGCGGTGCGGGACTATCGGCTCGGCCGGCCCTACAAGGATCTGGACCTGATCTGCCCGGCGCCCGAAGCCCTGGCCCGACGACTGGGACGGATTCACCACGCCGCCGTGGTGCCCTTTCTCAAAAAAGTCGACGCCCCCTGCCACCGCGTGGTGTCTCGCGCTGATCCGGAGGATTTTCTGGACTTATCCCCCATTGCCGGCGGCAGCGTGGAAGGCGATTTAGCGCGACGGGATTTCACCGTCAATGCCATGGCCTTGCCGGTGTTGCCCGAAAATGGATTCGGGCCGCTCATCGATCCGCTGGGCGGGCGTCGCGACCTGGCGGCCCGGGTGATCCGCGCCTGCGGGCCCAACGCGTTTCGCGATGACCCGGTGCGCATCCTGCGCGCCGTACGCATTGCCGCCGAGTTGGGCTTTGCCGTGGCGGCGGCCACGCTGGACCTGGCTCGGAAAGGGGCTGCGGCCCTGGCCGCGGTGGCGGTGGAGCGGATCGTCAAGGAGCTGTTCGACCTGTTGGCCCAGCCCGCCAGCGCCCGTCACATCCGGACTTTGGACGACCTGGGCGCCCTGGACGTGATCCTCCCCGAAATCGGGCCGCTGAAAGGCTGCGGCCAGAACGCCTACCATCATCTGGATGTCTGGGGCCACAGCCTGGCGGCCCTGGAACAGCTTGAGGCGCTGCTGGCGGATCCGGTGGCCCATTTCGGCGCCGCCGCCGGTGGGGTCCTCGATCTTCTCAGCCCACCGCATCGACTGCCTGTGCTCAAGCTGTCCTGCCTGCTCCATGACATCGGCAAGCCCGCTTGCCGCCGAGAAGTGACGGAGGGGAGACGGGTTCAGTTCCACGGGCATGAGAAGATCGGCGCGGGGCTGATCGAAACGGTGGCCCGGCGCCTGAAGCTTTCCGTCCGTGATCGGGAGCGCCTCGTTCTGCTCGTTTCCCGCCACATGCAGGCCGCCGACTGGTCCAGGCCCGAAGTGCGGCCGGAAACGCTGATGAAATGGAGTCGCCGGCTGGGAGATGACATGGTGTTGCTGATCCTGCTTTGCATGGCGGATACCCTGGCCAAGCAAGGCCCGGCGGCCGACGCCGGCGAGCGCCGGCGTCGGCTTCACTGGGGCCGTGAAACCCTGGAAGCCTATTTTGACACCGTGGTGCCGGCCCTGGGAGCGGCGCCCCTGATCACCGGTGACGACCTGTTGGCCCTGGGCCTGGCGCCGGGGCCCCGCATCGGCGAAATCCTGGCCCGGGTGACAGCGGCCCGGGACGCCGGCCAGGTCACCACGCGCCGGGAGGCCTTGGAGATGGCGCGTAAGGCGGCTGGCCAATAAGGAGCGCAGCCGTTGACGCGATCTGAGTGTGTATGATATTTAAAATAATACACACAAAAGGAGGGCGCATGCGAACCAACATTGTCATTGATGAAGATCTGATGCGGGAAGCCATGGCGTTGACCGGGGTCAAGACGAAAAAGGCCGCGGTGGAGACGGGCTTGAGGTTGCTGGTGCAGATCAAGAAGCAGGAGCGGTTGAAATCGTTGCGCGGTAAACTGCACTGGGATGGTGATTTGGATGCCATGAGGGCGGATGTATGATCCTGGTGGACACTTCGGTGTGGATCGATTACTTCAACGGCCACCCGTCATGGCAGACAGATCGTCTCGACGATTTCCTGTCGCGTGTTCCCATCGTGGTGGGAGAGCTGATCCTAACTGAAGTGCTTCAGGGGTTCAGGTCCGACCGGGATTTCCAAACGGCCAAGGGGTCCATGCAGGCCCTGGTCTTTCGCAGTATGGGGGGATACGCCATGGCCGTTCAGAGCGCGGAAAATTACAGGTATCTCCGAAAAGCCGGAGTCACCGTGAGAAAGACGATCGATGTCATCATCGCCACTTTTTGCATCGCTGAAGACTTGCCGCTCCTGCACGATGATCGGGATTTTGATCTCATCGGTGCTCATCTGCCGTTGAAGTCTGTCCGGTAGCGCCATTTGGCCGTTTTTTACGAAAACCGGAGCATCACGGCGCTGGCCACGGCCCACGCCAACGCCAGCACCGTGGCCATCAGAAGGATGCCGCCGGTGACGACGTGCCAGAAGGTCTCCGGCCGCCGCTCCGTGTAGCCCAGCAGGGCCGCCAGGGCCGCGCCCGCCACCAGCCCGCCGCCGTGGGCCCAGTTGTTGATCCCCGGCAGCAGGCCGATCAACACCAGCCCCACAATCCAGCCCGAAGTCTGCCGAAAAATCAACCGGCCGTAGATGCCGCCGCGGCGCTTGCCGTAGTAGAGGGCGGCCCCGATCAGGGCGCAGAGACCGGCCGAAGCCCCGATAGTCAGAGTGATGCCGGCCAGATAGGAGGCGTAGAATCCGGCGGCGGCACCGAGGGTGTAGATGGTAAACATCCGGAAGATGCCGAACTCCCGGACGATTATCGGAGCGAGCTGGTTCAGGGCCGCCATGTTGAAGAAAATGTGCAGCAGCCCGCCGTGGAGATAACCGGCGGTGATCAGGGACCACCAGTGACCGAGACGACCGATGGGAAAGGTCCCGGTGGCGCCGAGAAAAATGAGGCTCTCCGTGTTGGGGGACAGAAACCGCAGGGGGTTGGCGGACAGGTGAACCCCTCCGGGGTTGAGCAGAATCGAAATGCCGAACACCGCCACGTTGAGCCAGATCAGGCCACGGATGAAGTCCTCGGGGCGGCCCAGCCAGCGCACCAGGGCCCCCATGCGGTTCAGTCCGGCCGGGTGGGGCAGTCCGCAGTAGGGGCAGCGGGTTTCGTCCCGGCTGATTAAGCGCCGGCAGCGCGGGCAAACGATGGGGGGGGATGGGTCGGCCACGGGACCACCTTTCAGCGGATCTTTAAATTTAATCAAAAAAAGTGCCTCGTCGCGTCAGGCGTGGACACCGCCCTGCGGCGAAGCACCGATTTTTCCCAAAATAGATTCAGTTGTCAAATTTTCAACGCAGCCCGAACTTCACACACCGGCCCGCATCCGGATCCTCGGTTTTTTCCACCTTCGGCTCGAGCAAAAACACCCGGTCAGGCCCGATGCGGGTATCGGCCAGGAGCTGGTCCCGCACGGCATTGGCGCGCGCCTTGGCCAGTTGGCGCAGGTCGTTGTCGTCCACCTGGATCTGGGTGAAGAGCAGTTTTTCCATCTCCTCGGGGGGCAGCGCCTTTTCCTTGCCGTCTTCGTCCCGGGGCTTGGGGAAATTGGCAGCGGCGTAGGCTTGGGAGATCAGCTCCGGCCGCTCCACGTCGTCGATCTGGATCTCTTCCAGGGGCAAGTAGGCCTGGCCGGCGGCCACCAGGGCACTGCGTTTGAAACCGCGCAGCAAGTCGTCGAAGCGCTGCTCACGGATGGCGGGAGCGTCGGTCTGTGGATCGGCGCAGCCCTGGACCTCCAGGTTCAGCGCCGGCCGGTCATGGAGGGCGTCGGCCAGGCCGATGATCTCTTTCTCCGCCTCCTCTCCCGGGGCGGATTGCCCCGGGGCGAATTGCAGCTCGGTGACCAGCTCGCCGCCGAAAGCCGAGGCCAGGGCGGCGAAGGGGGAGGTGACAATCTTGGTCAACAGGTTGCCCAGGGCCTTGATGACGATGCCGAAGACGGAAAACTGCGGATCGTCCAGGCTCCCCGTCACCGGCACATCCAGCTCGATACGGCCCTGGCGATCGGTGAGCAGCGCCAACGCCAGTTTGATGGGCAAGCTTGTGGCGTCGGGGCTTTCCACCCGGTCGCCCAAGGTGAGCGCATCGAAGAAGATCCGGTTCTGGGCCTGGAGCTGGCGGTCGACGATCTTGTATTCCAGCTCCAGGGTCAGCTTGCCTTTGGCCAGGGTGTAGCCGAGGTACTTGCCCGTGTAGGGGGAGAAGGGGCTGAGCTCGATGTTGCGGAAAATCAGCTTTAGATCGGTGTCCTTGTCCTGGCTAAATGGATTGATTTGACCAGACATTTCAAGCGGGCTCTGGTTTTCCAGGGCGCCCTGGATCATCACCTCGGCAGGCTGGGATGCCTGGGTGGTCAGACCGCTGACCCGTCCCCCCAGCTCGACCATGCGGGTCTGGAAATTGGGCTGGGTGAAATAATCGGAAAAGTCCACCTGCCCACCCTGGAGGGTGACTTCCTTGACGTTGAGGCGCAGAGGAGAAGGTTTCCCGGCGGCCTTGGGTTTTCCCGGCGGCGATGCCGGGGCCTTGTCCGCCGGACTGAAAATCTGCGTTGCGTTGATCTTCCCGTCGGCGGTGATGACCATCCGGGCATAGTAATCGCTCAAGGCCACGCGGCCTATGGTGATTTTCATCGGCTCGGTGGTGATGTCGGCCCCTTCCACAAACAGGTTTTTCCAGCGGAGAAAATCCTTTTTGTCACGCTTGTCCACCGCGGCAAAGCGGCTGATTTCGGCAGTGCCCCGATAATGAATCCGGGGCGCGCCTTCCTTGGCCAGGGTCAGGGTCAAGCGCCCCTTGGCCCCGAGGCGGCCATCGGTGATCCCCAGGTGGACCTGGTCGTTGAGATAGGGTTGAAACGGCTTCAGCGGCAGTCCTTTCAGGGTTACCGTCAGTTCTGAGGCGATGGGGTCCAGGGTCACGTCCCCTCCCACAGCCAGCGTGCCGGCCTGGTTGATACGGCAGGCCAAGTCCACCCCGGGACGGTTGCCGGCGGCGGTGCTGAAGTTTTCCACCTTCAAGGCGAGCTGGTCCACGGTGATCCTGGCGTCCGGGTCGGGCACCTGGTCGAGAAGGTTCAGCCCATGATCCTCCAGCACCAAGGCCCCCAGGTCGAAGGTCCAGGCGGGCGCGCCGGGATCGGAGGCTTCGGGCGTAGCTTGGACGCCGCTGCTGTTCGGGGCCTTGGCGGCGGGGGCAAACAGGCCGGCCAGGTTCACCGTGCCGTCACCCCGGCGTACCGCTTCGACGCGGGTGCCGCTCAGGGTCACCCGGGCCACCGAGGCCTTGCGGGCACTGGTATCCAGGCTGGCGCCGGTGACGTTGAGGCGTGGCACTTCCACCAGGGGCGTCTCTTTTTCCATGTCCTTCAATGAAATGTTTTCCGCCGTGAGTTCAGCCTGGGCCACCGTGGCGTTGGGCCCCACGACGGCGATATCGGCCAACTCGACGGTCAGGGCCTCCAGCTCCGCCCGGGCCGGCTGCAGGGCTGACGAGTCGGCGAAACGCAGCGGGCCGGCGCCCAGGTGTACGGCGTCGATATTCACCGTCCATCGGGGCGCTTTAGGTGAAGCCGGCGCCGGCGTTTCCCCATCTTCGGCCGCCGTCGGGGCAGGGGCGGCGGCGGGCGTTTCGGCGGCGGCACCCGGCGCAGAAACGAGGCCCACGAGGTCGATGTCGCCGTCCGCCCCGCGTCGGGCCGAAGCGGTCAATCCGTCGATGCCGATGCGCTGCACCGTCACGGTGCGGGCCCGGGTATCGATGCGGCCGCCACTGACGCTCAACCGCGGCAGAGTGAGAAAGGCTTCGCCGTCGGCGGGGTTGCGAAGCGCCAGCTCGGCGAGGGTGACGGCCAGATCGCTCATCGTCACCTGCGCGTCGGCATAACGGTAGGCCAGGGCCAGATCGACGTGTCCGGCGGCTTTGCCGAAGCCGACGAAATTTTTGTAGTAGGGGGCGTAGTGGTCCAACGGCACGCCCGAAACCTCAAGGCGGCCCTCGGCGGCCACGGCATCGGCCAATGCAAGGTCGCCCTCCAGTTTGATCGCTTCACCCGCCCCGGTGGCCAGGGCCAACGCGTAAGCGGCCTTCTGGCCGGCCTGGTTGGTGAGGTTGGTGACCTTTGCGTCGATGGAAGATGCCGTGGTTTCAAAACCGCCCACCGTCTCGTCGCGAAAGACGACCTTGCCGCCGTTGAGACGGAAATCCGCCACCAGGAATTGGACCGGTTCGGTATCATCGGCCTTCGGTTCCGGTTCGGCGGGGGGCGGGGCCAGTTGGGCCAGGTTGATCCGGCCATCGGGCAGGCGGTGAACGAACAACTCCGGGTGATCGATGGCCACGGTGCGTACCGTTGCGGGACCCCCGAGATAGGCGCTCGGCTCCAGGTCCACAAAGATTCGTCCCACCGACGCCAGCGGTTGGTCGTCGGCTTCCCGGATCGAGACGTCCTTGAGTTCCAGGGTGAACTTGAAGGGGTTGAAAGCGGCCTCGGTAACGGTCACGGGCCGCTGGAGGCGATCGCCGAGGATTCCGGCGCCGTAGGACTCGATCCACCAGGGCAGGACCACAAACCCCACGAGCGTATAGAGCCCCAGCAGGGTGACAATGCCGATCAGGGTCCATTGGATCACCCGCCGACGGCGGGATGGGGGAGTGGATTGCGGTTCGGTGGTCATGGCGTTCCCCCTTTATCTTCTCAAGAGCCAGTTAAAACGTTGTTGGGGCCGGCCATTGACCGTCGTCAAGGGGTTGAAGCCTCCCCATGACGACGGTTGTTTCGCGGCGCCTTTTTAATCAATTATACAGATGCCCCGGGTAGGAATGCAAACTATTTGCCGGCGGGTTGGTCGGTGCCAGCCCGTTCACGGTATCGCGAGGCGCGAAGGATTCAGCTTGCTGTGAAAACCATTGACCCGTTCTGCCGATGATGTTAGGAAAACAGTCTTATACGCGGGAGGGATGGCCGAGTGGTTGAAGGCGGCGGTCTTGAAAACCGTTGAGCGAAAGCTCCGTGGGTTCGAATCCTACTCCCTCCGCCAACGTCGCTATGGAGAGATGGCCGAGTCGGCTGAAGGCGCTCGCCTGCTAAGCGAGTGTGCGGGAAAACTGCACCGAGGGTTCGAATCCCTCTCTCTCCGCCACCTTGTCTGCCAAGGCCCGACCGGATTTTCGGTCGGGCCTTTTTTTGTGACGGCTTCCATCAGCCCTCCGTCCGGTGTTTTCAGTCGCTCAAAAAGCCGATAACCATCGGTGCCGGTTGCTTTTTCAATCTGAAGTCGGTATAAAAAAGGCGGCGGAAAGAGCCGCCCTCGTCGCTTTTGTTTCAGCCCCGCAGTTCATTGCCGCCGTGCCGCGGACAGGAGGATGCATGGCCGACGTATCGCGCTGGGATTGGGAGATCGGCACCAAGACAATTCCCTTCGATGCCTGGAAGGCCGATTTCGCCTGGGTGGAAGAACCTTATATCAGCCCGGACGGAGAGCGGATCGCCGCTGTGGTCAACATCGACGAGGCCCAGTTCAGCGTCTGCGTCAACGGTCAACCCTGGGACGGGATATTCGACAAAGCCTGGTACCTGCGGTTTTCTCCGGACGGCCGGCTCAGTGTCCTCGTCTCCGAGGACGGGGAGTGGACCGTGGCGGTGGACGGCGAGACCTGGCCGGATCGCTATGGCTACGTCTGGAACACCCTGTTCAGCGCCGACGGCGCCCACATCGCCGCTGCGGCCCAGCAGGACATGGCCTACGCCATGGCCCTGGACGGGGTTATGTGGGAAAATCGGTTCTCCAACATGACCCACTTCGCCCTCAGCCCAGACGGCCGGCACACCGCGGCCACCGTTCAGGTCAAGGAGATCGGCGAAGCGGATATCGCCCGTTTCCAGGCCGGCTGCTATTCGGCGGCCCTGGACGGGGAGGTGTGGGACAACGCCTTTACCAACGTGTGGCACCTGGCCTTCAGCGCCGACGGCACCCGCCTGGCCGCCGAGGTGCGCCAGGGGCTCTACGATTACACCATCGCCGTGGACGGCCGCCCCTGGGAGCGAAGCTTTTCCAGCGTCTGGCAGCCGATCTTTCACCCCGCCTCGGGCGCGGTGATCGCCCCGGTGCGCCTGGACGGGCAGTGGACCCTGGCCGCCGACGGGGCGCCCATCTGGCCCCAGCGCTTTGTCCAGGCCTGGCACCAGCAGGTGAGTCCCGACGGGCGGCGGCTGGCGGCCATCGTATCGCCCCGCTATGGATACTGGACCTTGGCCCTGGACGGCGAATCGTGGCGCACCACGGTCAACGAAATGATCATGGACCTGCGCTTCAGTCCGGACAGCCGCCGCGTGGCCGCCACGGCCAAGCACGACGGTCGCTGGACCCTCATGGTGGACGACGGCCTCTGGCGTCAGGGCTTCGATCAGGTTCGTGCCCCGGTCTTCAGCCCGGACGGCCGTCTGGTGGCGATGGTGGGGGAAACCGAGGGGCGGTTTGCCCTGGTGGTGAACGACCACCGGATGCCTCAATCCTATCAAGCCCTCTGGCAACCGGTGTTTTCTCCCGACGGCACCCGGATGTTGGTGCGGGGCATCGAAAAGGGAACCTACCGGCGCCAGGTTCTTGCCGTGGATCAACTGCTCGCATAAGGAAAAGGCCATGCACCCGATATACGGATGGGTCACCGGACCGTTGACCTGGATCGCCTTTGTGCTCTTCTTCGGGGGGCTGCTTTACCGGCTGGCGCAGTTGCTGGTGCTCATCCGGCGCAAGGAACCGTTCATCTTCAGCTACATGAGCTTCAAGTACGGTCTGCGCTCGATCCTGCATTGGCTTTTGCCCTTCGGCACGGTGAACTGGCGCCTGCATCCGGTGATGACCATCGTGACCTTCGCCTTTCACATCTGCCTGCTGGCGGCGCCCATCTTTCTGATGGCCCATGCGTTGTTGTTCGAGGAGGCCTGGGGCCTGGGCTGGCCGAGCCTGCCGGATGTCGTGGCCGACGGGATGACGATGGTCGTCATGGCCGGCGCCGTCTTTTTCCTCGTCCGGCGGATCGTCCGGCCGGAGGTGCGCTTTGTCACCTCGACTTCCGATTACCTGCTGCTGGCCCTGGTGGCGGCGCCGTTTGTCACCGGGTTCATCGCTTACCATCAGCTCTTCGCTTATCGCTGGATGCTGGTGGCCCACATCGTCTCCGGGCAGGTCCTGCTGGTGGCGATTCCCTTCACCCGGTTGGTGCACATGCTCTTTGCACCGCTGACCCGGGCCTACATGGGCAGTGAGTTCGGCGGCGTACGGCACGCCGTCGACTGGTAGCCGACCCCGGGAGCAGGTCAGGGACACTTCCGGCGCCGGTCTTTCTTCATGAGGAGGTGGCATCGTGGCGCAATCCGCCAAGAGCGAAGCCAAACAGATTGTCGATCCCGGGATCGAAAAAGGGGCCGCCGGGCTCACCGAAGAACGGATCCAGGCGGTGATCCATCGCGTGCTCAAGGGAGAGAGCGGGGCGCGGCTCAAGGTCTACGTGGATACTTGCGTGCACTGCGGTCTCTGTTCCGATGCCTGCCATTACTACCTCTCCCACGACAAGGACCCCCGCTATTCGCCGGTGGCCAAGGTCAAGCAGACGCTCTGGGAGATGATCCGTCGCGATGGGCGCGTCAGTGTCGATTTCATGCGCCGGGCCGCGGAAATTGCTCACACCGAGTGCAATCTGTGCAAGCGCTGCGCCATGTATTGCCCCTTCGGTATCGATATCGCCTACCTGATGCTGGTGGTGCGGCGTATCGTTCACCTGCTGGGCATGACCCCTCAGTATATCCAGGATACGGCCCACAGCCATGCGGCGGTCTCCAACCAGATGTGGGTGAAGCCGGACGAGTGGCCCGATACCCTGCAATGGCAGGAGGAGGAGGCCCGGGGCGAGATTCCCACCCTGCGCATTCCCCTGGAAAAGGAAGGGGCCGACATCATGTACTCGGTCATCGGCCCCGAACCCAAATTCCAGGCTCAACTGATCTACCAGGCGGCGATGATCATGGATATGGCCGGTGTCAACTGGACCATGCCGGCCACGGCGGGCTGGGACAACAGCGACATGGCCATGTACACCGGTGACAACGAGGTGATGGGCCGCATCAAGCGGGAGCATTTCGAAACCGCGGCCCGGCTGCGGGTACGCCGCATCGTGATGGGCGAATGCGGCCATGCGTTCCGGTCGGTCTACGACGTGGGCAACCGCTGGCTCGGGTGGCGCATTCCGCCGATTCCCATCATTCATGCCATCGAGTTTTATCACGAGCTGCTCACCAGCGGCAAAATCCGGGTGGCCAAGAAGTTTCAGACCCCGGTGACGATCCACGACCCGTGCAACGTGGTACGCGGTGCCGGGTTGCACCACATGGCCCGGGAAGTGGCCCATGCCATCTGTGAAGAGGTGGTGGAGATGTACCCCAACTGCGAGCACAATTACTGCTGCTGCGCCGGGGGTGGCGTGATCAACTGCGGCCCGCCATGGAAAAACAAGCGCATCGAGGGCAACCGGGTCAAGGCCGATCAGCTGGCCGATGCCAAGATCCGGGGCGCCAAGGTCCTCATCGCTCCCTGCCACAACTGCCACAGCGGGCTGGAGGATATCAACCATGCCTACGAGCTGGGTTTGGATATCAAGTTTTTCGGCGATATCATCTACGAGGTGATGGAAAAACCGGGGGCGTAGCGCGCATTTCCGCCACTGTGCGACGAGAACCGATCCAAGCGATTTCGACAAGGAGACTCAATGAAACCGTTCGTCACGGTGTTGCTGGCCGTTGCTTGCGGCGTGCTGTGGTCGACAACGACGCTTCTGGCCCAGGAAGACATGCGGACAGTGCCCAACGATGTCTTCATGGCACCGCAACGACCACCGGCGGTGTTTGTGCACGACGAACACAACACCGCCGCCGGCATCGACGAATGCAACCGATGTCACCACGTTTACCGCGATGGCCAACTGGTGGAAGACGAATCCAGCGAAGACTACCGTTGCAGCGACTGCCATGCCGAAACGGACACCGATGACGGGATGCCGGCCCTGATGGATGCCTTTCATGGCAACTGCAAGCAGTGCCACCTGGAAAAGGGCAAGGGGCCGATCATGTGCGGAGAGTGTCACCAGCGCCCATGACCAAGTGGGGAACGCCAACAAAA
Organism: Desulfobacteraceae bacterium; assembly: GCA_028700185.1. Taxonomy (GTDB): domain Bacteria; phylum Desulfobacterota; class Desulfobacteria; order Desulfobacterales; family UBA2174; genus UBA2174. The sequence continues at coordinate 14,190 of JAQVTF010000008.1, read as the reverse complement.
ACAACCGCACGGAGACTGCCATGCCGAAGAAAATCCTCATCGTCGAAGACGATCCGGTGATCGTGAAATACCTTCAGGCCGTGTTCAGCGACAACGGGTATGCCACCTGCACGGCCGGCACCGCGGGCGATGCCATGGATGTGGTACGGGCGGAAAGGCCGGACCTGATCACCCTTGATTTGCAGTTGCCCGGCGAGTGGGGGCCACGGTTTTACCGCAAGCTGCGCCAGGACGAGGCCCTGCGCGACATCCCGGTGATCGTGGTCAGCGGCATCGACGGCGATCACGCCATCAAGGGGGCCATCGCCTTCGTGAAGAAGCCCTTCGATCCGGAAAAACTCATCGGTATCGTCAAGAATACCATCGGTTGACAGACCGATGGGCCGCCGAACAGACAAAATGAGCATCCCTCTTGTCTGGGCGGATGGATCGTGCTATTTGAAAGAGCGCTTTTCCGCCCCTTTGGTACCGGCCCGCGCCTGAAGCTGATCCGAGCCGGGTCTGTTGCCATCTTTGCTGATATGTCGGTTTACAGAAAAAAGAGGAGAGAGGGCCATGGACCGCAACAACATGAGCATGGGCACGGCCATCGTTCTGGTCGTTCTGGCGGGAATTTTGGTGCAAGTTGTCTTGGCGTTCGGGGACAGTCGTTCCATGCCCCACCGCACGGCCATCGCTTTCTCCAAGGCCTACTTTCAGCTCGACCCGGTCATGGGCACATTTCTCTGCAGCGATCTGCGCAGCGATGAAGAGGCCGACCCGGTGGCCCTGCTGCGGGAGCGGCGCTTCGACGAAGCCCGGGAGCGCGGTCTCTCCTTCGGCATGATGCACGCCGACCTCTACCACGTGGACTCTCAAACCGAGTTCAGCGAGGACGGCGAACAAGCCCTGGTGCACATCACCGCTGCCCGCCGAACGGCGATTAATCCCGTTTTCGCCTGGGTGGCCCGGTTGTTTTCCATCGGTGAGACCCATCACCTGAAGGAAACCCTCGAGCTGGTGAAAGAAGAAGGGGAGTGGAAGGTTTGCGGCAACCCCTTCGGACTGGCCGACCTGGCCACCTGATCGAATTTCCACTTCCGGCCGCGGCCTTTTGGGTTACACGGGTCGCGGCCGTGGATGTTTCAGCGGTCGCCGCAAGTCGCTGGACGCACTTCCCATGGACCCTGTTTACATCCACCTTCGGGAGCGCGCCTGCCAGATCGTTTCCGCCTGCCCCCGTCCCGCATTTTACGTCGATTGTGCCGATGCCTGTGCGTGGTCCCGCAATTTCTACGCCACTGATCCCGTGGTGGGGCGTGTCAGGCGCTTTGTGACCACCCGCCTCAACGACGATTTCGGCCATGGACTGCGTCATGCCACCAAGGTCTCGCTGGATGCCGGCGCCCTGGTGGTGGCAGAAACCAACCGGGCGCATCGCCGGAACGCCGGATTGAGCGCGGCGGTGCGCCATGCCCAGTGCGCCGGTCTGTTGCATGACATCGAACGCGAACGTCCCGATCACGCCCGGGCCGGGGCGGTGTTTGCCCAGCACCTGCTGAAGCAATTCCCCCTGCCATCGGCGGCAGTGGACGACATTTGCAGCGCCATCGGCAACCACGAAGCGTTCAAGGAGATGGTCGAGCCGCCCACCGAGGCTGCCGGGCTCATCGACGCCTGCCTCTACGACGCGGACAAGTTCCGCTGGGGGCCGGATAATTTTACCGACACCATCTGGGACATGCTTGCTTTTGAACGTGTGCCGCCGGCGGTTTTCGTGCGTCACTACCCGCGGGGCATGGACAGCCTCCAACGCATCCGGGGCACCTTTCGCAGTGCCACCGGCCGGCGTTACGGACCCGAGTTCATTGACATCGGCATCGAGATCGGCTGGCGGCTCTACGATGTGATCCTCGACGAATTTGCACCGGTGCTGTAAACACCTGAGTGGTCCCGCGCCGGCCGCCGCGGCCGGCGCGGGACCACGGAAATCAAAGGAGGAATGAATGGGAATCTTGTCATGGATCGTGATGGGGCTGATTGTCGGCTGGTTGGCCAAGAAGATCATGCCCGGCCAGGACCCCGGCGGGTTGATCGTAACCATGCTCATCGGGATCGCGGGCGCCTTCATCGGCGGGTTTATCGGTTTTTTTCTGGGATTCGGACCTGTGACCGGTTTCAATCTGGGCAGCATCGTCATCGCCACCGGTGGCGCGGTGCTGTTGCTTTTTGTGTATCGGAAACTGAAGAAGTAGGGGGACCGGGGAAACCGATTCCCCTGCCAGCCCTTCGGCGCCGTCACCTGGCCCCATCGCGGATGAATTAGCGGCGGGTCGTCACGGCGCCGATGGGTTGAAATCAACCCATCGGTTTCAGTTTTGAGGGGTTGCGATTTTCATGCTGACTGCCATCACCCACGCCTCATCACCCTGCCTGAATCGATGCGAACTCACCTGTCTGGCCCCCAAGCCATTGACATCGAAAAGGCCTCAACCCAGTATCGAACCCGGGCCGTTGACACATGAGTCTGGAAGGGTTTGCGATGACCATTGCAATTCGGCTGGCCAAAGCGACGGATGTTGACGCGTGGATGATGCTGGCACGGGAAGTGGAGCACCTGTTCGGGCCCATGGTGGCGGAAACCTCCTTTCACGACGCCCTGCACCAGGCGATATCTTCCAAAACAGCCTTTTGTGCGATCCAGGCGGACGGCGGAACTCCGGCGGTCCTGGCTGGCGGTGTCGTCATTTCTAAGGAATTCAACCAGATCGTCTGGCTGGCGGTGTCGCGGGCTTACCGGGGGCGGGGTATCGGCAAGGCGTTGCTTGAATTTGCCATCGGCAAGCTCAGCCGCAAGGAGAACATCTTCGTGCAAACCTTCGACGCCTCCGTTCCAGAGGGACTGGCGGCCAGGCGATTATACGCGGGCCTCGGTTTCACGGATTTTCAGAGGGGCGGTCTCAATCCTGCCGGCGTGCCCACCATGATCATGCATCTGGCTCGGTCAACGGACGATGTCGGCGGTCGTTTCGGCCACCACGCCTGACAGATGCGCCATTGCGCTCTTTTGCCGGAAAAATGATGCAGGGCTGCCGGCAATCCCTGCGTTTTCAGTCGATGCGGTTTGAAACCGGGCGCCCGGTTTGACTTTTTGAGCCGCCCTTGGTATGCGCTCTCCCTTGGCCCGCTAGATGTGCTTCAGTCTTTTTTGCGCATGGCGGTCACTGTGGAGGGTTTGATGAAAGCTTTGATCAAAAGAGTCGACAGCACCCCGCTTCCCTGAACGGAAGGCGGGGTTTTTTGTTTTCGGGGCAAGGCTCCGAAAGACACGGTTGGGGGATCGACGTGATGGCTGGATTCCAAAACTGAGAAAGGAGAATGGAATGTTTAGACGTCTGACCCAATTTTTTGTCGCTCTCGTTCAGAAGTACCTGCCCGACCCGTTTCTGTTCGCCGTCATCCTCACCTTCGTTGTTTTTCTGGGGGGCGTTTTTCTCACCGACAGCGGCCCCTACCAGATGGTGCAGCACTGGGGCGACGGCTTTTGGAAGCTGCTCACCTTCTCCATGCAGATGGTCCTGGTCCTGGTCACCGGCCACGCCCTGGCCAACAGCGCGCCCATCAAGAAGGTGCTCCAGGGGATCGCCGCGGCGGCCAAGAACCCGGCCAGCGCCGTGATGATCACGGCCTTCGTGGCGGCCATCGCCAGTTGGATCAACTGGGGGTTCGGGCTGGTGGTGGGCGCCCTGCTGGGCCGGGAAATGGCCCGCCAGGTCAAGGGGCTCGATTACCGGTTGATCATCGCCACCGCCTATATGGGGTTTTTGACCTGGCATGGCGGTCTGGCCGGTTCGATCCCTCTCTCCCTGGCGACTGCCACCGACTGGTCGTACAAGCTCACCGGCGGGATAGCTGTCAGCCAGACCATTTTCGCCCCCTACAACCTGATCATCGCCATCGTTCTCATCGTCACCCTGCCGTTCCTGGCGCGTTTCATGATTCCCCCGGAAGAAGAAGTGTTTGCCATTGACCCGGCGCTGCTGGAAACCAAGGCTCCGCCGGAGACGCCGGCCAAGCTGCGGACGCCGGCGGAAAAGATCGAAAACTCGCCCATCATCTCGATGATTCTCACCGCCGGTGGGGTGGTTTACCTGATTTATCACTTTGGCAAGGGCGGATCGTTGAACCTCAATATCGTCAACTTCATCTTCCTTTTCGCCGGGATCCTTTTTCACTGGACCCCGCGGCGCTATATCGTCGCGCTTTACGAGGCGGTGAAGGGCTCCGGCGGCATCATCCTCCAGTTTCCGTTCTACGCCGGGATCATGGGCATGATGATCAGCTCCGGCCTGGCCGCCATGATTTCCCAGTGGTTCGTCGATGTCTCCACGCCTTTCAGCTTCCCGTTCTTCAGCTTTATCAGCGCCGGCATCGTCAATTTCTTCGTTCCGTCCGGCGGCGGGCAATGGGCCGTGCAGGGGCCGATCCTGATTCCGGCCGCCATGGAAATCGGCGTGGACACGGGCCGGGCCGCCATGGCCATCGCCTGGGGGGATGCCTGGACCAACATGATCCAGCCGTTCTGGGCGCTGCCCGCCCTGGGCATCGCCGGCCTCAACGCCCGGGACATCATGGGATACTGCATCATCGCCCTGCTCTATTCGGGAATCATCATTTCCATCGGGCTTCTTTTCCTGTAAACTTACAAACTGATGGTTCAACCCCACACGGAGGCCGCCGTGAAGGCGGCCTTCTTTCGTAATTGGAGAAAGGTGATGAAAGATTCGCAAAAAGACCGAAAGACCCTTGAAATGTACCAGGCGCTGAAGCCCAATCTCGCCGATTACGTGGCCTTCTACGCCAAGACCAAGAAGAACGCCACCGCCCTCATCGAGCACAACACCGGTGCCCGGGTCACCTGGAAGCAGTTTGACACCTCCGTGTCGGCCTTCGCCGCCAAGCTGCTTTCCATCGGGCTGAAGAAGGGGGATATTCTGGCCACCAGCCTGCCCCTGCTCAAGGAGCATGTCTACCTCATGTATGCCTGCTACCGCACCGGCATCGTGCTGGCGCCGTTAGACCTTCGCCTCAAGACCAAGGAGATCCAGTACTGCCTCGATCGGCTCAGGCCCAAGGCGTATTTTTTTCTGGGCAAGACGGCGGTGGCGGATTTCAGGCCCATGATCCGGGAAGTGATGGCCCAGTCGCCGTTCGTGCGGCACTGGGTGCAGTTTCAGCAGGAAGAAGACCTGGTCATGGAGGGCGCGGTGGGCATCGGCGCCTTTGTCAAGGACATCAAAAAGGTGTTCATTAAGAGCCTTTTCACCGGTAGTGTGCGCAGGGCGCATCAGGCCGTGGCCAAGCGCGATCCGTGCCTGATCATCTTCACCACCGGGTCCACCGGTTCGCCCAAGCCGGCCCTGCTCTGCCACGAGGGAATCCTCACCCAGAACATCGGCTTGGCGGGGGCTTTCGAAATTCGTGACAATGATGTTTTTCTCATCAACCTGCCGCCCTCCCACGTGGGCTGCACCACCGAGCAACTCGCCACCACCATCTACGGCGGGGGCGTGTCCGTGCTGCTGCATATCTTCGATCCCAAGATGAGCCTCGAGGCCATCGCCGCCCACAAGGTCACCTGCCTGGGCCAGATTCCGGCCCTGTTCAACATGGAGTGGCGGCTTCCCGACTACCAGCGCTACGACCTGTCCAGCCTGAGGTTTGCCATCTATGGCGGGCAGGCGGTCTCGCGGGAATTTCTCGTCAAGATGAAGCAGATGGCACCCCAGATCGGCACGGGCCTCGGGCTGACGGAAACCTCCGGTTTTTGCACCTATACGGACATTGATGCCGGGGTGGACGAGATCGCCCGGAGCATCGGCCATGCCATGCCCATTTGCCCCCTGACGATTCGGGAACCGATGGCGGCCGATGGCAGCGCCGGAAAAGAGAAGCCCGATGGCGAGGTGGGGGAGATCTGTTTTTCAGGTCCCCAGATCTTCATCGGTTACCTCAACGATCCGGAAAATACCGCCAAGACCATCTCCACCGAAGGGATCTGCTACACGGGCGATCTGGGCTACCATGACGATGAGGGGCTCCATTTCGCCGGGCGTTCCAAGCTGGTGATTAAACCCAAGGGCTACCAGGTCTTTCCCGACGACGTGGAACACCACATCGCCGAAAAACTCAAAAGCAAGATCAACCAAATTGCCGTGGTGGGGGCTCCCCATGAGGTCTACTCCGAGGGGATCATCGCCTTTGTGGAACCCGTCGAAGGGGTCACGCTCACCGTCGAAGAGGTGATGGCGGCCTGCCAGGATATCTCGGCCTATTCGCGCCCTTCCCACGTGGAAATCCTTCCGGCGGGCCAGTTCCCCCTCAACCGGGTGGCCAAAACCGATTACATGTCCCTCAAGGACGCGGCCCAGGCGGTCATCGCGCGGCTGCGCGCCCAAGGCGGCTGGGACGCCTCCTGAAGCATCCGGGGCGCTTGGCGGAGCAAACGCCTTGACCCAACGGGGGGATCGATTTAACAGAGCTGCGATGGAACCCTTCCCGCAAAATCGTCAAGCGCCCGGTGTGCGGCACCTGCCGCCGTTGCGCAGTGCCTGGTGGGTCTGGAGTCTGGCGGCGCCCCTCTATCTCGTGGGCTTCTTTCACCGGGTAGCGCCGGCGGTGATGACCGGAGAGCTCATGCGCACCTTTGCCATCGGCGCCACGGCCCTGGGAAACCTGTCGGCGTTCTATTTTTACAGCTACGTCTTGATGCAGATTCCCACCGGGATTCTCGCCGATCGTTGGGGGCCGCGCCGTCTGCTCACCGCCGGAGCCCTGGTGGCGGGAGCGGGCGGCCTGTTTTTCGCGCTGGCGCCCACCTTGGGCTGGGCGTATCTGGGGCGATTTCTCATCGGCGCCTCGGTGGCCGTGGCCTGGATCGGGCTGTTGAAGGTTTCCTCCGAGTGGTTTCCGTCCCGACTGTTCGCCATGGTCACCGGGGTGGGGCTGCTCAGTGGGGTTCTTGGGGCCGTGGGGGCGGGGCCGCCGCTGCGCCTGCTCATGGATCATGCCCACTGGCGCACCGTGATGTTGGGGGCGGCCCTGGCTACCCTGGCCGTGGCCGTGGGGGTGTGGACCGTGGTACGGGACCGTCCTTCGCAGAAGGGGTTCGCCGATTACCCGCACAGCGCCACCACCAAAGGGCACCGACCGGTCCTGGAAGGGTTGGCCGAGGTGTTTCGCTTTCGCAACGCCTGGCTGCTTTTTATCATTCCCGGGGGTTTTGTTGGGGCCATCCTCACTTTTTCAGGGCTCTGGGGCGTGCCGTTTCTCACCACCCATTACGGCCTGTCCACGGCCCAGGCGTCGACGCTCACTTCGCTCCAGTTGGCCTCCTGGGCCCTGGCCAGTCCCCTGTTCGGCTGGTTTTCCGACCGCCTGGGACGGCGAAAACCGCTCTATCTGGCCGGCGGCCTCCTCGGCTTGATCGCCTGGTGCGTCCTGGTCTATCTGCCCGGCCTGCCGCTGCCGGTGGTGGTGGGGCTGTTGGTGGTCACCGGTTGCGCCACGGGAGCCATGATCGTCAGTTTCGCCTTCGCCAAGGAGTCGGTGCCCACCGATCTGGCCGGCACGGTTTCCGGCCTGGTGAACATGGGGGTGATGCTCGGTCCCATGGTCTTGCAGCCGCTGGTGGGCTGGGTGCTGGATGCCTGCTGGACCGGTGACCTGGTGGACGGGGTGCGACGCTATGATGCCGCCGCTTACCGGGCTGGTTTTTCCCTGATGCTCGGTTGGCTGGCCTTTTCCCTTATCTTGCTGGTGTTCACCCGAGAAACCCGCTGCCGCCATTACACTGAGGGCCCCTGACCGCCGCCACGAAAAGTCCAACCGTTTTTTCCTGTTCACCGGAAATGTTCGGGGTGATGCGAGCCGAAGGTCGCAACTGCCTCGGACGCGAACAACATGCCCATCGGTTCAAGGCCGAAGGAGCCGTTGATGACGGATCTGCACGAATTTTTCAAAAAGGATCGATTCGCCGCCAGCGTCGGGATCGAACTGCTGGAAATCGGCAAAAGCCGGGCCCGGGCCAAGTTGGACATCCGCCCGGATCATTTCAACGCGGTGAACATCGTTCACGGGGCCGCCATTTTCTCCCTGGCGGACCTGGTGTTCGCAGTGGCCGCCAACGCCCACGGCAACGTGGCGGTGGCCGTCAACGCCAATATTTCCTACCTGAAAGCCGCCGGGACGGGAACCCGGACCCTTTTCGCCGAGGCCACGGAAGTCTCCCGCAATTTCAAGCTGGCATCCTACACCGTCCGGATCACCGATGACCGGGATGAGCTCGTCGCCATTTTCCAGGGAATGGTTTATCGGAAAAGGGACAAGTTGATGTCTACGCAGCCCCCTCCAGCACCCGGATGATCTGAAACAGAGTGCGGTTGACCGGGGTGGGCACGTCGTGGCGCTGGCCCAGGGCCACAACGGTGCCGCCGAAGATTTCCACCTCGGTCTTGCGGCCGGCTTCCACGTCCTGGAGCATGGAGGTCTTGCCGTCGGGGGAGAGGGTTTTGAGAACCTGGTACCAATCCGTGATGTCTTGCTCCCCCAGGTTCACCCCGGAGGGCCCGGCTAGGGCGATGACCTCGCGCATCAGGGCCTCCATCAGATCCCGGGCTTCGGCGCGGGTCTGGAAGGCGCCGTAGGGCGCCCCCATGGCCGCCGATGCCTGGTTCATGCCCACGTTGATCATGAATTTCCACCAGAGCGTGCGGATCATGTCCGGCGGGGTTTCCCAGGCGATGCCGGCCCGGGTGAAGGCCTCCTGCACCCGGCGCACCCGGTCGCTGACCACGGTGTTGTCCGCCTCGCCGAAGATATGACGCCCCGGGTTCGAATAGGTGAGCCGATTGTCCTGCCGCACGGCATCGATGCCCACCGAGATGGCGTAGAGCACTTTTTCCGAGCCCACCGCCTCCCCGATGATGGCCTCGCTTTCCAGGCCGTTCATCACCGAAATGACGGCCGTTTCCGGCCCAACGAATCCTTTGAGATCTTCAACGGCGGTCACCAGATGGTGATGCTTGAGGGCCACGATGATCAGGTCGGCCGGCGCCGGGCCGTCTTCCGGCGAGGCCACCGGAATGAAGACCGGTTGGCCGTTGACGATGAGTCCGTCTCGCGCCAGGCGTTCGCGGCGCGCGCCGCGGGCGATGAGGCGGGTGGTGAAACTTCGGTTGGCGGCAAAGCAGGCGGCGAAATAGGCGCCCATGGCCCCGGCGCCCAGAATGGCGACATTGCGGATGGTTTTCATGTGCAGCTCCGTTGATCGAGGCCGGATTCCGCCAGGATCGCTATCGGTGGGTTACCCGATTTTTTTGTGTCCGACCTCAATGATTGTGATATGGATTATCAATTCCGGCGACCCCGCTCCTGGGAATCTGCCATTACCAGAACCAAGAGTGATTGGAAAGGTGAACTCGAGCCTTTATCGTGGCGACATCCTTCTGTGAACTTTTGCGTGGGAGCATGACCATGACCAAGCGTCCGAAGAAGAAAAAGGCGAAAAAGGAACGCAGCTACCAGCACAAGGCCATCGAGTTGGCCCGGGAACACCTGGAGAAGCAGAAGCAAAAAGCCATCAAGGAGCGCCAGACCTTCCGCGGCCTGCAGATTGTTCCCAAGGCGAGCTTCTACGACGATTCCCACGGACACAGGCCCGGGGAAAACAACTGGGCGGGCTTCGGCTTCGATCTGCATCCCCAGGTTTCCCTGGTGTCGGGGGGGCTGGTTTTTCTCTTCATCATCCTGACCATCATCTACCAGCAGCAGGCGGGCGCCTTTTTCCAGGCCGTGCTCGACGGCATCGGCAACAACTTCGGCTGGCTCTACATCCTGGCGGCCAACTTTTTCGTCATCGTCATGATCCTCATCGCCTCCAGCGCCTTCGGCAGGATCAGAATCGGCGGCCCGGACGCCCTTCCGGAATTTACCACCTTCAGTTGGTACGCCATGCTCATCAGCGCCGGGATGGGCATCGGGCTGATGTTCTGGGCGGTGGCCGAACCGGTGTTTCACTACATCACCCCGTCGCCCATGTTCGGGATACCGGGGCAAACCCCCCAGGCCGCCCAGGTGGCGCTGGGGCTGACCTACTTTCACTGGGGCATCCATCCCTGGGGCATCTATGCCCTGGTGGGCCTATCACTGGCCTTCTTCGCCTACAACCGGGGCCTGCCGTTGACGATCCGATCGATTTTCCACCCCCTTCTCGGAGACCGGATTTACGGCTTCTGGGGCAACCTCATCGACATCCTGTCCGTCCTGGCGACCCTTTTCGGCTTGGCCACGTCTCTGGGCCTGGGCGTCAAGCAGGTGTCTTCCGGCCTTCACTATTTGTTTGATTTTCCCACCACGACGGGGTTTGCTGTGGTGCTGATCGCGGTGATCACCGCCATCGCCGTCTTGTCGGTGGTGGCCGGCCTCGACAAGGGCGTCAAGACCTTGAGCAGCATCAACCTCTACCTGGCCGGTTTGTTCATGCTGTTTCTGCTGGCGGTGGGGCCTACGGTGTACATCCTGAGCGCCTTTACCCAGAATCTGGGATTTTACATCCAGAATCTGCCGCGGCTGAGTTTCTGGGTAGAGACTTTCTATGGCGCGGAGGGAAGCAACTGGCAGAATCCCTGGACGATTTTCTACTGGGGCTGGTGGATTTCCTGGTCGCCGTTTGTGGGCATGTTCATCGCGCGCATCTCCAAGGGACGCACGGTGCGCGAGTTCATCCTGGGGGTCATGGTGTTTCCGACCCTGCTGTCCTTCCTGTGGATGTCCACCTTCGGCGGATCGGCGCTGTGGCTGCAGACCACCGGGGTGGCCGATATCGCCGCCGCCGTGAACCAGGACGTGTCCACCGCCCTGTTCGTGATGCTGGAGAAATTTCCCATCACCGGGATCACTTCCTTTATCGGCATCATTCTGGTAACCGTCTTTTTCGTCACTTCCTCGGATTCGGGCTCCCTGGTGGTGGATCACCTCACTTCCGGCGGCAAGCTCGATTCTCCGGTTCCCCAGCGGGTTTTCTGGGCGGTGGCCTGACCGCGCTTCAGAGCGCTTCCATCGCCACCGGATTGCCGTTTACCATCGTGCTGGTGGTCATGTGCTACAGTCTTTACCGGGGCCTGCAGGAAGAGTTGTACCACGCCGCCATAATTGAAAAGTTTCAGCCCACAACCCAGCAGTTCGAGGTCCCGGTGCCACGGGACGAGGCGCCCGGGCCCGAGGAGCAAGGGCAGGGGGCATGACGGCCTGAGGGATCGTCAAGGAAAAGTGGGGGAACAAAAGAAAAGGGGCGGTTCAGGCAAATGGGTGGCGTGAACCGTCCCCTCCGAGAAAAATCGGTGATTCAACGCGATCAGACCGCGTCCTTGAGCTTCTTGCCGGGAACAAACTTGACCACATTGTGAGCCTTGATGGTGATTTTTTCCCCGGTCTGAGGATTGCGTCCCTTGCGGGCCTTGCGGCGAACCTTCTGGAAGGTGCCGAAGCCCACCAGCGTGACCTTGCCTTCCTTCTTCTTCAGCGCCGATGTGACACCGCCGACAAAGGCCTCCAATGCCGCCGCCGCCGCCGCCTTGGAAAGGCCGGCATCTTTCGCCATCAACTCCACCAGTTCCGCCTTGGTCATCTCTTCCTCCTCCTTTTAGTGTTGCGGGGTTTAAACTTGGGTCGCCTGGCAGGCTTACAGCATAAAAGCGCATGAATTTCAAGCAGAATTTAGTGTTGAGGGCCGCTGAACCCTTTATCGATGCAGTTTTATCGACCTCAAAGTCGGCAAAATAGCGAGATGCAAAGGTTGCGCAAGGAGGGCAATTTTAATTTCTACCTTTGACAGCGTCCGCCATTGGAGGCGACCCAGGGAAGTGCCGAGGGGGGGCGGGCGCTCGGTACAAAAAAACGAAAAGGGCGTAACATCTGGAAAACGCTCGACAAGCAAACCGCCATCGATTACAACCTAACCCAGTTGCCCTTTTGCCAAAAAAGAAAGCCCATGGAATCCCCCACGCTCCAACGCACCCGTTTGGCTGCCGGCGCCCTATCCCTGGTGGTGGCTGTTGCCCTGATGACCGTCAAGTTTCAGGCTTGGCGCCTCACCGGTTCGTCGGCCATTTTTTCCGACGCCCTGGAATCGATCATCAACGTCATCGCCGGTGGCTTTGCCCTGACGAGCATCTGGATCGCCGCGCGCCCCCCGGACGAGGATCATCCTTACGGACATGGAAAGATCGAGTATTTTTCCGCCGGGTTCGAAGGCGCCCTCATCATCTTGGCGGCGTTGGGTATTTTCTACACCGGCGGTGGGCGTATCCTTCATCCCCAGCCGATGCCCCATCTCGATACCGGTTTGTGGTTGGTGGGCGCCGCAGCTCTGGTCAACGGGCTGACGGGGATCTTACTCCTGCGCATCGGCCGGCGGACCCGCTCGCTGACCTTGGAGGCCGACGGGCGCCATTTGCTCACCGATGTCTACACCTCGGTGGGGGTGGTGGTCGGCCTGGTGGTGGTAAAACTCACCGGCCGTCTCTGGCTCGACGGGCTGGTGGCCTGCCTGGTGGGATTGCAGATTCTCGCCACCGGCGGCCGGCTGGTGCGCGAGGCGGTCTTCGGTCTGATGGACCGTACCGATCCGGTTCTCATCGACCGGTTGGCCGCCCACCTCAACGCCCACCGTCGCCCCTACTGGATCGACATCCACGAGCTGCGTTGTCGCCAGGCCGGTCGAATGACCCACCTGAGCCTGCACCTCATCTTGCCCCGGGACTTGATTCTCGAAGCGGCCCACGATGAAGCCAACCAGTTGGAGGATTTGTTGATGGCGTTTTTCGACAACGCGGCCAGCGTGGTGATTCACATGGACCCGTGCCGGGAGGTTAACTGCGTGGATTGTCTGCGTGATCCGTGCCACCAACGGAGCGCCCCGGGCCACTCGCCAACACCATGGACCCGTTCCCTTTTGACTGGTACGGCGGCCGCCCGCCGCCGTGAGGCCCCGCCGGCGGGGATTACAGAAAGGAACCGATGACCCGCTCCAAGAAGTTTTACGCCGTGGCCCGGGGCCGCCGGCCCGGAATTTATACCCAATGGTTCGGCCCCGACGGTGCCCAGGCCCAGGTGACCGGGTTTCAAAACGCACGCTACAAGGGGTTTGCCACCCGCTCCGAAGCCGAAACATTCCTGAAAAAAGGCGAGCGCCAACCGGTCGTCGGCCCGGGGAAGGTCAAGTCTTCGGCGCCGGAAAAGCATTCCCCACCGGCCAGCGGGCCGCGGGTCGAAGTCTACACCGACGGCGGGGCCTTGGGAAACCCCGGGCCGGGCGGCTGGGCGGCGGTGATCCTGGACAGCGATCCGCCCACCGAGATCTCAGGCGGCTACCGCCACACCACCAACAACCGCATGGAACTCACCGCGGTTATCATGGCCCTGCGCCGTTTCAAAACCCCCACGGCGGTACGGCTGCATACCGATTCGCGCTATGTGGTGGACGGTATCACCAAGGGGTGGGCGCGCCGCTGGCGGGACCAGGGATGGATGCGCAACCGCCGGGAACCGGCCATCAACGCGGATCTGTGGGCGGATTTGTTGGCGCTCTGTCAATTTCACGACGTGCACTTCGTCTGGGTGCCGGGACACGCCGGCGTCACGTTCAACGAGCGCTGTGACCAGTTGGTAAGGGGCATGTCGGCGCGAGCCGACCTGCCGCCGGACGAGGGCTACGAGGATAAGGGGCGTCTCTCCGACGCGCCGTGAAGATTCGGCGGGAAGCAGGCGGGGACGATGCCGGCCTTGTCCATTTCCCGGGCCACCTCGCGTAGGCTCAATCCCCGGGGCAGGCGCATCACCGAAGGCGGTCAGCATCGTCCCCTGCATCGCCGCCTTCACGCCTTGTAAGAATCGTCTTCGGTTCATCGGAAACACTTTCCCTGTGTATTTGTGTCCCCAAAACCCTCCCTCCACATCCAAACTATATCGCCTCCGGCTGGCGTAAAACGCTTTTGCCTGAAGAAGCGGGGGTGTGGCGCGCTTTAGGACTTGTCAAGGAATCGCTCCGTGTCTATATCATCAATGCTCAAGGCGGTCCCATCATTGCGCCGACAGATTGGCCGGAACACGGCCGGACGGTGGAAGGCGGGTTGATTACATGATTTCACCAGC
>JAQVTF010000255.1 GCA_028700185.1 Desulfobacteraceae bacterium | reverse complement strand
TCCGCATGTCGATCTCCGAGCAGATCGATGCCATCGTGGAGACGGTGAAGATCGCCCTGGAGCAGACGCCTCCGGAGCTGGCGGCCGACATCGTTGATCGCGGGATTGTTCTCACCGGCGGCGGCGCCCTGCTGAAGAATCTGGACAAGCTTTTGATGGAGGAAAGCGGCCTGCCCATCACGGTGGCCGAGGATCCCCTGTCCACCGTCGCCATCGGTAGCGGCGAGGCCATCGACAGCATTGACATCCTGCGTCAGGTGGCCATCAACTAGCCAATCCGCGGGGGCGCAGCCTGCGCCCTATCGTCCTCTAACCCGAAGCCGATGGCTCGGAAGCGATTTCGAGCCTGTTTGACCGGCGCCTATGCTTTCCAGAAAAGTGCTCTTGGTGGTCGGGGCGATTCTGTTGATCACCCTGAACGTCATCGGTTTGAGTCTCAGCAGTCGGCAACCGGTTCTCGACCACGGTCTTGGTCGTTTCGGTCTGGTGGTGGTGGGCCCAATCCAGACTGCCGTAACCTATATATTTGATTTTGTAGGGGATATCTGGCGGCACTACTTTTTTCTGGTCAACGCGGCACAGGAGAATGGCCGCCTTAGGAAGGAACTGGAAACGGCCACGGCCCGCATCGAGAACTGCAACGAGATCGAGCTGGCCAATCGCCGCCTCCGAAGCCTGATCCGGTTTCAGCAGGACATCGATCAAAAGATGCTGCCCGCAGAGGTGGTGGGCAAGGACCCGTCGCCCTGGTTCAAGTCGGTGATCATCGACAAGGGCCGCGCCGATGGCGTGGTCAAGGGACTGCCGGTGGTCATCCCCGAGGGGATCGCCGGACAGGTGGTGGCCGTTTCGGCGCACCATGCCAAGGTCTTGCTGATCATCGACGCCAACAACGCCGTGGACGCCCTGGTGCAGCGCAGCCGGGCCCGGGGCATCGTCACCGGAGCGGCCGACAACCGGTGCATCTTCAAATACGTGTCGCGCCAGGACGATGTGCAGGAGGGCGACATGCTCATCGCTTCCGGTCTCGACGGGGTCTATCCCAAAGGACTGGCCATCGGTCGCGTGGCGGCCGTCGACCGGCCAACGGCCGGAATTTTCCAGGACGTCACCGTCACGCCCGTCGTTGATTTCCAAACCCTGGAAGAAGTGCTGGTGGTGATGGCGCCCCGGCCGTCGGAGCCGGAGGCGTTTCAATGACGGCACTGCTCTTTCTGGTGGTGGGAGGGGCGTTGATCGTGTTGCAGACCAGCGTGCTGCCGCTGGTGGGCATCGGCCCCGACCGGTTCGACCTCCTGGTGCCGCTGATGGTGTTTCTCGGCTTGCAGCCGCGACTGCGCGACGGCCTTCCGCCGGTGATTCTCATCGGACTGGCGGTGGACAGTCTCTCCGGCGCGCCGCCGGGCTATTACGCCACCGCCTATTTTTGGATCTGGGCCTTGGTGCATTGGCTCATCGGTTTCTTGCAGGTGGGGGGCACCTTTATGCTGCCGGTGGCCCTGGCCGGTGCCGTGGTGGTGGAAAACCTCGTGCTGCTGGGGATCCCCGTTTTGCTGGGAAGGCCGGGGCCGACGCCCACCCAGGCCGCCGGGATCGTCGTCTGGCAGGTGGCCTGGACCGTGGTGATGGGAGCGTTGTTGGTGGCGGGGTTCACCGCGGTGCAGCGGCGCCTGTCGCGTTACCAACGGCAGGTTCAGGCCCGGCGGGCGGTGAGGGAATAGCCTGGCGTTTTCCGAAGCGGGAAAATAGGGACCGGGAAGAAACCTTGACGGTGGAATGGGGTTTGGTTTTTCTTTGGTGAAGCACTATCTGAAAACCGCCGATGCCGACTGGTACCGTCGGCGCCTCAACGGGGCGCTGGTCATCTTGCTGGTGGCGTTTCTGGCCCTCGGCTTGCGGCTGTTCCATCTCCAGGTGGTGCAGGGGGAAGAGTACCGCCGCCTCTCGGAAAACAACTGCATCCGGCTCCAGGACATCGAGCCCCCCCGTGGCCAGATCCTCGATCGCCAGCGCCGGCTGCTGGTGGACAACCGCCCGTCGTTCAACCTCGTGATGGTCCCCCGGGATGCCAAGCCGGCGGAGGCCACCCTGGCACGTCTGGCCGTCGGGACCGGCCTGGACCCGGAAGAACTGACCCACGTTGCGGGGCGTGCCTCGTCCGCCTATCGGCCGGTGGTGCTGCGGGCGGATATTGATCGGGATTTGCTGGCTGCCGTGGAAGCGCGGCGGTACGATTTGCCCGGGGTATCGGTGGAGGTGAAAGCCCTGCGACGCTACGTCTACGGCGACAGCGGCGGTCACCTCATCGGATACATGGGGGAAATCAACGCCGAAGAGTTGGCCGGCGGCCGTTATCCGGGGTGCCGGGGTGGAGATTCCATCGGCAAGTTCGGCATCGAGAAAACCTGTGAGCACTTCCTGCGAGGCCAACCGGGGGGCCGACAGGTGGAAGTGGATGCCCGGGGTCAAGTGATCCGGGTACTGAAGACCGTGGATGCCGTTCCGGGTCACGATGTGGTGTTGACCATTGATCAACGGCTCCAGGCCGTGGCCGAACAGTGCCTCGGGGACAACGCCGGCGCCGTGGTGGCGGTGGATCCCAACAGCGGAGAGGTGCTGGCCATGGCCAGCCGGCCCGGATTCGATCCCAATGCCTTCGTCGGCGGCATCAACCGCCAGCAATGGCAGGCCCTGGTGGAAAACCCCCGGCGGCCCATGGAGAACAAGGCCATTCAGGCCACCTATCCCCCCGCCTCCACCTACAAGATCGTCACGGCCCTGGCCGGCCTCCAGGAGGGCGTAATCGACGCCCGGTCCGAGTTCTTTTGTCCGGGGAAACTCCGCTACGGCAACCGCTCCTATCGCTGCTGGAAACGGTGGGGACACGGAGACCTCAACGTGGTGGAAGCCATCAGTCAGTCCTGTGACGTGTTTTTCTATCAGTTGGGGATCAAGCTCGGTGTGGATCGTCTGGCCCGTTATG
>JAQVTF010000091.1 GCA_028700185.1 Desulfobacteraceae bacterium | reverse complement strand
CGCAAGGATGATCGCAAAATTTTGACGGGGACGTGAGCTGACCATGCCCGGAGGGCATCGGCCGTTGCACTTGGCCAAAAATCTGATAGGATGCCCCCTCATCGGCGATGTTGAGTTTTCAATGACGGTAGATGAAGGAATTATCCATAGAACGGAAAGGATGTTGGAGCCATGTTGCGGGTGGGATTTGTCGGATGGCGCGGGATGGTCGGTTCGGTGTTGATGGACCGGATGAAGGCTGAAAACGATTTTCAGGGATTTACGCCCTTTTTCTTCTCCACTTCCCAGGTGGGGCAGCCTGCGCCAGGCGTGGGCCTCGATGCGCCGGCTGTGATGGACGCCAACGATGTGGCGGCCCTGCGGCCGCTAGACATCATCGTTTCCTGTCAGGGCGGGGACTACACCAAAGCCGTCTATCCGAAGCTGCGCGGTGCCGGCTGGAAAGGTTACTGGGTCGACGCGGCCTCGGCCCTGCGCATGGCGCCCGAGAGCACCATCGTGCTGGATCCGGTCAACCGTCCCGTGATCGATCGGGCCCTGGCCGAAGGCAAAACGGATTTCATCGGAGGCAACTGCACCGTGAGTCTGATGCTCATGGGCATCAATGCGCTGTTTCGCGAGGGGTTGGTTTCCTGGATTTCCACCATGACCTACCAGGCCGCTTCCGGTGCCGGCGCCAAAAACATGCGTGAGCTGATGGCCCAGACACGGCACCTCGGCGAGGCGGCCGCGCCGATGCTGGATGATCCGGCCTCGGCCATCCTGGAACTGGACCGCCGGGTGCTGACGGCGCTGCAAAGCCCCGACCATCCCACGGCCAATTTTGGCGCGCCCCTGGCCGGCAGCCTGATTCCGTGGATCGACACTCCCATGGAAAACGGCCAGACCCGTGAGGAATGGAAGGGGGTTGCCGAGACCAACAAGATCCTCGGCAACGATCCGCCGATTCCCGTGGACGGCATCTGCGTGCGGGTGGGCGCCATGCGGTGCCACAGTCAGGGACTGACCATCCGCCTGACCCGGGAAGTCCCCCTGCCCGACATCGAGGCCATCATCGCCGGTGGCAACGACTGGGTGCGGGTGGTGCCCAACGAGAAGGCCGCCACCCTGCGGGAGCTGAGTCCGGCGGCGGTCTCCGGTACCCTCAACGTGCCGGTGGGGCGCATCCGCAAGATGATTTTCGGCCCCGAGTTTCTGGCGCTGTTCACCGTGGGCGACCAGTTGCTCTGGGGGGCGGCGGAGCCGATTCGGCGGATGTTCAACATCCTCCGGACCCATTTGGGGAAATAGGCTCGATCCGTGCGACGAAACCGGTTGCAACCCGCCACCGCAGCGGCAGTGCCGGACACGGGGATGCCGGCACCCTACCTTCCCCCCGGCTGGCTTCGAAATCGTTGGCTTCAAACCGGCCTGGCCAGTCTGCGCCTGAGGGCTTGCCACACCGACCATGTTTTGAGTTTGTCGCGGCGCCGGGTTCTCGACACCAGCGGGGGGGTGCGGTTGCTGGGATTCGACCTGCCCCACCCGGCGCCCAAAGGGCGCGTGGTGTTGATCCACGGATGGGAAGGCAGCAGCGACTCCACCTACGTGCGCACCACCGCCACCCGTCTGCACCTTGCCGGCTACAATGTTTTCCGGCTCAACCTGCGCGACCACGGTCCGAGCCATCATCTCAACGAGGGCGTCTTTCTCGCCGTCTACCTCGATGAAGTCGTGGAGGCGGTGACCCGATTGGCCGCCGAGGTGCCTCACCTGCCGGTGGCACTGTGCGGTTTCTCCCTGGGCGGCAACTTTGCCCTGCGCATCGCGGGGCGATGGGGCCCAGAACCACCGGTGAACCTGCGTCAGGTGGTGGCGGTGAGCCCGGCCATCGATCCGATCCATTCCACCGAAAGCATCGACCGGCACCCGGCCCTGCTGTGGTACTTCCGGCGCAAGTGGCGCCGCTCCCTGCAGCGCAAGCAGGCCCTGTTTCCCAAGCGCTACGACTTTTCGGACATTCCCCCGGAAATGAACCTGATGGAAATGACCGAGCGGCTCATTCCCCGGGTGAGCACTTACCGGGATGCCCGCAGTTACCTGGCCGCTTACGCCGTCACCCCTGCCGTCTTTCAGCGCGTTCGGGTGCCCACGGCGGTGATCACCGCCGTCGATGATCCGGTGATCCCGGTGACCGACCTGATGGCCCTGCCGCAAAGCCCCCACGTCGAGCGCATCGTTCATGCCCATGGCGGTCACAACGGCTTCCTGGAGACCGGCCTGGGCACCTGGTACGAGCGGTGGTTAGTGCAGCGGTTGGGGATGTTGGAAGCCATTTCGGATAAGTGACACGCAACGACATCGGTGGGGAGGCCTTGCCAATCTCGCCTTTGTACAATATAGGCGTACAAGACCATCTCTGCTGGCGGTCGCCATGGAATCGGTGGGCGTGAGTCAATCCAGAGAAAGACTTCCGTTTTTTTGAAAAAAGTAAAAAACGGGGCCACGATTACGATCACTTCCCGGGGCCGTGTGGTGGCGCGGCTCGTGCCGGTGGAAGATGAGCGCGCCACTACCCGCCGGGCCCTGGACCTTTTGGCGCAGAACGCCGAAGTGCTGGATGTCCGGTCCCCCATCGATGCCGACTGGGACGCTCAGGCATGATTGCCGGCGATACCGGTTCGTGGCCGAGAAAAGCGAGCCTGCCATGAATATCCGCAACAAGACCCTGTTGTCGTTGATTCTGCTGTGCGTGGTGGATGTGGTGATTCCGCTGCCGATCACCGGACTGATCCTCGTTTACGTGGTGGTCCAGCGGCCGCCCTGGTTCGTGGACCTGGCCGATCGCATCTACCGATCGTAAACGCCGTTCCAGGGTACGCTTCTGCGCGCCCTGTTCACGGCGTCGGGGGCATGAGCACGTAGGTGTCCGCCTGAACAGCGTTTTCCTCATTGACGGTTCTCGATCCCATCGCCGGGTAATGTGACAGGGCATCGAAGATCGGTGTGAGCACCTTGTCGGTAAGGCAGGTGATCTGGCGGGGGTTTTTCACTTTGCCGCTCATCATCGCCAGAGACATGCCCCAGGTGACGAGTTCCCTGCTCTTGGCCGCGATGTGATCCATGCGCAAAAACGCCATCTTGTTGTTGGGCCCCGATAGCCCCATGTCCACCGACCCGAACAACGGGTCCTTCAGCAGCCCGGCTTCCGAATCCGCCAAGAGGGTCTTGAGGAGTTGCCGGCTGGAAGCGGCCACCCAGAATCCGTCGCGGAAGGCGTAGGCGGGGCTGAGATCCTCGCCATAGGGCAAGGCGAGGTAGCGGATGGGGGTTTGCAGGTGATCTTCCGTTTGCAGCGCCATCCCGGATTTCGCAACGGCGCCTTCCACCAGCCGCTCGATGATTTTCGGTTGGCCCACTTCGATCGCCACCGCCAGCACCGGCAACGGGAACAAACCGCCCATTTTGACATCCTGGATCAGCAGGGCGAACTCGTCGCCGAAAGCGCTCAAGGCGTCATCGAAGGGCACGCCGGTGGCAGCGGTGAATTTTTCCCGAAACGCTTCGGCCTGCCCGGCGTCGAGCCGCGAAAGGTTGGCGACGGATTCGATCACCTGCCGCAGGTTGTTGTGCCAGCCGTAGTAGAGCAGCCTGGCGGGGATCCATGGCAGGGTGGCATTGGGCTGGGGGGCGATGCCGAGCATGCGGGCCGCCTCCGGCGACAGGTCGGCGGCGTTGTAGCGCAGGCGCCAGCGCTGGTGGGAGAGGTTGCCATCGATGGCGCCGGCCGCGGCCATCACCGGTTTGGCGCGGTTGAACCCGGACCACAGCTTCAACACCTCGCTGGCGGCGGCATCCGCCTCGCCCTCCTGTTGCAGCAACGGCGCCCAGAGGTCGTAAATGCGATGCAAGTCGATCCAGGCAAAGGAGCGGGGCGTCCCGGTCAATTCAACCTCTTTGCGAAGCTGTTCAAATTCGGGGACATCCGCCAGGGACGACCGCTTGTCGGGGCCCGGCTTCAGGCAACGGACGATGGGCGCCGGCTCCAGGGCCACCAGTATCAGGTTGTGGTGGGCGGCGACGAAAAACGCCGGCGCATCGGGGGTTTCGACCTTGTCCATGCGGACACCGTCCGTTTCAACCGGACCGATGGTGACGTTGCCGGCGAACATTTTGCCGATCCATTGGATCATCTCCGACGATTGACGCGGCTGGAGTACCATGAGGGCGGTTTGGCGCCAAACGGTTTCTGGCGGTGCGGCGGGATCAATGGACAGGGGGGCCAGGACGGCAAGGGCCGACCGGTCGCCGAAGAGCGCATCGAACCAGAGGCTGTCGATGGTCGCCGAGATTTGGGTTCGGACCTGCCCCGCGCGCTGGATTTCTTCCGGCGAAGCGTTGAAGGCCTCCATGCAGGCGGGCCAGTCGATTCCGCCAATAGCCCGGCCCAGCGGGCCCGTCCTGAATTCATCCACGCGCTGCTTTAATTTAACCGCTTCCAGCATCACCAGGGTTTCCCGGGGCAATACCCGCGCCGGCTGGATTTTCTCGGCCGTTTGGCGGCTGTAGAACCAGAACACTCCGCCGGCGGCGGCCACGAGCAGGAAGACAACAATAATAATCTTTTTCATTTTTGGCGCTCCTTATCACCCGCCGTGCGGAAATGGTATTTCGATATCGACTGATCGCTTTTTGTCCTGTGATTTCTGGGTACGCTACCACAAATTTTTCGCCCGTTGCAAAAACCGGTACGAAAAGGGGATGGGGATGATCTGCTGAAGAGGGTTGTCACGATGAAGATGGGTAGATGGTTGCGGGCCTTCCTGGGCGTTGCGGCCGTGTTCGGCGAGGGATTTGGGCTGGACCGGGCCAATATCGATCGATATATTGCCCGTTACCTCCCCGAGACCAGAGACGAGACATCGCCCTGTGCATCGCCTCTGCATGCAGGCGATACGGCCAATTTGCCGTCGGTCCTGGTGATCACCGCCGGCTTCGATGTGCTCAGGGATGAGGGCGAGGTTTAGGCCCGCCGGCTTCAGGCGGCGGGAACGCCAACCAAGGTGAGCCGGTATCCGGCAATGATCCTCGGCTGAATGAAACTGGGGGCAATCGAGACAACTGGAGTCACGTCAGGGAGGAAGTTTTGGTACAGCTGCAGCAGTTCTGGGAACTGGTGGTCGATGTCTGGCAAACGGGCATCGGCGGTATCGATTTGGGCAGAATCATCACCGCCGCACTGATCCTGATCGGCTTTTTAACCATCCGGAAACTTTTTAGCCGCATCGTCCTCAAACGGGTCAACCGTTTGGCCAAGCGAACCCGGACCACCATGGACGATGAAGCGGTCAAACTGCTCGAACGGCCCATGACCTTTGTTCCGGTGGTCGTGGGGGTTTACTTCGCCGTGGCTTATCTGCCCCTCAGCGGCGCCCTGGCGCTGGTGGCCGACCGGTTGATCCGCTCGTTGATCGTCATCGTGATCTTCTGGATCCTGGTCTGCCTGATTGAGCCGTTTTCCGCACTCTTGCACCGCCTCGAAAAAGTGCTCACCACCCCCATGGTCGAATGGCTGAAAAAGGCCATAAAGGTTGCGTTGGTGTTTATCGGTCTGGCCACGGTTCTTGAAATCTGGGGGATTCGCATCGCCCCCATCATCGCCGGCCTCGGACTCTTCGGCGTGGCGGTGGCCCTGGGGGCCCAGGACCTGTTCAAAAATCTGATTTCCGGGCTGCTGATCCTGGCCGAACGGCGCTTCAATCTAGGCGATTGGATCTACGTGGACGGCGTCGTCGAGGGGACTGTGGAGAGCATCGGATTCCGATCCACCCTGGTGCGCCGGTTCGACAAGGCGCCGGTATTCGTGCCCAATTCCAAGCTTTCCGACAGTTCGGTGACCAACTTCAGCGCCATGACCCACCGCCGGATCTACTGGACCATCGGCGTGGAGTACCGGACCACCATCGGCCAGTTGCGCGAGATCCGGGACGGCATCGAGGCCTATCTGCTCGGTTCCGAAGACTTCGCCCATCCGCCGCAGGTGCCGACTTTCGTGCGCATCGACCGCTTCAACGATTCGTCCATCGATATCATGGTCTACTGCTTTACCCGAACCACTGAGTGGGGGCGATGGCTGGCGATCAAGGAGGCGCTTGCCTATCGGATCAAGGAGCTGGTGGAATCGGCCGGCACGGCTTTCGCTTTCCCCAGCCAGTCGATCTACGTGGAAGCCCTCCCGCCTTCCGAACGGGCGGAGGTGTTTGTTCCTCCCGGAAAGCCGGCTGCCACAAGTTGAAATCGAATCCACCGTGAAGAGAGAAGATATTTCATGAGCACCCGCGCCATTTCCTTCCTTGTCCGCAAAAAGATGCCGCATGAGGTGGTGGCCTACGTCCATGAAGAAAAGGGAGCGCAGTTTGCCGCTCGGGCCGTGGGCTTTCCCCTGGCCCAGACCATCAAGACCCTGGTGGCCGACCTGGGAAGTCATCGGTACCGTCTGGTGCTGATGCCCGGGGATCGCGAAATTTCCATGAAGAAGCTGGCCCGGGCCTGCGGCGTCAAGCGCGCCGCCATGGCCGATGCCGCCACCGCCGAACGGGTCACGGGGTACCTGGTGGGCGGTATCAGCCCCTTCGCCACGCGCCAGGTGATGAAGGTCCTGATGGAAGCGTGCTTGCTGGACTTTGCGGAGGTGATGATCAACGCCGGCCAGCGGGGTCTTTTGCTCAGGATGGACCCCAAGGATATCGCCCGGGTGCTGGGGGCCGAGGTGGTATCGGTGGCCGATCCCCCCTGAGCGGCGGCGGTGGATGTGTCGATCCCCGTTCTTTCGGCGAGGGGGTTGGCAAGTTGTCGATATTCTATGGGTAGGGGACAGGCTGCTTGGTTGCCTGTCCTCTTGCCGGGGCGATAGCGAAAGGAAGACCGATGGGGAAATCATCGACACGCGCCGTCATGGTCACCGGCGGCGCCCAGGGCATCGGCCGGGCGGTGGCCGAGCGGTTTCTGCGGGACGGGGCCGCCGTCTTGATCGCCGACATCGATCCGGAGGCCTGCCAGGAGACGGAAGCGGCGCTGCGGGACATCGGCCCCGCGGCGGCCGTGGTCTGCGACGTGGCCGCGGAATCCCAGGTGGAAGTCGCCGTCGCCGCTGCCGTGGAACGCTTCGGCCGCCTGGACGTGCTGGTGTGCAACGCCGGCGTCGGCTACCCGGGCGTGCCGGTGACCGAGCTGTCCCTGGAAGCCTGGCGGCGGGTCATCGACGTCAACCTCACCGGGTGTTTCCTCTGTGCCAAGCATGCCGCGGCGCATCTCCGGCGCGCCAAAGGGGCTATCGTCACCGTGGCTTCCACCCGAGCCGTGCAGTCGGAACCCCACACCGAGCCCTACTCGGCCTCAAAAGGGGGCATCGTGGCCCTCACCCACAGCCTGGCCGTCAGCCTGGGGCCCGAGGTCCGGGTCAACTGCATCAGCCCCGGTTGGATCGAAACCGGCGACTGGCAGAAGGAGAGCCGCCGCAGTACCCCGCGGCACAGCGCCGCGGACCGCGACCAGCATCCGGTGGGGCGTGTCGGGCGCCCTGAAGACGTCGCAGCCTTGGCGGCCTATCTTGCCTCACCGGAGGCCGGCTTCGTCACCGGCCAGAACTTCGTGGTGGACGGCGGCATGACGCGAAGGATGATCTACGTGGCCTAGTCGGCTAAGCGACCGATGCGATGGCGGGGCGAAAAGATTCCCCACACCGGCGCCGCCGTAGTCAATTAAACCTATTCACAGACGAGGAGGTAAAAATTTCATGATCGAAGATCCCAAGAAATTTATCGACGGATTCAAGGAGGCGGTGGGGCGGTTTGCCAAGGCGGACAAGGAAACCCTGAAGGCCTTCACCGGGCTGAACGAGAACGCGGTCCAGGCCGGCGCCCTGGACCGTAAGACCAAGACGCTGATGTGTCTGGCGATCGGCATCGCCCATGGCTCGGAGTACTGCGTGGCCGCCCGCGCGGCTCAGGCGGTGGAGGCCGGGGCCAGCCGGCAGGAACTGCTGGAAACTGCTTCCGTGGGTTTGTTGATGGGCGGCAGCCTGGCCTTCGGCCCGATTTTGACCGTGTTCATGGACACCGTCGAGGCGCTTTTTCCCGAAGGCGCCGCCAAATAGCCCGGAGGAACTTGTTTGGGCTTGGGATGCGGCGGTCGGCGAAGAGGAGGGCCTATCAACGGGGAAAGACAAGTCGTCCCCGACTGGCCTCGGCTGCACGAACGGCCTGGATGAAGGCCGCCACCCGGCTCAGGTCCTTGCGACCCGGGGCCTTTTCCACCCCGCTGCTCACGTCCACGGCGTCGGGCGCGGCGGCGGCGATGGCCTGAGCCACGTTTTCCGGGTTCAGCCCGCCGGCCAGCACCAGGGGCACCGCTGCCGATATCCCCCGGGCCTCGGCCCAGTGCCAGACTTCGGCGTTGCCGCCGGGCAGCCTCCCCCGGCCGCATTCCACCAGAAAGGCGTCCGGGGCGTAGTTGCTGGCGGCCTCCAGGCCCGGCGCCCGGGCGGCGAACAAGGCCTTGATGACCATCAGGCCGGCGGCGCGGAGGCGCCAAACAGCCTCCGGCGGTTCGTTGCCGTGGAGCTGAACGCCGGTGAGCCCGCAGCGGCGGACCTTTTCCAGGATCGTTTCCACCGGGGTGTTCACGAAGACGCCGATTCTGGCGACGTTTTCCGGCAGGGCATCCGTAACGGTGGCGGCGGTGGCATCGTCCAGGTGCCGCGGGCTGGGGGGATGGAAGATCAGGCCGATGGCGTCGGCGCCCAGGTCGGCGCAGGCCGCCGCCTCGTCCGGCCGGGTGAGGCCGCAGATCTTGATCCCTGCCGTTTTGGGCGATGCGTTAGCCATCGGTGCGCCGGCCCAGCGAATCCACCCCGCGCAGGACGCGCAGGGCAGCGGTGGGATCCTCTGCGCGCACGAGGCTTTCGCCCACGAGAAAGTTGAAAATCCCGGCGCGGAGGTTGCGTTGGATGTCGTCACGGGTCTCGATGCCGCTGGCGGCCACGGCGATTTGACCTGGGCTCATGCGGGCGGCCAGAGCCGGCGCGGTGCCGATGTCGGTGTCGAAGGTCTGCAAATCGCGGTTGTTGATACCGATGAGCCTCGCCCCCGCCGCCGTGGCCGTGGCCAGGTCGGCCAGGGTATGGACTTCCACCAAGGCCTCGAGGCGTAGCTCGGCGCACAGGGCCAGCAGTTCCTGGAGTTCTGTCAGGTCCAGAATTCGCGCGATGAGCAAAATCGCATCGGCTCCCCGGGCCGCGGTCTCCACCACCTGATACGTAGAAACGACAAAGTCCTTGCGCAGCACCGGCAGGTGACAGGTGGCGCGGGCAGTCTCCAAATCATTCAATGATCCACCGAAAAAGTGTCCGTCGGTGAGGACCGAAATGCCCGCCGCACCGCCGGCTTGGTAGTCTCGGGCATACTCGGCCGGATCCAGATCTGCCCGAATCTCGCCCTTGGACGGGCTGCGGCGCTTGATTTCCGCGATGATGTTGCATCCGTAGGGCCCCGGTTCTTCAAGACGCCGGATCAGGGAACGGTAGGAGCGTCGGGCCTTGGCCTCGGCCCAAAGGGTTTTTTCGGAAACCCGCTGGCGGGCCGCCTCGACTTCGTCGCGTTTCCAGGCCAAGATCCGTGAAAGCATGTCCTCGGGCATGAGCATATCTCCGATCAGCCGTTTTCTTGGGTGTAGCGCACCAGGGCGTCCAGTTTGGCCCGGGCCGCCCCGCTGTCGATCACCTCGCCCGCCAGCCGGATACCGTCTTCAAGCTGCCGGGCTTTCCCGGCGCACACCAGGGCGGCGCCGGCATTGATCAGCACCACGTCGCGCCGGGCGCCCCGGGCACCAGCGAGGATTTCGCGCAGGATGGCGGCGTTCTGGGCCGGATCGCCGCCGGCCAGGTCCGTGCTTTCGGCCAAGTCGCCGAAGTAGAGTTCGGGCTGAATGTCGTAGGTGCGGATCATGGCATCCTTGAGCTCTGAGACGCGGGTGGGGGCGCAGACGCTGATTTCATCCAGCCCGTCATGGCCGTGAACCACCATGGCCCGGCGGGCGCCCAGCCGCCGCAGGGCCTCGGCGAACATTTCGGTGAGTTCCGGGGCGAAGACCCCCAGCAGTTGGACGTTGGCCGCCGCCGGGTTGGTGAGGGGGCCGAGCATGTTGAAGATGCTGCGTACCCCCACTTCCCTGCGCGCCCGCATGGCATACTTCATGGCGCCGTGAAACAATGGGGCGAAAAGAAAGCCGATGCCGATTTCCCGCACCGCCTCCTCCACCACTTCCGGGGCCACGTTGAGGTTCACCCCCAGGGTTTCGAGGACATCGGCGCTGCCGCACTGGCTGGACACCGACCGGTTGCCGTGCTTGGCCACCGTCACCCCGGCGCCGGCCACCACGAAGGCCGAAGTGGTGGAGATGTTGAAGGTGCCGGCACCGTCACCGCCGGTGCCGCAGGTGTCTACCACGGTGTCGGCGCCGGTCTGGATCCGCAATGCCTTGCGGCGCATGGCCCGGGCGGCGCCGGCCAGTTCGGCGAAGGTTTCGCCCTTGGTGGCCAGGGCCCCCATGAAGGCGCCGATCTGGGCATCGGTGATCTCTCCGGAGAAGATGGCGCTGATCATTTCGGCCATGGCTTCTTCCGAAAGGTCCTGACGGCGAACGATCTGCTGCAGGCATTCACGAAACATGGTCATTCCTTTTGAAGGGGTTCCGCTTTAAAACCGCTGGCCAGATGGACGAAATTGCGCAGTAGGCGCTTGCCCACCGGGGTCATGATCGATTCGGGGTGAAACTGGATCCCCTCGGTGGGGTGGGCGGTGTGCCGCAGCCCCATGATTTCGCCGTCCTCGTCCTCGGCGGTAATGGTCAGGCAGGCCGGCAGGCTCTCCCGGGCCACGGCCAGGGAATGGTAGCGCATGGCCTGAAACGCCTTGGGCAGGCCGGCAAAGACGCCTGTCCCGTCGTTGGTGACGGTGGACGTCTTGCCGTGCATCAGCCGGCGCGCCGCCACCACCCGGCCCCCGAACACCGCGGCGATGGCCTGGTGGCCCAAGCATACTCCGAGGATGGGAATCCGGCCGGAGAAGCGGCGGATCAGATCCATGCAGATGCCAGCGTTTTCGGGGCGCCCGGGGCCGGGGGAGATGACGATGCCGGTCGGCGGCCGGGCGGCGATGCCATCGACGGTGATCCGGTCGTTGCGCGCCACTTCGACGTCCATGGCCATCTGGCGCAGATACTGGACTAGGTTATAGGTGAACGAGTCGTAGTTGTCGATCATCAAAATCATGGCGGAAGTCCGAGCGATAGATTGCGGGTTCAAAGTTCAAGTTTCAAAGGGCAGAAGGGACCCGGAGAACCAAGTTTGCGGATCTATTTTCACAGCAGAGTTGCCGTTTTCGAGCTTGAGCATTGTTGCCGGCCAATGTCGAGTCCCATTTGGTCAAGAAGGGGACGGCGGCTTCGACAATTTCCGGATGGTCTTCCGCTGCCTCGTTCCGATGAACATGGATTCCGGGTCAAGCCCGGAATGACGTAATGGGGCCGGACGCATCCGGCATTCTTTATCAACTCCCCAGCGTCAAGGCCCGTTGAATGGCCATGGCCTTTTGCACCGTCTCCAGGCGCTCGCGCTCCGGGTCGCTGTCGGCCACGATACCCGCGCCGGCGCGTACCGTGAGGGTATCGCCTTCGATGCAGGCGGTGCGGATGGTGATGGCCAGGTCCATGTTGCCGCCGAAGCCCACGTAGCCCACGGCGCCGCCGTAAGTGCGCCGGGGGGTGGTTTCCAATTCCGCGATGATCTGCATGGCCCGTACCTTGGGGGCGCCGGAAAGGGTGCCGGCCGGAAAGGTGGCCCGGATCAGTTCCCAGGCGTCGCAGTCCGGCCGCAGGTCGCAAACGATGTTGGAGACCAAGTGCATGACGTGGCTGTAGCGCTCCACGAACATGAGGTCCGTCACCTGCACCGTGCCGGTCTCGGCCACCCGGCCCAGGTCGTTGCGGCCCAGGTCCACCAGCATCAGGTGTTCGGCGCGCTC
>JAQVTF010000254.1 GCA_028700185.1 Desulfobacteraceae bacterium | reverse complement strand
CTGTTGCAGGAACATGGTGGCCCCCATGATAATGGTCAACACCGGTATGCCGTAGGGGGGTTCCATCAGCGGAATGTGGAAACCGAAGGAAAAGAGACGATCCGGCGCGGACAGGTCGTTGATCCAGCCGAAGAAAGGGGCATGGCGCAGCTCGATGGCCTCGTAGAGCATTCGGTACAGCGCGAAGAAGACCGGTAACTGAACCAGCATCGGCAGGCATCCCCCCAGCGGGTTGACCTTGTAGGTCCGATACAGGTTCATCATTTCCTCGTTCATCTTTTTCTTGTCGTTCTTGTGTTTCTCCCGGATTTCCGCCATCAGGGGCTGCATCCGTTTCATCTCGTTCATCGACTTGTAGCTTTTGTTGCCCAGAGGCCACAGCACCACCTTGGTCAGAATCGTCAAAATGATAATGGCAATCCCGTAGTTGGGAATGAAGCCGTAGATCCAGTTCATGAACCAGAGACACGGCTTGGCGATGAAATCGAACATACCGAAATCCACCACCCGCTCCAGATCCAGCCCGTAGGCCTTGAGCACTTCCCCCCGCTTGGGACCGAAAAAGACCCGATAGGTGTACGTGCGCGCCTGGCCGGGTGCCAAGGTCTCCGCCGGCAGCACGAGACCGTTTTCAATCACCGCGTCCTGGTGCGCGAGCCGCACCGCCGCATCCGCCACAGGCGGGGGAACCAACGCGGACAAAAAATACCGGTCCTGGATAGCGATCCATCCGATCTTGCCTTGGAGTCGATCCTGGTCCTCGATGTCGTCCACATCGATTTGAGACAACCGGTCATCGATGAGAATGCTTGGTCCGCTGAATCCGTAGGCTGCTCCCTTGCCGGTCTCCTCCTTCTGGAGAAGCGCCAGGCTCAGTTGCGGGTTCACCGTTTGGGAACCGTTATTTTTGACCGTGATATCCAGATCGATGAGGTAGCTGTCCGGCTTAAAGGTGAAGCGCTTTTCAATACCGATGCCATCACTTCGCCAGTGGGTGAGCACAAGGCTCCGGGGCCCCTGGTCCACAATGATTTTTTCCGTTGACGTATCCGCGCTGAACACCGCCTGATCGAGCCCCGCGTTTCCCTCCGGCGACAAGGCCAACCGCAACGTTCCACCGGGCAGCTCTTCCCCCACGAGTCGGTAGGGCGCGGCGTCCTCATGGACACTTTCACGGTACTGTCTCAGTTCAACACTGCGGATCGTTCCGCCACGTTCATCGATGACGATTCGATAGTACGCATTTTCAACGCTGATGGTTTTCGCCTCTGAAGGGCTCAACGCCACAGTACTTTCCACCGGCACCGTTTGTTCGCTTCGTGACGCCGTTTTTTCCGCCGGGCTCTCCAGCTGTCCCCCACCTTCGGTTATATCAACCTGCCCGGCTGGCACCGGTGCCGGCGGACGGACCGCTTCATGGGTGCCGAAAAACATCTCCCAAACAAAAAACACAAGAAAAGAAAGCAGAATGGCGATAAAAATCCGCGCTTGGTCCATGGCTTCTCCGGGTCGGCAGAACGCTCGGGCTCGATTGATGGATTGGATGGGATGACGGCTATCCCGGCCTGTTCACGGCACCGGGTCGTATCCACCGGGGTGAAACGGATGGCAGCGTAGAATCCGTTTGATCGCCATCAACCCGCCGCGCATCACCCCGTAGCGAGATATGGCTTCATAGGCGTATTGGCTACAGGTGGGCGTAAAGCGGCAACTCGGCGGCAGTACCGGCGAAATCAGGTACTGATAGGCACGTATCAGCATTTTGGCCAACCATCGCACCACGCATCACCCCGTTAGTTGCCGGAACAGGTGCGCCAACGATCTGCGAATGGTTTCGTTCTCGCTGGCGCCGACCTGTTTTTTGGCAATCAGAAGGATGTCCCCGCTCGCCGTGATTCGATGCTGATGGAGGCGAAAAAACTCGCGACACAACCGCTTGATGCGGTTGCGCACCACCGCGCCGCCAACTCTGCGCGAAACGGTGATCCCCAGTCGAACCGTATCTCTTGGCCCCGGCGCCAGGCAAAGGATGAAATGGGCGTTCTGAGTACGTCGACCCGTTCGCGAAAGCCTCAAAAAATCGCTTCGCTTCAGCAGTCGTTGGTCCCGGGAAAAACCGAACCGCGCTGTTCCCGCTGCAATCACGGCACCCGCTCTTGGCGCCCGCCGCTGTGGGGCGACCATCTTGCCCGGCGAATCAGCCGTTGTGGATTCAGATGCCGAGGCGCTTGCGCCCCTTGGCCCGTCGCCGGTTGATTACTTTACGCCCGGCTTTGGTGGCCATCCGGGTAAGAAACCCGTGGGTGCGCACCCGCCGCAGTCGATGGGGTTGATAGGTCCGTTTCATCATTGCTCCTTAAAAATCATTGACCAGCGAACGGTATTTTCCGCCGCCCTCAAATCGAAAATGTCCCATAAAAATGCAGCACTTAATCACAGTGCCGGCCGCTTGTCAAGCCTCATTGCGAGTCACCCGGCTCCTCTTCGGCGACACCCAGGCCCATCTTGCCGGTGATCTCGTAGACATCAAACTGTTGCACGTGAAACTGGGGGTTGGGATAAATGATAATCTGCTTTCCCAGACGGCTTTCCAGCGACACCATCAGGTGGTTTTCCTCTCCGTGGAGCCGCTCGGCAATCTCCGGATTGACCCGCAGCATCAACCGATGGCCCGGCATGTCCCGAGCCTCCCGCAGGATCTGCCGATACACATCGTAGCAGATCGTCTTGCGCGAGATCAACTGACCCTCTCCGTCGCAGTAAAAACACGGCTCGCATAGTGCGCTGGTGAGACTCTTGCGGATCCTTTTGCGTGTCATCTGGACCAGCCCCAGCTCCGAAATCGGCAGGATATGGGTCTTGCTCCGATCTCGCTGAACCGCTTCCCGCAATGCGTTGAAGACTTTTTCCTGGTGGCTCTTTTTTTCCATATCAATGAAATCGATGACGATGATGCCGCCGATATCCCGTAGTCTCACCTGGTAGGCGATTTCCTTGACGGCCTCCAGGTTGG
>JAQVTF010000253.1 GCA_028700185.1 Desulfobacteraceae bacterium | reverse complement strand
ATCCAGAGCATCAAGAGTGGTGTCGGCGTATCGATCCTTTCCCCGGTGGCGGTGCGCGAAGATTTGGCCGCGGGTCGGCTCAAGGCCCTGCCCGTCGCCGATCTCGTGCTGGAACGGCACTTCTACCTGATCCGCCACCGCCAACGCAGCCCTTCCACGGTGGCCGGCGCCTTCGCCGCGTATCTTGGCGCCTGCCTCGGAGGCGAATAGCGGATGTTGCGGTCAATCCCCACGCAGCAAGAATTCTTGGCGCCTCAAAAAAACCCCCGGGGCCATCTGATCCGTCGGCCTACGCCACGGTTTCGGGCCGGGGCCAGGCCAGGAAGCGTACCCCCAGTTTCTTGAAGTCCCGAAAAGACATTCCCTGGCGAATCGCCTCGAACACCGGTTTCGGCGACACGACCCGACAGCCGGCCAGGATGTCGGCCCCGCGGGAAAAAAGCACCGGCGACAGCGGCGTTGTAGGGCCGATGATGATGGTGTAGGCCTGGGGCGCCTTTTCCAGGTAAGCGGCCATGGCACGAGTGATCAAGGTGGTGCCGGTGAGGCCGAGGACCTGGCAGCGACTCAGGATTTCGTCCCACAGGGCGGGAGAAGTCCGGCCGGGGATATCCCGCAGCTCGAACAGGTGCAGGGTCTTCACCTGCTCGCGCAGCCAGTCGGTGAAAGGAAACTCCCCCACCAGGACCGTTTCTCCGTGTTTGCCTTTTTCGGCCATGATCGACGAGGCCTCCAGGTTGGGAAGATCCGGCGGGGGAACAAAACTGGCGTTCAATGCGGCGGCCCCGAGGCTGATGGCAAAGGCGCTGGCGGTTTTCAACAGCGCGGCGGCGCGGGCCAGGGAGGTGCCGGGAAGTTCATCTAGCAGGCGTTTTTCTTCGGCCGTGGCCGCGGCGCCCAGGGTGGAGGCCAGGCCCACGCATTCGGCGCCGTTGCCTTCGGCCCGGATGCCGATGAAGTGGGCGCCCACCGCGATTTCAGAAATCAGCGCCTCGGGATGGCGCATGCTTTCGATCAGCTCATTGATCAATTCCAGCTCCCCGCTTTGGGCAGGTCGGTGGGCGGGAAGGGTCGGGTGGTCGGCGTGGGTGCAGGTTGATTTCATGGTTGATCCATCTGGAAGTGAGTAAAGTTGAGAATGACTCAAATTATCAGTAACTAAAGTTACGAGTGACTAAAGTGACTAAAATTGTGAGTGACTAAAGTTACAAATGACTAAAGTGACTAAAGTTGTGGTGTCGCTGCGCTCCGACTGTTTTATAATAATCTCTGAAACCCCCTTGATTCAACCGGTCAGAACAGTGGTCGGCGGCAGCGTTGAACCCTTGAGCCCGAACCCTCGTATGTGACTGTTGCGTATGACTGTCATTCCGAACGCAGTGAGGAATCTTGGCGCCTCCAGGGGATCCTTCGTCGCGTTGCGCCTCGGGATGACAGCGGGGTGAACGCCGCCGCCTGCTTGGCCAGACCGGGCACGACAGTGACCGGCGGCAGTGCTGAACCCTGCAACAGGCCGCAGGTGCCTTGTTTTGTCGAGGGGCATGGGGCTCAGGTCCAGCGCGCGGCCGTCTTCGTTTTGAGCTCTCCGCCATCCATGCTGTTGCCGGGCGCGCAGGGGACGAATAACACCGTGCCGTCCTCCATGTCCACCCGGCGGGTGGGGGTCTGATACAGACGGCTGATCATCTGGGCCGTCATCACGGTATCCATCGGGCCGCTGGCCAGCACCCGGCCTTCCGAGAGCATGGTCACCGTGTCGGCAAATCGGGCTGTCAGGTTCGGGTCGTGCATCGAGGCCACCACACGGGTTCCCCTTTCCCGGCACAGGCGCTTGATGATTTCCAGCAGGCGGTACTGGTTGTTGAAATCCAGGTGGTTGGTGGGCTCATCGAGGAGCAGGGTGTCCTGGGCCTGAAGAATGGCCCGGGCCAACAGGGCAATGCGCCGCTCTCCCCCTGAGATGCGGTTGAAATTGCGATGGGCCAAAGCCTCGGCCTCCAGTCCCGCCAGCACCTGGTGGGCCGCCAGATAGTCCCCGGGGCCGGGCCGCTGGGCAAAACCAAAAGTGGCGCTACGCCCCATCACCACCACATCCAGAACCCGGAACGGAAAGATGTCGGCGTGCTCCTGGGGCACCAGGCTCACCCGTTGGGCAATGTCCGTCCGAGGCGTCGTGGCCAGATCCAGACCGTCGATGGACACCGTCCCTCGCTGGGGACGCAGCAGCCCGGCCAGGCAGTAGATCAAGGTGGTCTTCCCCGATCCGTTGCGGCCCAGCAGCACGCGAAATTCACCTTCTTGGACTTCCAGGTCCACCGCCGACAGGATGGAAACGCCGTTGTAGGCGAAGTATAGATCGCGGCAGACGAGACTCACGACCAACCACTCCCCCGGTTGCGGTAGAGCAGGTAAGCGAAGAGGGGCGCACCGATGAAGGCGGTGACCACGCTGATGGGCAATTCGGCCATGGTAAGGGAGCGGGCCGCCGTGTCGGCCAGAAGGAGGAAAATGCCGCCGGAGAGCACCGCCACCGGCAGCATCTGCTCATGGTTGGGCCCCACCAGGGTGCGGGCGATATGCGGCATGACCAGCCCCACCCAGCAGACCTGGCCGCAGACCGCCACCGAGACGGAAACCACCATGGAGCTCAAAAAAATGAAGACCAAGCGGTAGATCACCGGGTTGAGACCGAGGCTCTTGGCCTGGAGGTCGCCAAGGGACAGGATGTTGAGCTTGTAGCGCATCAGGTGGATCAGAACCAGGCTGCCGCCCATGATCGGGGCGGCGATGAACAGGTCGCTCCACTGGCCCCGGCTCATGCTGCCCATCATCCAGAACACGATGGCGGGTAGCTCGTTGTACGGATCCGAGAGGTACTTGAGCAGGGTGATGGACGAATTGAAAACCGATAGCACCACCAGCCCGGCCAGCACCAGTACCAGCATGGGACGCACGGCCACCACCCGGGCGATGAGCAGAGCCATGCCCACCGCCGCCAGGCCGAAGACAAAGGCCAGGGTCTGAACCACCAGCCAACTGCTGCCGGCG
>JAQVTF010000090.1 GCA_028700185.1 Desulfobacteraceae bacterium | reverse complement strand
CCCGTTCGCCATCCATCTTGAGGTATCGGTCCGTGATCTCCACCAGGCCGTAGACTTCGCTGCTGGACAGGTAGGCTTCCTCGGCGAGACCCACAAATATGGCTTGACCGCTGCCCCGCTGCGCCAGAAAAAGCCGGCCCGGCGCCAGGTCGGTGTGCATGGCGATGGCATGGGAGCCCTCGAAATCGTTGACGGCCCGCCGGAAGGCTTCCGCCACGCTCAAGCCCTGGTCGAGGTGATAGGCCACTTGCAGCGGAATAATCTTGGTATCCGAGGTGATATCGGCGGCAATGGCGCCGTAGCGCGCCTCGTAGTCCCGGCGAAGTTGCCGGTAGTTGTCGATATCGCCGTTGAGGCAGGCGTGGATAATGGCTTCGACGCCGGCGGGACGGCCCACGATACCGTTGTCCACCGGATGACAGTTGGCTTCGGTAATGGCCCCCACCGAGGCCCAGCGGGTGTGGGCCGAAATGGTGACCTGGATGTCGGGGACGGCAACGAGCCGGTGCAGAATCGCGTCGGCCTGGATCGCCTGGCGCAGGCCGCGGATGTTATCCCCCAGGGAACCGATCTCCGCGGCGACCTTGTAAACCAGGCTCACCGCCGCGGCATCCGCGTTCAGACGAACGCTGATGCCGCCGTGGCCCAGGGTCTCGCCAGTCTGCCGCTGTTGAAACGCAGTATCCAGCCCGTCTTGGGCCAAACCGTGGAGAAAAGCCGCATAGGCTTTCCCCGTCAGGCTGAACATCAGCGACACACCGGCCGAATCCCGTCCCCGCACTTCGAGACGGTCCAGGCTGTTGAGGGTCGTGTTGAGATTCTGGTAGAGCTGAAGGGCTTCCGGCGTGGGCGACGAATCCGGGGTGGGCAACAGGCCGGCCACCCGCGGGACATTGGCCAACACCTCCCGCGTCAGGCACCAGGCGGCGTCCTTGAACCGCTCCAGACGACCGGTGAGCCGGTCCACCAAAGCGGTATCCAGTCGGCCGGACAGGGTTTCCAGGGTTTGGCCGTGGTCTGCCGCGGCGGCGTTGAGCCGCTGGGCCACGGATTCCAGCCGTCGGAAGATTTCCGGCCGGGTGAAGAGGGCGTAAAATCCACCGCTTTGCTTGAGGGCGCGCAGATCGTCAAACAGCTTTTCCACCGCGGCCTCGCCGCCGAGAAAATTCGCCTCGGGGCCGCCGTCACCCGTGATGCCGCTGCCCACCACTCTCGCCACGGCCGTTTCCAGCCCCTCGACATCCACCGGCTGGAGGTCGGGGCGCCGGATGCGGACGATCCCCGTCAGGCCGCAACAAAGCCGGTTGGGCTGCAAGGCAAAGAGGACCAGAACGCTGCGCCTCGAGTGGATCGGCCCACGACCCCAATAAACCGGCATGGCGGCCAGATGGCCGAGAACCGCCGTCCATCGGCGCCACCTCAACTTCAACCACACCACGGCCCGAATAGATTTCATCGAATTGATTTCCCGGAAAAATCTGTCGTTTGACAATGGACGCCCCGCCGACGTTGAACAGTCGCATCCGCCTCACCGAAAAACCGAATCCGCGCCCCTACATCCGCCGGTAGAGGTCCCGGATCCGATCCCGGGTCATCTGTTCGCGCCAGTTGGGCCCCAGGGCGTTTTCCCACAGTGGCGCCAACACCAACGCCACATCCACCATCTTTTCCAGTTTGTCGTCGGGCAGGTCCGCCGTCAAGCGCCGCGGCAGGTTCACGTTATGGCGCTGCATCATGAGACGGAACTCCTCGACGGACTCGGGGTAAAATTCCTCCAGGTAATCGAAGGCCACGCAGTTGCCGATCCCGTGGTGCAATCCCAGAACGAAGCTCAGCCCGTAGGAAAGGGCGTGGCAGACGCCCACCTGGCTGTAGGCGATGCTCATGCCGCCGCAGTAGGAGGCCATCATCAGCTTCTCGTCCCCGTCGGGGGGGTCCTGGAGAAACACCTGGCGGCACAGGGCCATGGCCTGTTCGCCGTAGGCCCGGGAAAAGGCGTTGAGAAACGTCCCCTGAAGCGATTCGACGCAGTGGATGTAGCAGTCCATGCCCGTATAGAACCACTGGTCGGTGGGCACACCGGCCAACAGGTCCGGGTCCAGGACGATCTGGTCGAAAACGGTGTGGTCCGAATTGATGCCCAGCTTCTTTTCCGGCCCGGTGAGCACGGTGGTGCGGGACACCTCGGCGCCGGTACCGGCCAGAGTGGGAATTCCCGCGTGGTAAACCGCCGGCTGGCGGATGAGGTCCCACCCCTGATAGTCGGCGGCCGACCCCGGATTGGTCAACATGAGGGAAACCGCCTTGGCCAGGTCCATGGTGGCGCCACCGCCGATGCCCACCACCCCAACCGGCAGGCGGGGAGCGAATTGTCGCACCTTCTCGGTGAGATGATCCACATAGGTCGTCTTGGGTTCGTCATTCACGTTCACCGGCAACAGCAAGTCGTTGGCATGTACCGGGAGGCGCTGGGCCAGGGGACGTTGGAGATGAACATCATCGAGGAGGAAAACGATGAAATCATCCGGCGCCCCTCGGCGGGCAGAAAGGATATCGTCGAGTTGATCGAAACATCCACGTCCGAAAACCACGTGGGATACCAGCTTGAAATTGCGAAAAACGCTCATGGCGTTGCTCCTTGGTCGAGGGTTGAAAGGCTCTGTGTCGTCACCACCGCATTCACAAGGACAGGGCGACGGTCACGGACACGATCTAGATTGCGCCCAGCACCGCCGCCATCCGCTCGCCCCGGCTGGCGACATCCGCTTCGCTCCACGACAGCTTGATCTGCATGGAGATGGTGCGCCCCACGATGTTGTCCGATACCGGCACCTGAACATCCTGGAGACCGGCAAACGTCGCCAAGCCGGTCTGGGGCAGTCGGGCGGGGCTCCGGAGATGTTTGAAATGGTCCCAACGCCGCAGGTAATGCCAGTTGTTGTCATACCAGAAAAAACAGCCGTCCACCCCCGCGGCGGCCAGATCGGCGGCGGCCCGACGGGCACGGGCCTCGTCGGGGAGCAGGAAGCTGAGAAAGGTGGCGCTGTCGCCCGCCGGATCCGGCACCCGGCGCCATTGCACCGCCGGGCAGGCGGACAGGGCATCCTTCAATGCCGCCTTGGCCTTTCTCTGGCTGGCCAGGATCCCGTCGAGCTTGCGCAACTGGGCCAGGCCCACCGCCGCGTTGAGTTCACTGACGCGGCAGTTCATCCCCAGGATGGGATGATCTTCGGCGCCGCGATCCGCATGGGCGTGGTCATGCCCATGGTCGGCATACTGATGGACCAGGCGGTACAGGTCGGCCTCGTCGGTGACCACCGCCCCGCCTTCACCGCAGGTAATGGTCTTGACGCTGTCGAAGGAAAAGCAGCCCATCCGTCCGAAGGTGCCCAGGGCACGTCCCTGGAACGTTCCGCCCACCGCCTGACAGGCGTCCTCGATCAACACGAGGCCATGGCGCCCACACAGCTCGGCCAACTCGTCGATACGCGCCATGCTGCCGCACATGTGAACCGGGATGACGGCGCGGGTCCGGGGCGTCAGTACCCGGGCCACCGCCTGCGGGTCGAGGCAGAGGGTGTCGTCGATCTCGGCGAACACCGGCACGGCACCGGCCAGCAGCACCGCCTCCACGGTGGCCACGAAGGTAAACGGCGGCACCACCACTTCGTCGCCGTAACCGATCCCGCAGGCCGCCAAGGCCACGCTCAGGGCCGTGGAACCGCTGGAACACAGATGGCAATGCGTTGCACCGAGCCGGGCGGCAAATTCTTCCTCGAAGGTCCTGGCCTTCCAGTGGTCCTTTCGGACCGCATCGAAGCCATAGCGAAACAGTACGCCGGTATCCAGGACATCCTGCACCTGGCGGCGCTCCTCATCACCAAAAATCTCGAAACCGGGCATGACGCCTCCTCTGGGATCTCAAATGGGAAATCTGGGACTTGAGATTCAAGTTCATCCTCGTCCGCCTCCGTTTTGGCCGTCGGCCCGGCCCAGGGCGGCCGCTTCAGCCTTGCGGGCAGCAAAAAGCTTGCCGAAATAGTCCGTCATCACCCGCCGGGCGTAGGTCCCGGCCCGGGTGCCGATGTACTTTTCATGGGCAACCATGGCTGCCACGGCGATTTTTGCGCTTCCCTTTCGCTCCACGGCCCATCCGGCGAACCAGTCGATGCGGGCCGAATGATCCTGATTGTCGATGGAACCGGACTTGCCGCCGATGGTCAGGTGCTGGAGCACCGAATCACGGGAGAATCCCGCGAAAGGCTTGCGGCAGGTTCCCTTGCGGACGCTGACCTCCATCATGGCGGCGATTTCCGCCGCCGTCGCGGCCGCCATGGGTTTGCCGATCAAATGCGGACGGCTTTCATAGCGGAGCTTGCCATCGGCATCCACGATCCTGGCCACCGCGCTGGGCTCGTAGAGCCGGCCGGCATTCACCGTCGTTGCCGCGATCAGCGCGGCATGCAGGGGCGAAACCGTGGTTTGGCGGTTGAAACCGGAGGCCAGCTCGGCCAGGTGGTACGCATCCGCCGAAGCCTCGAAACGACTGGGCGCCAAGGCCGCTTCGAAGGCGATGGCACGATTGAACCCGAAGGCTTCGGCCCATCGGGTCAAGGTCTCCATCCCCAGCCGCAGAGCGCCCAGTTTGCCGAAAACCGGGTTGACCGAACCGGCGAAGGCGTCCCGCAGCGGGATCCGGATCGTGTGCCGGGTAACTTTTTCCTGGATCTGGCTGCGGTACAACGTGTAACGGCCGCCGTTGAAATTGACCTCACTGCCACCGCTGAGATGCGCTTCCTCCACCGCGGCGGCCGCCGTGACGATCTTGAACAGGCTCGCCGCCGGGAACCGGTTGTCCAGGCAGGGATTGCCGGCCTCCCCGTTACGGTCATAGCCGGCCATGGCCAGGATCCGCCCCGTACCGGGGTCCACCGCCACCACGGCGATAAAGCGTGCCGTGCGCGGATCCAGCGCCCCCACCAGGGACCGTTGCAAGTCCATGTCCAGCGTGGTTTCCACCCGCAGCGGCCGACCGTGGCCGTCGATGGTGAACTGGCCCGAGGCCCGGTTGAACAGATCCGTCGGTTTGATCAGGGTCTGCACCGTTGCCTTGTCCACCGTCGGAGCCAACGGCGGAACCGAGGGCGAAGGCGCCTCCGTTTCCCGGTTGGCGATGCTCTTGTCCGAGGGGCCGCTGAACAGGTAGGCCAACACGGCCACGATCACCACCGCCAGCACCCCGCCCACCCAGACACCCCGTGGTCGCCGGGAACGGCGCTGGCGCTGAAGCCGGCGCTGGTACTCACGCCAATCGGGGGGCCGTCCGGATTTAAGCGTATCGCTGGATCGACGAAAGACGGCCATGATCAAAGGATCGCGTCGGTCGGCGGGTTCCGGCCGAAAGGAAGGGTTCTTGGTGGCCCATGGGTCTCAACGCAGCGGCGTGCCGGGAGGCATCGGACCATCCACGGTGGCCAAGGCGGTGTTGCGCTCGTCCACCGCCGCCAGCAGCATCCCCTCGCTCAACACCCCCATCAGCTTGGCGGGTTTGAGATTGGCCACAATCAATATCTGCTTGCCCACCAGGTCCTCCGGCGCATAACGCTCGGCGATGCCGGCCACGATGGTCCGCCGCTGGCCCACATCCACTTCGAGCTTGAGCAGCTTCCTGGCCTTGGGAACCGCTTCGGCCTTGAGGACCGTGGCCACCCGAAGATCCAGACGGCTGAACTCTTCGTAGGAAATCTGGGGCTTGAAACGGGGCGCGGGGGCATCGGCTTCCGCAGGTGCCGCCTCGGCCCGGGCATGGATCGGTTCCACCCGGGGAAAGAGGGTCACGGTCTTGGGCATTTCGATGCCCTCCGGCAACCCTCGCCAGCTCTTGAGCTTTTCCAGGTCGTAAAACGCCGCTTCCGGATCCAGGCCAAGATGCCGCTGCATGGTGGCGGCGGTCTCGGGCATGACGGGATAAACCAGACCGGAAACGATCCGCAGCCCTTCGAGCAGATTGTAGATGGCCGCCTCCAACTGCGGCCGGGCTTTCTTTTCCTTGGCCAGCACCCAGGGCTGGGTGACATCGATGAACTTGTTCATCTGGTTGATCAACTCCCAGACGACTTGCAGCGCCCGGTGGAAAGCGAACTCCTCCATGGCGCCGCAGTAAGCTTCCACCGTCTTCCAGGCCTCGGCCTGAAGGGAAAACTTCAGGTCGGCCTCGGCCTTGGCGTCCGATTTCGGCACGCGGCCGCCGCAGTATTTGTGCGCCATGGCGGTGACCCGCGAGAAGAGGTTCCCCAGGTCGTTGGCCAGATCGGCGTTGATCCGGCCCACCAACTGCTCTTCGGAAAAGTTGGAATCGAGGCCGAAATTCATCTCCCGCATGAGAAAATAGCGGAAGGCATCCAGCCCGTAGACGTTCCGCAAGTGCAGTGGGTCCACCACGTTGCCCAGCGTCTTGGACATCTTGCTCTGGTCCACGTTCCAGTAACCGTGCACGTTGAGATGCTGGTAAACCGGAATGCCGGCCGCCTTGAGCATGATGGGCCAGTAGATGCCGTGGGGCTTGAGGATGTCCTTGGCCACGATATGCTGGGCCGCCGGCCAGAAGGTGGCGAAGGCTTCGTCGTCGGGATACCCCAGGGCGCTGATGTAGTTGAGCAGGGCGTCAAACCAGACATAGGTGACGTAGCCGTCGTCAAAGGGCAAACTGATGCCCCACTGGAGCCGGCTCTTGGGCCGCGAAATGCACAGGTCCTCCAACGGTTCACGCAGAAAGGCCAGCACCTCGTTGCGGTAG
The DNA here is from genome assembly GCA_028700185.1 of Desulfobacteraceae bacterium. Classification (GTDB taxonomy): domain Bacteria; phylum Desulfobacterota; class Desulfobacteria; order Desulfobacterales; family UBA2174; genus UBA2174. Next base: position 5,579 of record JAQVTF010000090.1, on the reverse strand, counting down.
CGCTCGGGACGGATGAAGTCCGGGTGCCGCTGGATGTGATCGATGAGCCATTGCTGGTAGCGGCTCATGCGAAAGAAGTAGTTGGCCTCACGGATGGGCTCGGGCGGCGTCTGGTGGTCGGGGCAGAGGCCATTTACCAGCTCGCGTTCGGTGTAAAAGCGCTCGCAGCCGAAGCAGTACAGCCCCTCGTACTCGGCGAAGTAAATATCCCCGGCATCGTAGATGCGCTGCAGGATCTGCTGCACCACCGCCTGGTGGGCCGGATCGGTGGTGCGGATGAAACGCGAGTAGGAGATGTTCAGCTCCGGCCACAGGGCCTTGAACTGGCCGCTGATGCGGTCGGCGTACACCCGGGGGCTCACCGCCTCCTTCTTGGCAGCGCGCACGATCTTGTCACCGTGCTCGTCGGTGCCGGTGAGAAAGAAGGTCGGCTGACCGCTCATCCGGTGAAAGCGGGCCGCCACATCGGCGACGATAGTGGTATAGGCGTGGCCGAGATGGGGCCGGGCATTGACGTAATAAATGGGGGTGGTGATGTAAAAAGGCGACTTCATGAGATGGTGTCCTTCTCCGTGACGAGCTCATCGGTGCCGATTTCGATTTCGGGGCCGTCGATCAATCGCACGGCGATCAGTCCCTTGAGCACATTGTGGCGCAAAACCTTACCCTTGCCCCGGGCCGTGGTCACCGTCTTGCCAATCCGCGGCAATCCCTGTTTGAAATCCCGGTAGGTATCATACTCGAAGGTCAAACAGCACATCAGGCGGCCGCAGAGACCGGAAATCTTGGTGGGATTGAGCGACAGCCCCTGTTCCTTGGCCATTCGAATGGACACGGGGCCGAACTTTTCAATGAAGCTGGAGCAGCACAGCTCCCGCCCGCAACGCCCGATGCCGCCGCACATTTTGGCCTGGTTGCGGATGCCCACCTGGCGCATCTCGATGCGCACCCCGAACCGCTTGACGAGCATCTTGACCAACTGACGGAAGTCGACCCGGCCGTCGCTGGTGAAAAAGAAGGTCAACTTGCTGGCGTCGAAAGTGGCCTCCACGGCAAAGAGGTTCATCGTCAGGCCGAGCTGCTGGATGTACCCCCGGCAAACGGTTCGCGCCTGCTGCTCCAGCTCGCGGTTGGTGGCCAACTGCGCCAGATCCTGTTCCCGCGCCATTCGGTAGATCTTCTTCAGCGGTGGATCCGCCTCTTGCTCTTCCCGGACGAAGGGCCCGGCAACCACCACGCCGAAGCCCAGCCCGCGCTCGGTCTCGACGATCACCGCATCACCGGTTGCCAGCACGAAGACGCCGCAGTCGAAATCGTACACCTTACCGCCCGGCTTGAACCGGATCTGTACCACTTTCTGCATGGAATCGACTCACCTTTCAGCGCCGACCGGCCCGGCAGCAAGCCGGGCCGGGGATAGAAACCGAAAAGATACTCATAACCGAGCACGGCATCGGCCGCAAGGATCAATTGCCACCGGCGGCCTTGCCATCGCCGCGGGCCAGATCGAAAAAAAGCGATTCCAGGGTCAAGCGCACGGCGCCGTTGCCCTCCAGGGCCCGCTGGGCCTCCTGAAGGCGCCGAATCTGGAAGAGGCAGCGATTCCGATCCGCTGCTTGCCGGGCCGAGCGGCACAGATCCTCGCGCCGGTCGGCGTAGACCACCAGTTCGGGCCGCTGGAGCGCCACCAGCCGATCTCGCAGCCAGGTCTTGGCCAACTCCAGGCTTTCGCCGGCGCGCCGGCCATCGCGGGCCAGTTCTTCGGCCACGGCCAGCACCGTCGACGGCCCTTGACCCGGCAGCGTCGACAACATCCGGGCCAACCAGTCCCGTCGTCGCCGCCAGTGCGCCACCGCCCCCTGCCGGGCCAAGGCCAGCGCACGGCCCAAGCTGCCCCCGGCCAGCGCGGCCACCACCGTGGCATCCTGGGGCGCCAAGCCATCATTTTCAACGAGTCGTTGGGCGATCCGATCCGGATCCAGGGGAGCGAAACGCACCGCCTGACACCGCGAAACGATGGTGGGCAGCAAATCCGAGCTCCCCCCGGCGGTGAGCACCAGGATCGTCCGGTCCGGTGGTTCTTCGAGAACCTTGAGCAGGGCATTGGCCGCCGCCGTGGTCATGGCCTGGGCGTCGCGGAGAATCACCACGCGATAACGGGCCTCGTAGGGCCTGAGGGTCAAAACGTCCAGGAGGCTGCGGATCTGGCCGATCTTGAAAAAGGCGCCCTCCGGCTGGAGCTGGATCACGTCGGGATGAAGCCCGGCGGCGATGCGTCGGCAACTGCGGCACCGCCCGCAGGCATCGGGCCACGGGCGCTCCTCGCCGGCCGGCAGCGGGGCCTGGCAGTTGAGCACCATGGCCAGGGCCCGGGCCGCGGTGGTTTTACCGATCCCGTCGATGCCGGCAAACAGGAGCGCGTGGGGCACGCCGTCCCGCGCCACCAGGGCGCCGAGCCTGCTCAGTGCCCGCTCCTGTCCGACGATGGCTCCAAAGGCCGCCGAGGAATCGGCTATGGCTATCGATCGACCCGTTTCTTCAACTCCTTTCCCGGCTTGAAGAACGGCAACCGCTTGGGCTCAATAAGCACATTCTCGCCGGTCTTGGGGTTACGACCGAGATAGCTCTGGTAGTCCTTGACGAAAAAGCTGCACAACCCCCGGATTTCAACCCGCTCCCCCTCAGCCAGGGCATCGGCCATGCGGTCGAAAAAGACCTGCACCACCTGCGCCGCATCGGCCTTGGAGATGTGGGTTGCTGTTTTCAGGCTGGAAATCAATTCTAACTTGTTCATACGCCTCCTTTGACATGGACCCTAGTATCGGTCCCATCTAACTGAAAGCAGTTAAAAAGTCAAAGGGTTAGGATATTACCGGGTCGGTTTTCGGGTCGCCACCGGCGCCAGCGACTCCACGGCGTCGGCATCGATTTCCACCGCGGCGTACTGTCCAAGGGCTTCGATGTCGACCACCACCCGACTGCCGCCCCGGTAGCGAACGAAGCTGCCCACCACCCCGGTCATGGGGCCGGCCACCACCATGACCGGGTCCCCCTGGCGCAACCGCCGGCCCGTGATGATCTGCCGGTCGGCGGTTACCATAATCCTGAGCGACGCGATGGTGTCATCGCCCACCGGCAGCGGGCCCTGGCAATTGGCGATAAACCGGACCACCCCCACCGTCTTGACGATCTCCAACTGCTGATAGGGGTTCAGATCGCTGCGGACGAACACGTAGCCAGGGAAAAGGGGCACCTGGATCATCTGCCGGCGGTCCCGCCGCTTGCTGGGCACCGTGATCTTGGGCAGGTAGGCCTCCACCTGCTTGCGCGCCAGGCCTTCCTGGACAACGTTCTCGAAACGGCTGCGGGTGTGCAGCACGTACCAGCGGGGAATGAAGAGATCTTCGCTCATGGGGGTCGTTTTATCCGGAGGCGTCACGTCAATTCTCGATGGTCGATCGGTAGGCGAACGGGTCCTTGATGCGTCGGGCCACCACGCTTTCCCGGCCGAATCCGCCCAGGCCGTTGAGGTGGACCATGATCGCAAACTCTTTGCCGATGTCATGCCCATACAGGTAGCCGAAATCCAGGGCCCAACACTGGCGGGTGTACAGGAGCCCGGCGCCGAATTCGATGGTGCGCGAATCATGCAAGTTGCGCTCCCACTCACTGTAGGTGACGAGATTGTCCGTCAGCGGGACCAGAAGCTGCGTGAACACCGATTCGCTGACATCGTACGTGTAGCGATGCTGGACGAACAACTGGTCCCCCCGCCCGTCGGCCAGGTGGACGGCGATGTTGTGCGAATCGTAATGGCCGCTCTGCAACGAGCGCTCGGCGTCGGCCCTGAGGCTGAGAAAGCTGACGGGAGAAAACTCCACCTCGAGGCGCAAGGGAGAAAGGTGCCGCTGGCGCGCTTGTCCGTCTTCGGCCAGGGGCGCAATGCGATCGTAGGACTGGGACAGCTCGATATAGCCGATCTCCCGGTAGATCGCCGGAGGCGTCTCGCCGCCGTCCGCCGGCGCCTTCGGCTGGCGACGGGTGGTGAAGGTCTGGGCCAACACGGCACTGACCCGGCTGGTCTCCGGGATGCGGTCCAGTCCCCCCTCCCCTTCCAGCAACGGGTAGCGGTCCTGACCGTGGGCAGGGATGTAATCGTAGACCAGGCGGGGCTGGATCACGTGCTGAAGCGCATCGATGCCCCATCTTCCCGGCCGATAGACCCGCTGCAGGAGGCTGTCGGCTTCCATCCGGAAATCCACCATCTCCCGGCTCTCGGGATCGTTCTCGGCATGGGGCGCCCGGCTGTCGTGGTCGAGGTACCAGGCGGTTTCCCGCAGGCCCACCGAGGGCTGAAGGCCCAGGCGTCGCCCGAAGCGCAGCGGCCAGTAGACCCGCGGATGGATGTCGAGCCGCTGCCCGCGACGTTGGTCCTCCAGGTAGAAATAGCGCCACTGGCTTTCCAGATCGAAGTACAGCGGCGTTTCCCCCAACGGTTGCCGGGCTCCGCTGACGGTGACACTCTGGGGATTTTGCAGCAGGCGGCTCACCTGGTCGTCTCGCCGGGCCACCACGTCATCGCGCCACAAGGTATCGAAGTTGAGGCTGTAGTTGGCCCAGAGCCGGTTGATGTTGAGGCGGTTGGTGCGCACCCAGTCCTCCGGCTCGTCCAGTTCGCGGTTGAAATCGGCGGCAAAAGCCCCATCGCTGTAATCGAAACCGTTGATGACGCCGCGAAACTCGTACAGGTAGTCCACGTCGCTGACCAGGTCCACGTCGAGCTTGGCGGTAAAGGCGGCCGGCAACTTCTGGTCGATGCGCCCGCGCAGCCAGTACCGGTCCCGATTGCCCCGGATCGGGGTGTCATCGAAGGCCCAGTCGTCGCTGGCGGCGGTGCCGTCGTCCACTTTCCGGTCCTCGAGCAGATCCATCATCAAGGTGCCCCGGGAAGCCTCGTCGCGCACATAGCGATACTCCAAGCCCAGCATCTCGCCCCGGCGGCTCATGTGGTGAAGATAGAAGGTGGCATCCTGGTGGTCGTCGATGGCCCAGAACAGCGGTTGTCCCCAGGCGGCGCCCAGCCGGTCGGAAATCCCCAGGCTCGGCGGCAGCAGGCCGGTCTGGCGCTTGCGCTTGGCCGGGAAAATCAGCTTGGGTACGTAGGCCAACGGCAAATCGCCGGCTTTGAAAACGGCGTGGTCCACCTTGCCGTAGCCTTCCACCGTCACCGCCATGCGGCGTCCCTGAACCTGCCAGGCCGGTTGGTCGCCATCGCAGGAAGTCAGTCGCACCGCATCGCCGCGATAGCTTTCCGGACCGATTTTTTCCAGGCGATCACCCCGGATGTAAAAATGGTTCTCGGCCAGAAAGAGGCGCCCCTGATGGAGGGTGCCGGTCTCGGTGGCCAGATCCATCTCCAGGCGTTCGCCGGTCATCACATCGCTGCCAGAGGTCACCATGACATGCCCCTCGGCCTCGGCGGTCATGGCGCCCCGATCAAAGACCACCCGCTCGGCGTTCAGGCGGATGCCCCCCCGGGTGATGGTCACATTGCCCACCGCCAGGTACCGGTCGCTGTC
>JAQVTF010000089.1 GCA_028700185.1 Desulfobacteraceae bacterium | reverse complement strand
GCGGTGGAGGAGGTCTTCGACCTGGTGGTCCTGTCGGTGGGGATCATGCCCGGGGCCGACAACCCGAGCTTGTCGGGAATTTTGGGCATCGAACTGGGCCCGGAGGGCTTTTTCGCCCGTCCAGACCTTTTGAACACCAGCGCCACGGCCCGCAGCGGCCTGTTTGTCGCCGGTACCGCCGGCGGTCCCATGACCATTCCCGTGGCCATGGCCAGCGCCGGTCAGTCGGCCGCCGCGGTTCTGCACTATTTAGGGAGGGCCTGATGACAGCCAAATTGGATACTGCCATGGAGCAAATTGACATCGCCACCGGCGTGTTGGTCGTCGGTGGAGGAATGACCGGGGTGGCCACGGCGCTGGAGGTGGCCCGGCAAGGCTACCCGGTGACTTTGATCGAGACCGGCGCCCAGGTGGGGCCGTCGGCCGAGTCGCGTCCGGCCACCGGCCTGCCCGAAGCTCGGCTGCTGAGCGACATGGCGGCTCGTCTGGCCCAGACCGACGGCGTCGAAGTGCTCACCGGCGCGCGGCTGGATGCCGCCGCCGGCGTGGCCGGCGACTTCAAGGTATGGCTGGGCACCGCCGAAGACGTGCTCGAACGCCGGGTGGGGGCCATCGTGGTGGCCACCGAATTCACCACCACTCCCCTCAATACGAACTACAATCTGGGGGCCGGTGATCCCGTCCTGGGACAAAGCGAACTGGAAAACCGCCTGGCTGAAAACCCCGGGGCTTTTGCCGACAAGACCGTGGCCTTCGTCGCCGGTTTCGCCCAGAGCGGCAACCCGCTGGTGATGCAGCGGATCTTCCACTCGGTCAAGGCGTTGCAACAGGCCGGCGCCGCCGGGGTGTACGTTTATGTGGGCGACCTGAAGGTGGCCGACGACGGCCTGGAGCGTGAATACCGCGCGGGCCGGGACGGTGGGGCCATCTATTTCAAACTGCGGGAGGCGCCGACCATCACGGTTTCCGGCCCTCAGGCGGTGATCGGGTTCCATGACCCGGTGGTACGGCAGCAGATCGAGGTGGTGGCCGACTGCCTCGTGGTGGAGGAAGCGCTTCAGGTGGGCCCCCAGTGCGCCGATCTGGCGGCCATCCTGCGCATCGACATCGGCCCTCAGGGGTTTTTGCAGAGCGACAACATCTACCGTTTTCCCGTGGCCACCAACCGCGAAGGCATCTTTGTGGCCGGTGCCAGCCGGGAGGTGCGCTCCCTGCCCTGGGCCCTGGCAGACGCCCGCAACGTGGCCCTGCGGGTAGCCGAGGTACTGGGGGACGGCAAGCGCCTGGTGCCCCGGGACAAGGCGGTGGTGGACATCGGCAAGTGTACCTTCTGCCTGACCTGCTACCGTTGCTGCCCCCACGGCGCCATCTACTGGCTGGCGGAAAACAAACCGGTGATCTCTCCGGTGGCCTGCCAGGGGTGCGGGATCTGCGCCAGCGAGTGCCCCATGGACGCCATCCAGATCGGCGGTTTCACCGACGAAGAGATGCGCTCCCGGATCGGTGCCAAACTGGCGGATGTCAATGGAGAGCCGTCCATCGTGGCCTTCTGCTGCCAGAATTCGGCCCTGCCCGCCGGTGAAATGGCCGCCGCCTTCAAGATGAATCTGCCGGCGGGGCTGCGCACCATCCAGGTGCCCTGTGCCGGCAAGATCGACTTGCAGTACATCCTGGACGCCTTTGTTTCCGGTGCGGACGGAGTGGTGGTAATGGCCTGCCATCCGGGCAACTGCAAGAGTGAACGCGGCAACACCTACGCCGGCTGGCGGGTGGAAGACGCCCAGCGGCTCATCAGCGGTGCCGGCCTGGAGCCCGAGCGGCTGCGCTTTGCCACCCTGGCGGCCAACATGGGGACCGATTTTCAGGCGATTGTGGTTGACATGGATCAAAAAATAAGGGAGTTGGGAAAGAGCCGGCTTCACTAGGGCCGGTTTTTGCAGGGGGCCGCTCAGGATGGGCCCCCGGATTGATAGCGGTCATCGGCGCGTCGGCAGCGGTTCCGGCGCGGACGCCGAAGAGGCCCGGACGAGATACGGAGGATTTCGCTTATGAGTGAAGAGGCCATCAAATTAGGCGGTAAAAAGAAGAGCACCTTCATGGACAAGGTGAAGGAACTGCTCCCCGAGGGGGGCAACCTCAACCTCTGTCTGACCTGCGGGGCGTGCTCTTCAGGGTGTCCGGCCACGGGGCTCGAGGGGATGGATCCGCGCAAGTTCCTGCGCATGGCCGCCCTGGGCATGGACGAAGAAATCACCACCACGCCGTGGGTGTGGATGTGCAGTATGTGCCAACGCTGCATCTACGTCTGCCCCATGAAAATCGACATTCCCCAGCTTGTTTACAACGCCCGTGCCGCCTGGCCGCGGGAAACCCGGCCCAAGGGGATCCTGGGGTCCTGCGACATGGCGCTGCGCAACGACAGCTGTTCGGCCATGGGCACCAGCCCGGACGATTTCCGGTTCGTCGTCGAGGACGTGCTGGAAGAGTACCGCGAGGCCCAGCCGGAATTCGCCGACATGGAGGCGCCCATCGACAAGCAAGGGGCCGAGTTCTTCCTGAACCAGAACTCCCGGGAACCGGTCACCGAGCCCGACGAGATGGTGCCCCTGTGGAAGATTCTGCACATTGCCGGAGTCGACTGGACCTACGGCTCCCGGGGATGGGGCGGTGAGAACTACTGCATGTTTCTTGCCGACGACGATGCCTGGAAGCATACCACCGGCATTTCCGCCGAGCAGGCGGATGCCTTGGGGTGCAAGGTCTTTCTCAACACCGAATGAGGGCACGTCACCTACTCAGTCCTGGCAGGACTGAAAAAATTCAACATTCCTCACAAGTTCAAGGTTGCGAACATTTACGAATACTACGCCAAGTGGATCCGCGAGGGGCGTCTCAAGGTCAACAGCGACTGGAACAAGGATCTGAAGATCAAGTTCACCGTCCAGGATCCCTGCCAGATCGTGCGCAAGGGCTTCGGCGATCCCATCGCCGAGGATCTGCGCTTCGTGGTCAAATCGGTGGTGGGCGAGGAAAACTTTGTGGACATGTACCCCAACCGCTCCAACAACTTCTGTTGTGGCGGCGGCGGGGGGTTCCTCCAGTCCGGTTACAAGGATGAGCGCCTGGCCTACGGCAAGATCAAGGATCAGCAGATCAAGGCCACCGGGGCGGACTACTGCATCGCCGCCTGTCACAACTGCCACGCCCAGATCCATGAACTCAGCGACCACTACGAGGGGCATTACGGGGTGGTCCACCTGTGGACCCTCATCTCCCTGTCGCTGGGAATTCTGGGACCCAACGAGCGCGAGTACCTGCGCGATGACCTGAAGGAAGTCAACGTGTTCCATCCGGAGACGGCGATGTAAGACTGCCGTCGGGGACATATTTTGTTGTGGCAAGGCCCGGTGCCGTGGATTTCGGCATCGGGCCTTTTTTTTGGAACGGCGGTTTCCTTGGAAACGATCTCGGGGCACAGCCCCGGCGGTCAGGGTTGCATGAGCCGGCGCAAGGCCGCCGCGGGCGTCGGGTCGAGGTGGCCGCCCTTTTCGGCGACATCCACCGTGGCGATTCCCAGGGCGCGGTACAGGGCGAGACTCTCCGGGTCTCTGGCGCCGATGGCCTCCAGGTGACGGGCGACGGTTTCCGCATCGCCACGGGCCACCGGACCGGTCAACGCCGCCGGTGGACCGATACGGGCCACGTTGGCCAGGGTCCCGTCGATGAGCGGCCGTAACACGCCGTGGGCGTCGCCGGGAGGGACCCCGGCCCCCTGCAAGAGGGTGAAGGCGAGATCCAGCAGGGTCACCAGGTAATTGGAGGCCACCACCGCCGCGGCGTGATAAAGGGTCTTGGCTTCGGTGAGAATCTGCTGGGGATGGGCATTGAGGTCGGTGGCCAGGGCCTCGGCGGTCTGGAGCGCCGGCCCATCGCCCTCCACGGACACGATGATGCCGCCAAACGGATTGCGATCCAGGCTCGGGGCGGCGAAGCTTTGAAGCGGGTGCAGAGATCCGATCCAGGCACCGGATTGCCGGGCCGGTGCCAGAATCGTCGACGGCAGGGCACCGCTGCAGTGGAGAACGACGCTGCCGGCGCGAAAGCCCCCGGCGCCGGCGATTTGGCGACACACCGTTTCGATGACCCCGTCCGGGGTGGTGATGAAAACGACATCCGCATCGGCGGTGACGGCCTGCGGTTCCTGGCTGCAAGGCTGGGGACCGATCAGGGCGGCGACGGCTTCGGCGGACTGGAGACGGCGGCTGGCGAGGCCGCAGATGGGATATCCGGCCCGGTGAAGCCAGATGGCCAGAGCCGTGCCCACCCTTCCGCAACCAACGATGGCGATTTGGGGTTTCATGATTTCAGTCCAGGGGTGAGGCGCCTTCGGCGCGTTCCGGGTTCAAGGCGCCTTCGGCGCGTTAAGCCGCTTCGCGGCGTTCAAGGTTCAAGGTTTTTGTTTTCGGGTAGCTGGCCTTTTCTATTCGTCCTTTTTGGCCCCATTTGCCCTGTCTTCAATAACAGTGCTCCGGCCCGGGGAACGTGCTGTTTTGCACCTCTTCGGCGTACTGGCGCAGGGCTTCGCTGGCCAGGTCGCCCAGTTGCGCGTACTGCTTGACGAATTTGGGCCGATGGCGGTCGTTGAGTCCCAGCATGTCATGGAGGACCAGCACCTGTCCATCGCAGTCGGGGCCGGCGCCGATGCCGATGGTGGGAATTTTCAGTTGCGCGGTGATGTTGGCGGCGATGGGGGCCGGGATTCCCTCCAGGACCACCGAAAAGGCGCCCGCCGCCTCCACCGCGATGGCATCGGCCAAGAGCCGTTCCTCGTCGCGCTGGACCTTGAACCCGCCCATCTGATGCACCGACTGAGGGGTGAGGCCGATGTGGGCCTGCACCGGAATGCCGGCTTCGGTCATGGCGCGGATTCGGTCGCAGACCGATGCGCCGCCTTCGAGCTTGACCCCCGCGGCGCCGCCTTCCTTCAAAAACCGCCCGGCGTTGTAAACCGCCTCGGAAACGCTGGTCTGGTAGCTCATGAACGGCATGTCGCCCAGCACCATGACATGTTCGGTGGCCCGGGCCACGATGCGGGTGTGATAGATCATCTCGTCCATGGTGACCGGCAGGGTGCTGGTGAGCCCCTGGACCGCCATGCCCAGGGAGTCGCCCACCAGAATCAGGTGCAGGCCGGCGTCTTCCACCAACCGGGCGAAGGGGTAATCGTAAGCGGTCAAGGCAACGATTTTTTCACCGTTGGCCTTCATGCGCATCAGAGTGGTAACGGTTACGACTTTGCTGATTCGGCTCATGGTTTGCGCTCCTTTGGTGGGAGCGGGCGGCCATCGTTCCCCATGAATGATCGACGCGTCCGCTATTCTGAAGATTGACTATATATAAAGATTTTTTATGTCAACTCTTTTAAGGGTGATTGGTTGAATTGCCGGGTTAAGGGAACCGGTATTGCGTTGATGGCGCATCGTTTTCGAGCGTGACCTTCATCGTTGTCATAGAAGGGATGTTGACAAAAGTCCAGCTTGCTGAAACAGGCCGACGGAGAACCCCTTTGATCTGGCCGTTGCTAAAATACTCTTGACGCTCGTGTAAACGCTGGGATAAAAAATTTCGTTTATGCACCGGCGATAAACGGATTGTTTGATCTAAAGCGGCCGATTGGCGCTGAATCCAGCGAGAAAGAATAAATTTTATGCTCCAGTTGATCCGTGGTTTCAAGGATATTCTGCCCGGCGAAGTCGAGCTGTGGCAACACATCGAAAACCAGGCCCGCGCTCTGTTTCACGATTTCGGCTACCGCGAGATCCGCGTTCCACTGTTGGAAAAGACGGAACTCTTTGCCCGGGGCATCGGTGAGGACACCGATATCGTTGAAAAGGAGATGTACACCTTCGCCGACCGCAAGGGGGAGATGATCACCCTGCGGCCCGAGGCCACTGCCTCCATCGTGCGTGCCTATATCCAGCACCGGTTCCACGCCGTCGATCCGGTGCAGAAATTTTTCACCATCGGCCCCATGTTCCGGCGTGAGCGACCCCAGAAGGGACGCTACCGGCAATTTTACCAGATCAATGCCGAGGCCCTGGGGATCGCCGAGCCCATGATCGACGTGCAGCTCATTCACCTGCTGGTGCGTCTGCTGCAGCGGCTGAAGGTGGCCGACGCCACCCCTCACATCAACTCGTTGGGTTGCCCCGTTTGCCGGCCGGCGTTCCGTGAGGCCCTGCTGGCCTTCATCGCCGAGCGCCGGGATGCCCTGTGTGCCGACTGCCAGCGCCGCAGCACCCGCAATCCCATGCGCGTGCTGGACTGCAAGGTGCCCGGATGCCGGGAGGCCATGGCGGATGCCCCGGCGATCATCGATCATCTCTGTCCCGCCTGCGCCGTGCATTTCGCCATGGTGCGCGAAAAGCTCGAGCGTTTGGGCATTACCTACCATCTCGACAAGCGACTGGTGCGCGGACTGGACTACTACACCCGCACCACCTTCGAGATTCACACCGCCGCCCTGGGGGCCCAGAGCGCCGTGGCCGGCGGCGGGCGCTATGACGGCCTGATCGAACTGCTGGGCGGTCCCCCCACGCCGGGGGTGGGCTTTGCCGTGGGGTTTGACCGGCTGGCGGAAATCGTTGCCCTGCAGCAGAACGATTTTAGCCGCCCGCCGCGCCTTTTCATTGCGGCTTTGGGGCCGGCGGCCCAGACGGTGGCCTTTGAGTGGCAGATGGCCCTGGCGGAGGCCGGTCTCCACGTGGAGATGGATTACGCCGGCCACAGCCTCAAGGCCCAGATGAAACGTGCCGATCGTCTCGGGGCGGCCCTCGTGCTCATCGTCGGCGACAATGAGATGAAGACCGGAGAGGCGATGCTGCGCGACATGGCCACCCGGGAGCAGACGCCGGTGGCGCTGGATCGATTGGTGGAAACTCTGCGGCAACGCTTGGCAAACTTGTAAAAAATCAGGAATCACCCCAGGGGACATCGCATTTACAGAGAAAACAACGTATCATTTCATGTTCTTCTCCGTATTTTCGGTGTCCTCCGCGGTTAAAAATCACCGCTGTATCTTTTTATATATCTATATCCATTTCAAAATTGAAAGCGCGTAACGCGCTTTCAATAAGGAGAGATCGTGGCATTCGATCAACTGGGAAACTGGAAACGAACCCACCACTTGAACGCCCTGAGAATCACGGACCAAGGTCGCGAGGTGGTGCTGATGGGCTGGGTCCAGCGTCGGCGGGATCATGGAGGCGTGATCTTCGTGGACCTGCGCGACCGGGAGGGCATCACCCAGGTGGTGTTCAACCCCGAACGTAGCCCGGCGGTGCACCAAAAAGCGCATGTGTTACGCAACGAGTACGTCATCGCGGTGCGCGGCCAGGTGGCGCCGCGGCTGGAAGGGATGAGCAATCCCAAGCTGGCCACCGGCGAGATCGAAGTGTTTGTCGACGACCTGTTGATCCTCAACGGCGCCCAGACGCCGCCGTTTCTCATCGAGGAAAACGTCGATGTCTCCGAGACGATCCGGCTCAAGTACCGGCATATCGACCTGAGGCGGCCCCAACTGCAGCAGAACCTCATCCTGCGCCATCGCGCCGGGGCCTGCGTGCGCCAGTACCTCAACGAGAACGGTTTCCTCGATATCGAAACGCCCTTTCTCACCCGGAGCACCCCCGAAGGGGCCCGGGACTACCTGGTGCCCAGCCGGGTCAATCCCGGGCAGTTCTACGCCCTGCCCCAGTCGCCCCAGCTCTTCAAGCAGCTCTTGATGATCTCCGGTTTCGACCGCTACTACCAGATCGTGCGCTGCTTTCGCGACGAGGACCTGCGCGCCGACCGCCAACCCGAATTCACCCAGATCGACCTGGAGATGTCCTTTGTTGCCGAACAGGACGTGATGGCGGTGGCCGAAGGGATGATGGAGCGGATTTTTCACCGAATCCAGGACCGGTCGCTGACGCTGCCCTTTCCGCGCCTCACCTACACCGAGGCCATGGACCGCTACGGTCTGGACAAGCCCGACACCCGCTTCGGCCTGGAGCTCAAGGATGTCTCGGATATCATGGGCACCTCGGGATTCAAGGTATTTGCCGACGCGGTGGCCAGGGGGGGGATCGTCAAGGCGCTCAACGCCAAGGGATGTACCGGTTTCACCCGCAAGGAGATCGACGATCTGGGGGAGCTGGTGACCGTTTACCGGGCCAAGGGGCTGGCCTGGATCAAGGTGCGCGAGGACCAGTGGCAATCGCCCATCGCCAAGTACTTTTCCGAAGCGGAAAAGGCCGAACTGACCCGGCGCCTGGACATGCAGCCTGGCGACCTGGTGTTTTTCGTGGCCGATGCCGCCAGGATCGTCAACGACGCCCTGGGTAACTTGCGCAACCACCTGGGCCGTCGCCTCGGGCTGGTGGACGATTCGGCCTTCAATTTCCTCTGGGTCACCGAGTTTCCCATGTTCGAGTACGACGAAACCGAAAAACGGTATCAAGCCTTGCACCACCCGTTTACCTCGCCCCTGGAGGAAGACCTGGACAAGCTGGAGACCGATCCCTTGGCCCTGCGCAGCCGGGCCTACGACCTGGTGCTCAACGGTTCGGAGGTGGGAGGCGGTTCCATCCGTATCCACCAGCGCGACGTCCAGGAGCGGGTGTTCAAGGCCCTAGGCATGACGCCGGAGAGCTACGCGGAAAAGTTCGGTTTCATGCTCTCGGCCCTGGATTCCGGGGCGCCGCCCCACGGCGGTATCGCCTTCGGCTTCGACCGGCTCACCATGCTGCTGTGCGGCCAGCCGTCCATCCGTGACGTCATCGCCTTTCCCAAGACCCAGAAGGCGGCCTGCCTGCTCACCAATGCCCCCAGCGAGCCGGCCCCGGCCCAGCTCGACGAGTTGTCGATCCGGGTGCGCCGGTTGGCACCGGAGAGCTGATCGCCTTTTATTTCCCGTCTGCTGAAAGCAAAAAACGCCCGATCGTTTCAGCGACCGGGCGTTTTTTTATTTTGGCTCCCCGTGTGCAACCCTTTTCATAACCGTTCTCGTTCTCCGGCTGTTAACCAAAAACCGTTGTGATTCAATAGGCTATCAAAGAGCGTGTGGCCCCCGGCAGGTCGGTACCATCGTTAATCAAACTTTCCTTTTGATTTGGAGTATACTCGATTCGGTTTGTCAAGGCGAATCATTTATGGAAACCCAGCGGTTTTGAAGCGTGCCTAATGACTCAACAACATTTGAAATATTAATAACTCTTTGTTAAAGTTATAAAAATATCGAAACGTGGGGGCATCAAAAGCCCCATACCAAACTAAATAGTCGCTATGAAGAAACAGATCAACGCTACGACATTATACAATTATGTTCAATGCCCCCGCCGGGTTCAGCTTGATTTTTTCGGAGATCCTTCCAAAAAGGATCGCGTCAGCGCATTCGTCGAGCTTTTGTGGGAGCGGGGCAATGCCTTCGAGCGCGAAACAATGGAAAGGTTGGACGAACCGTTTGCTGACCTTCGTTCCCTGGAACCGTTGGAAAAAGAGCAGCAAACGCTGCGGCTTATGCGCTTGGGCGAAAAAATCATTTATGGCGGCAGAATTCGGACCGACACGCTTATCGGGGAACCAGACCTCCTGGTTCAAAAAGGCAGCGGCTATGTGGCGGGTGACATAAAGAGCGGCGCGGGTATCGAGGGAATGGATGATGCGTCTGATGGCAAACTGAAGCGGCATTACGCCGTCCAGCTTGCCTTGTATACGGATGTCCTCGGCCAAGTGGGGTTTTTGTCACGAGACCGTTTTTCGTTCATATGGGATGTCCACGGCCAAGAGGTCGATTATGATCTGGATACCACGATTTCCAAAAGGGACGACCGCAGCCTGTGGGATCTCTATCAAGAATGCCTCGATGCCGTTATTGGCATTAAAAATCGAGAGCAAGAGCCCATCGCGGCCCTGTGCGCCGTCTGCAAGCTCTGCCACTGGCGGTCGCATTGCCGCGCTCAGTTAAAGCAATATGATGACCTGACCTTGATACCCGAATTGGGCCGGGCCAAAAGGGACGTCATGTATCCCTATTTAAAAACCGTTCATGATTTGGCCCAGTCCGATTTGACCGGCATCGCTCAAGGCAAAAAGACAATCTTTCCCCGGATCAGCGCCAACACCATCAGACGGTTTCAGGAGCGGGCCAGGTTGCTGACAACGCCCGATGCCAAGCCCTACCTCAAGGAAGCAATCGAATTTCCGGATGCCGACATCGAGCTTTTTTATGACGTGGAAACCGATCCCATGCGGGACTGCTGCTATCTGCACGGATTTCTTGAACGGAAAAAATCAAACCCGAACCGCGAAACCTACCACGCCTTCGTTGCCGACCAGCCCAACCTCGAACAGGAGCGCGACGCCTTCGCGCGAGCCATGGATTTTATAAAAAAGCGACGCCCGTTCGCGCTCTATTATTACTCCCATTATGAAAGGACTACCTTGCGAAGGCTCCGGGAGCGGTTTCCCGACATCGCTTCGGAAGCTGAGATCGAAGCGTTGTTTTCTTCGGAGTGGGCCATCGATCTTTATTCGGATATTGTTCGAAAGAGCACCGAGTGGCCCACCAACGATTTTTCAATCAAAACCCTGGCAACCTATCTCGGCTTCAAATGGCGGGACAAGGAGCCCTCGGGAGCCGCCTCCATCGAATGGTACCACCGATGGGTTGAAACCGGGGACACGGACCTTCGCCAGAGAATCCTGGATTATAACGAGGATGACTGCATCGCCATGCGGGTTCTGCTGGATGGGCTCCGGACCATGCGCCTCGGTTTCAACGGTTAAGATTCAACTAATCCTCGGAGGACGCGACCGATTCATCAGCATGCAGTTGATCGATGAATTGATCGACATCATCCGTGTAGCCGGCTATTTCCAAGGCTCCCACATCGCCTTCCACGCCGGCACCGGCAAAACTCGCCCCCAGGCGTGAGCTGCTCCCGGACCAGCCGCAAAAATCGCAATCCCAATTGTTTTTGGGCAGCAAGTGGCCGCATTCCGGACACCACTCTTCGTATCGTGATATTCTACGTGCCATATCCCCCTTCCTGATCGTCCGCCTGGAGCGGACCTTGGGCCCGTTCCAGGCGGGGTACCGTCTTTTTGACTACAATCAATACATGTCGTCATCCATGCCGCCCGGCATGCCGCCCGGTGGCATGGCCGGCTCTTTTTTCTTCTCCGGCTTTTCGGCGATCATGGCCTCGGTGGTCAGCATGAGCGCGGACACCGAGGCGGCGTTCTGGATGGCAAAGCGCACCACCTTGGTGGGATCGATAACGCCGGCGGCCAGCAGGTTTTCATACTCCTCGGTTTGGGCGTTGAATCCGAAGTCGTCCTTGCCCTCCAACACCTTGTTGAGCACCACGGAGCCCTCGTGGCCGGCGTTCTTGGCGATCTGCTTCAACGGTTCGGTCAGGGCGTGCTTCAGGATGGAGATGCCGCTTTTCTCCTCGCCCTTGGCCTTAACGTTCTCCAAAGCCTGCACGCACCGCACCAGGGTCACGCCGCCGCCGGGCACAATGCCCTCCTCCACGGCGGCTCGGGTGGCGTTCAAGGCGTCTTCCACGCGGGCCTTTTTCTCCTTCATTTCGGTTTCGGTGGCCGCGCCGACCTTGATCACCGCCACGCCGCCGATGATCTTGGCCAGCCGCTCCTGGAGCTTTTCGCGGTCATAGTCGGAGGTGGTCTCCTCGATCTGGGCGCGGATCTGCTTGACGCGGCCCTCGATGGCGGCCTTGGTGCCGGCTCCGTCCACGATGGTGGTGTTGTCCTTGTCGATCTTGACCGTCTTGCAGGTGCCCAGGTCCTTGGCCTTGATGTTCTCCAGCTTGATGCCGATGTCCTCGGAAACCACCTGACCGCCGGTCAAAACGGCGATGTCCTCGAGCATGGCCTTGCGGCGGTCGCCGAAGCCCGGCGCTTTCACCGCGGCCACTTTCAGGGTGCCTCGCAGCTTGTTGACGATGAGGGTGGCCAGGGCCTCGCCTTCCACATCCTCGGCGATGATCATCAAGGGCTTGCCGGCCCGCGCCACCTCTTCCAGCAGGGGCACCAGGTCCTTCATCACCGAAATCTTCTTTTCATGGATGAGGATATAGGGGTCTTCGAGCACCGCCTCCATTTTCTGGGAATCGGTGACGAAGTAGGGGGAGAGGTACCCTTTGTCGAACTGCATACCCTCGACCACCTCCAGGGTGGTCTCCATGCTTTTGGCCTCCTCGACGGTGATGACACCCTCCTTGCCCACCTTTTCCATGGCCTCGGAGATCAATCGACCGATGGTCTCGTCGCTGTTGGCCGAGATGGTGCCCACCTGTTCGATCTCTTTCTTATCCTT
>JAQVTF010000252.1 GCA_028700185.1 Desulfobacteraceae bacterium | reverse complement strand
GCGGAAAGGGATGGCGGGACGTACTCGACGGGGTTTTCGACCGCGGCGGAGAAGTCCCCTGCCAGGTGGACGGCGGGTTGAAATGCTTCGGCCATCCCATCGGGGCCTCGGGGTTGCGCATGCTCTACGAAATGTACCTCCAGCTCCACGGCCGGGCCGGCGAGCGGCAGATGGAAAATCCCCGACTGGGCCTCACCCACAACCTGGGCGGATTTCCCTCGATGAACGTGTGCAGCATCTGCGTGGTGGGGAAGTATGAATGATGATGTTTGAAACTTGAAACTGGAAACTTGGTCCGAAAGATCGCTCTTGGCCGTTTCCCCCAGTTTCAAGTTTCCAGTTTCAAATTTCAAGTTTCAACCTAAGGTCTCCCATGATCCAGTTGACACGCGCCCAAAAACAGGTCCGCAAGGCGGCCCGGGACTTCGCCAAGGGGGAATTCGACCGTGAAACGGCCCGGGAAGCCGAAAAAACCGGCCAGTTTCCAGAGGATACCTTCCGGCGGGCCGCCGAACTGGGGTTCGTGGGCCTCCAACTTCCCGAAGCCGATGCCGGCGGCGGCATGGGTCTGGTGGAAGCCGTCCTGTTGGCCGAGACGCTCTGCGCCATGGACTGCTCCCTGGGCCAGGCGGTGTGCGACGCCGGCCACGGCGCCGAATGCATCGCCCGATTCGGCAACCCGGCTCAAAAGGAGCGGTACTTGCCGCCAATCCTGGAAGGGCGAGGTGGCGTGGCGGTGGCATTCAGGGAGGCTGATCGCGGAATTTCATCGCTGCCGGCTGCCACCGCTTCACCGGATGGCGATGGATGGATTCTCAACGGAACCAAGCATTTTGTCTCCGGCGCCAGCCGTGCGGGGATCCTTCTGACCCTGGCCGCCATGCCGGCCGGAACGCATGAAACCGCTGCGGCCGGCATGTTCATTGCCGATGCCGGCACCCAAGGCATCCGCATCACCGATGAAGGCCGGCACCTGGGCGGCAACCTGCTCGGCGGCGCCGAGGTGGCCTTCAACGGCGTCCGGTTGCCGCCGGATGGCCTGCTGGGAAAACCGGGAGGGGGACTGGCGCAACTGGACGCCTACCACACCGAGCGGCGCATCCTGCTCGCCGGCCAGGCCCTGGGTCTGGCCCAGGGGGCGATGGCGCGTGCGGTGAGCTACGTGCGCCAGCGGGTCCAGTTCAGCCGCAAGATCGGCGCCTTCGCCGTCACCCGGCACAAGATCGCCGACATGGCCGCACGCCTGGACACGGCCCGGGCGGTGGTTTACGCCGCCGCCACGGCTTTCGATGCCGGCCGGGCCGATGGCCGTGGCGCCGCCGTGGCCAAGCTCACCGCCGCCGCCGCGGCCATCGCCATTTCCGACGAAGCCATCCAACTCCACGGCGGCTACGGCTACATGCGCGAGTACGACGTGGAGCGCTACTACCGCGAGGCCAAGGCCTTGTCGCTCACCGCCGGGGCACCGGGAGACCTGCGCGACATCATCGGCAGCGCGGTGATCGGCAAGTTGAAGTAGAAAATCAGAAGTCTCCAGTCTCCAAATTCAACCGGAATCGCCATGAACATCCTCACCTACAGCGCCGAACACGAAGACTTCCGCCGCCGCTTGCACGCCTTTTGCGACGAAGAAATCATTCCCTTCGCCGACCAATGGGAGACGGACCACGCCCTGCCCCGGGACATCTGGCGCAAGGCAGGCCGGGCCGGTTTCCTCTGCCCGGGCGTGGCGAAGCGCTACGGCGGCCTCGGCGGCGACTTCCGCTACGCCCTCATTGTCAATGAAGAGATGGCCCGCACCGGGCAGACCGGCCTGGCCGCTTCCCTGCATAGCGATGTGGTGGTGCCGTACATCGAGAGCTTCGGCAGCGAAGCGCAGAAGCAAAGATATCTTCCCGGCTGCGTCAACGGGGACATCGTCACCGCGGTGGCCATGACCGAGCCGGACGCCGGCAGCGACCTGGCCGCCATGACCACCACGGCGGTGGAAGAAGGTGATACCGTGGTGATCAACGGCGCCAAGACCTTCATCTCCAACGGCCTGGTCTGCGACCTGGTGGTGCTGGCGGCCCGGGACCCGGCGGTGGAAGACCGCTATCAGGCCATCTCCCTCTACCTTGTGGAAACCGGTACCCCCGGTTTCCACAAGGGCCGGCGCCTGGACAAGATGGGCTGGCACAGCCAGGACACCGCCGAGCTGTTCTTCACCGACTGCCGCATCCCGGTGGAAAACCGCCTCGGCGACAAGGGGGCCGGTTTTCTGATGCTCATGACCAAGCTCCAGCAGGAGCGGCTCACCTGCGCCCTGGGTGCATTGACAGCGGCCGAGCGCATCCTGGAATGGACCACCGGCTACTGTCGTCGCACCGCGATGGACGGCCGGCTCCTGGTAAAAAACCAGACGATTCAGTTTGCCCTGGTGGAAATGGCCACCGAGACAAAAATCGGTCGCGCCTTCGTGGAAAAGCTCGTCGCCGACCACATCCAAGGCGGCCAGATCATCGTGGAAACCGCCATGGCCAAGTTCTGGACCACCGACCTGGCCAATCGAACGGCCAACCGTTGTATGGAACTGCTCGGTGAGGCCGGCAATCTCGAACATCACCCCATCGCCCGCGGCCTGCGGGATGCCCGTGTCATGGCCATCTTCGCCGGTACCAACGAGATCATGAAGCAGATCGCGGCGAAGTTCATGGGGTTGTAAGTTTGAAACTGGAAACTTGAAATTTGAAACTGGGTCCTTTGGGTCCCTTTGGTCCTTTTTGTCCATTTCCTGAAACAGGAACCCGCATCATGCAAAACCAAGGCTCACTAAAAGGCATCACGGTCCTCGACCTCTCCCGGCTGCTGCCCGGCCCCTACGCCTCCATGATCCTGGCCGACCACGGGGCCCGGGTCATCAGCGTGGAGGACAAACGCTTTCTGGCGGACGGCCTCTTCATGACCACCGTCAACCGCAACAAGGAGCACGTCTCGCTGAACCTGAAAACCGAGGCGGGCCGGGAGATCTTCTTCAAGCTCGCCCAGCGCAGCGACGTGGTGATGGAAGGCTTCCGCCCGGGGGTGGTGGACCGGCTGGGGGTCGGCTACGAGGCGGTGC
>JAQVTF010000088.1 GCA_028700185.1 Desulfobacteraceae bacterium | reverse complement strand
CGAACAGCTACCTCAAGTTCCACCGTATCCACCAAAGCGCCGTCTGGGTGCGTACCGGCAGTCCTGATCATCCCCGGGAAATCCGTCCCGCCATCCCCCTTTACCGGGAGTTGACCTACGCCGGTGCCGACGGCATCGAGGGGATTCGGGTTGCCGAGGGGCGCCTTCACGCTGAGGGCCGTGATGTATCGGGGCCGTTCCGTAGTGATTTCGGGCCCGAAGATTACTTCGCCAGGGCCCGGGCGCTGGCCCCGGGAGCATTCTATGTCTCGCGCTTGGTGGGACGGCACGTGCGGGCCGAGGAGCAGCTTCAAGGCGCCGCCGGGGTGGAAAGCGCCATCGGGGGCGACGAGTACCAGGGAATCCTGCGCTTTGCCATGGCCGTTTACCGAAAAGGGCGATTCGCCGGGGTGGTGAGCCTTGCCCTGGATCACCGCCATCTGATGGAGTACACCCAGCATGTCCTGCCCATCGGTTCGGCCGAAGTGGTCTTTCCCAGTTACGCCAGCGGCAACTACGCCTTCCTCTTCGACGATGAGGGGTGGATCATCACCCATCCGAAGTTCTGGGACATCCGTGGGTGGGACCGGGATACCGGCGAAGTGATCGACCCGCTGTCTCCCCTTTACAACGAGGGGCGCCTCAAGGACGGCACGGCGCCCTTCAACCTGCTCCACGTTCCCTTCATTCACACCAACTACCGCTTCATTGCCCTGGAGGTGCTGGACGATCGCTCCGGGGTGACGCGTACCAGCAGCGTGGGCGGGGTGGCCCGGGTCATGGCCTTTGCCCCGATTCATTTCCCCCACGGCGAATATGCCAACCGAGGGATATTCGGAGGGGTCACCCTGGGGGCCCAGACCGAGGCTTTTCACCAGGCCGTGGACAAGACCGCCGCCGCCATCGAGGCCGACCTGGCCCAAACGGTGCGTCGTTTCTGGATGATCATTATCGGGGCCGGATGCGTGGTGACCGTCATCGCCGTGCTGCTGGCCCGCAGTTTTACCCGTCCCATTCGTCTGCTGGCGCGCAAGGTGGAACAGATCAACCAGGGCCGCTACGACTTTGCCGTCAACATCAGAAGCGGGGATGAACTGGAAAACCTCGGACAAAATTTCCAGCAGATGGGCCATCAACTGGAAAAGCACCGTTACAACCTCATGGCCTCCCTGAGCGAGTTGCGCGCCTCCAAGGAGGAAATCGAAGCCTCCAATCGGCGCCTGGAAGCCCAGGTGGAGATGCTCAAGACGCTCCATGGCATGGGGCGGGAACTCAGCGTGAGTTTCGACCGCGAAAAGATTCTCCACACGGTTCTCTCGGCCTGTGTCCAGGGGTTGGGCTTCGAGCGGGCCGTGGTCTATCTGTTCGACGAGGCCCAACGGCGCCTGGTGTGCGCCAAGGTCCTGGGGTTCGACGGGGAAGTGGCACGGCTGGCCCGTGAGGCCAGTTACCATGTCGATCGTCATGACTGCCTTCCGGTACGGGTGTTTCACAGCGGAGAGCCGACCATGGTGCGAGACGTGGCATCGGATCCCGCCCTCACCGACCTGGATCGGCGCATGGCTGCCGAAAGCGGTACCGGCTCTTTTTCCTTTGCCCCCATCCGGGTGGCCGACCGCTCCGTGGGCGTCCTGGGGGCGGACTACGGAACTTCGGCACGCCGGATCAGCGAAGAGGCGATGGAGTCGCTGAAGATCGTGGCCAACGATGCCGCTTTGGCGCTGGAACGGGCCCGGTTGATGGAGGCGGCGGTGAAGGAGCGCGATTTCATCGAATCGATCTTCGCCAACATGCTCAGCGGAGTGCTGGTGGTGGACGCCGATGGCCGGGTCCAGTCGGTGAACCTCAAAGCCGAACAGGTGTTGGATCGGGCCGCCGACGAGTTGGTGGGCCGGCCGGTGGACGAGGCCCTGGCGCCTTATCCGGCGCTGTTGGAACAGTTTCGCAAGGTCAGTGCCGGCGAGGAGTTGCTCCCGCCGGTGCTGGACATCCAGACCCCGGCGGGGCGCCAGATCTACCTGGAAACCTCCTTTTCATGTATCCATCGCACCGCTTCGGGGACTGGCAACAGCGCCACCCTGTTGATTTTTCGGGATGTCACCCAGCGCAAGGAGATCGAGGACCACCTGCGGCGCAGCGATCGACTGGTGTCCCTGGGCACTCTGGCGGCGGGAATCGCCCACGAAATCCGCAACCCGCTCACCGGCATCAGCCTGTTGCTCGACGACCTCCATGACCGCATGGCCAACCGCACCGACGAACGACTCCTGATGCAGAGTGCTCTGGAGGAGATCGAAAAACTCGAAAAAATCATCACCGAGCTGCTGGAGTTCGCCGCCAATCCGTCCTCGCGGCTCGTGACCCGGGACCTGAACAAAGTTATCGATCACACGCTGTTTTTTGTCCATAAACAGATGCGTCGGCAAAAAATCGAGCTTCAACGCGACACTCCGGACAATCTGCCGCCCATCCGCCTCGATCCGGAAAAAATGAAGCAGGCCGTGCTCAACATCCTGCTCAATGCCATCCGGATGCTGCCCGATGGCGGCACGATCCGCATCACCACCCGTCTCCACGAGAACCTGGAAACCCTTGATGGCTGCCGGGCGGTGGAGCTTTGTATCAGCGATGACGGCCCCGGAGTTCACCCGGACGATATCGAGTATCTCTTCGACCCTTTTTTTACCCGCAATCCCGACGGGTTCGGCCTCGGGTTGGCCATCACCCACACCATCGTCGAAGAACACCGCGGACGGATCACGGTGGAGAACAGGCCCGGCGGCGGCGCCTGCTTTCGCATCTATCTGCCGGTGGAGGCCGAAGGAGTCGGCAATGGAACACATTCTGGTCGTTGACGACGAAGCGATTATTCGCACCACCCTGGAGCGGATCCTCACCGAAGAAGGCTATCAGGTTACCTCGGTTTCCACCGGCGCCGAGGCCCTGGCCCACCTCGGCCGCAGCGAGGTGGACCTGGTCCTGCTGGATCTGAATCTGCCGGACCGCAACGGTATCGACGTGTTGCGCCAGGCCAAGGAACTGGATCCGGATCTTCTGGTGATTGTTGTCACCGGCTATGCCTCGGTGGAATCGGCGGTGGAAGCCCTTAAACTGGGGGCCTACGACTATATCAAGAAACCGTTCAAAGCCGACGTGATCAAGCTGATTACCCGCCTGGCCCTCGAAGCCCAGCGGCTCAAGAAGGAAGTGCACCTGCTGCGCCGACGGCTCAAGGTGCCCGCCGCGGACCGGATCGTGGCCGAGAGCTCCCAGATGCGCCAGGTGATGCGCCAGGTGGGCGAAGTGGCGCGCCATGAGAACGCCACGGTGCTGGTGACGGGCGAAAGCGGTACCGGCAAGGAGGTGGTGGCCCAGTCCATCCATTACCTCAGCCCGCGCAAGGAGCAGCCCTTCGTGGAGATCAACTGCGCCACGCTGCCGGAAAACCTGCTGGAGAGCGAACTGTTCGGCCACGAGAAGGGCGCCTTCACCGACGCGGTGCAGCGCAAGAAGGGGCTTTTCGAAACCGCTCAGGGGGGAACGATGTTTCTCGACGAGATCGGCGAGATTCCCCAGGCCCTGCAGGCCAAGCTCCTCGGGGTGCTGGAACGACGCCGGTTCCGGCGGCTGGGGGGCACACGGGACATCGCGGCCGATGTGCGGATCATCGCGGCCACCAATATCGATCCGCTGGAGGCCATCCGTGAACGGCGCTTTCGCGAAGATCTCTACTACCGCCTCAACGTGTTTCCCATCCATGTTCCCCCGCTGCGAGAGCGACCCGAGGACACCGATGCCCTCGCCCGGTTGTTCCTGATGGAGTTTTCCGGCCAGTTTCACAAGGATTTCAAGGATATCGACGCCGACGCCCAACACCTGCTGCAGCAGTATCGGTGGCCGGGCAACGTGCGCGAGCTCCGCAACGTGATGGAACGCATCTGCATCATGTACAACGATGGCCGGTTGCGGCCGGCCCACCTGCCGCGGGAGATCGTCACCTTCGAGGCTTGCGCCCCGGGGATCGATTTGCCCGATGACCTGCTGGATATCGACTCGGTGGTGGACAGTGTCACCCGCCAGCTCATCGGCCGGGCCCTGGCCCGCACCGATGGCAACACCGCCCGGGCGGCCCGGCTGTTGGGCATTCCCCGGGGCACGTTGCGCTACAAGATGAAAAAGTACCATCTGGCCGATTAGCCCGAAGGCGGGCCGATGGATGGACACCGGTTGCCATTTGCACGGCGGTGCCATAGATTATCGATGAAATGCCGATGCAGAACCCGGCGGGAATTCAGGCATGAGAGAATCCGGGCAAGGCATCCGCCGTTGCCAGGAGCGCCTCTCGGTTCTTTCGAAGAAGACATTCCGCGGTGATTCAGAGCGAAGCGGAATCTCTTTGGCGTTGCCGTCACCTCTTGGCGCACTCCCGACCGCAGATTCCGCACTTCGCTCGGAACGACAGTCGGCAGCGGGCTTGGGATGACCGTTCGGGATTTCTCGGGAACACACCAAGAAAAGAGGCCCACCATGACAACCTATCGCATTCACCCCATCGTCACCGGCACCAAGGTGTTCGACAAGGGGATGATGACCTACCAGCACGACTACGGCAAACCTTACACCATCCCCATCTATGTCTGGTATCTGGAAGGGGGGGATCAGACCATCCTGGTGGACACCGGGGAGATGAATCCCATCCAGAGCGAAGACCGGGTACAGGCCATCGGCGGCTCCATCTACACCTTTGAGGCGGGGCTGGCCCGCTGGGGGCTGAAACCGGAGGACGTGGACATCGTTCTGCACACCCATCTGCACAACGACCACTGCGAAAACGATTACAAATGCGTCAATGCCCGCTTTTACGTTCATGAAAAGGAGATGGCGCGCATCCATGCCCCCCATCCCCTCGATTTTCGGTATCTTGAAGACTATATCGAGGATGTGGAGGCAGACGGCCGCATCGAAATTTTATCCGCCGATACCGAAATCGCCCCGGGCCTGCGGATGATCCATACACCGGCTCACAGCGACGGCGGAATGAGCGTGGCGGTGGAGACCAAGGACGGCTTGGCCGTGATTACCGGGTTTTGCGTCATCGACGAAAATTTCAACCCGCCACCGGCGATTCGTGGCATGGAAATGGAGGTGATTCCGCCGGGCACGGTGGTCAATGCTTACGAGGCTTATGACATCATGCTTCGGGTGCGAGACATGGCCGACGTGTTGATCCCCCTGCACGAGCCCCGGTTCGCCGCCATCGATACCATCGGATAGCGGACGCCGTGGCCAGGCCATGGCAGAAACGGCTCCATGACCTGGCGGGATCCGCCCCGATCGTCCCCATCGCAATCAACGTCCATGTTGACAGAGCGGAGTTGCTGACATATATAGAATAATTCCACCTTAAATTTCTGCATAAGTGATTTCAATAGGTTACGGGTTTTTTGGCCCGACCCGGGACCGTTGGAGGCAACCGATGGCGGATCGCAAGGCCACCGTTCGGAGAAAGACCCTGGAAACCGATATTCGTCTTGACCTGAATCTCGACGGCGCGGGCAAGGCGGAGGTGAAGACCCGGATCGGTTTTTTCGATCATATGTTGACCCTTTTCACGGTGCATGGGTTTTTCGATCTGGCCCTGGAAGCAGACGGTGACCTGGAAGTCGACAACCATCACACGGTGGAGGACGTGGGACTCGCTCTGGGCGATGCGGTGGCCCAAGCGCTGGCCGATCGGCGGGGGATTCGTCGTTACGGACATGCGGTGACCCCGATGGATGATGCCCTGGCGGTGGTGACCATCGATCTGTCCAATC
Organism: Desulfobacteraceae bacterium; assembly: GCA_028700185.1. Classification (GTDB taxonomy): domain Bacteria; phylum Desulfobacterota; class Desulfobacteria; order Desulfobacterales; family UBA2174; genus UBA2174. The sequence continues at coordinate 6,853 of JAQVTF010000088.1, read as the reverse complement.
GTCCTTTCCTCGTCTGGCGCCTGCCGCCGGGGGATTTTACCGCCGGTGGCATGGATGTCCTGTTGGCCAAGGAGTTTTTCCGCGGCCTGAGCAACCGCGGAGGCATGAACCTGCATGTGGAGGTTCCCTATGGCGAGAACGGGCACCACGTGCTGGAGGCGATATTCAAGTCATTGGGCCGGGCCCTGGACCAAGCCGTTGCCCTGGAGCCCCGGGTGCGATCGGTGCGATCGAGCAAAGGCGTCCTGTAACCGTTCATCCGCCAACAATCCGGGGCGGCTTGACAACGAGGGCATCAGCGATGAGAGCGCTCAAAGCGGATCAACATGCAAGAATGGCCGGCGTCAGAACAGCAGTGACCCTGGTCTTTGTCTGCCTGGCGATGCTGGGCGGGTGCGCCGTCGGTAAAGGATCTGTCGCCGAGACGGAGGAAGCCCCGATCCCGGGGCGCATCGCTTTGGCGCCGGTCATCGATATGACCCGGGTCTATGGCGAGGGGCAGGGGGTCCGATCGCCGTTGACCGGAAAGATGTTCATCACCGGCGAGGCGGCCCCGGACGTGGCGCTCCAGCTCACCGAAGCCACCGAAGTCTTTTTGCGGGACCGGGGATTTGAGATCGTTTCACCGGAATCGGTGGGCAGCACCATGGACACCCTCAGCGCCCGGTTGGATCTACCCCCCGGGGAGCGGGAATTGATCATGGCCGTTGCCCGTCAGGTGGAGGCCGAGGCGGTTCTGGTCGGCTACCTCTACCGGATTCATGGCAGGCAGGGGGGGCGCTTCGCCGTTCGGCAGCCGGCCTCGGTGGCCTACGGCTTTTACCTTGTCGAGGCTGCCAGCGGACGGATGCTCTGGTCCGGGGAATTTGACGAGACCCAGCAGTCACTGGCTGAAAACCTGTTTGCCATGGGCGATTTCATCCGACGTCGTGGAGAATGGATCAGCGCTTCTCAAATGGCTGCCGACAGCATCCATGAGGTCCTGGCGGATTTCCCCGCTCCTCCGGACGAAGCCGGGAAATAGGCGGCGCCTTAGGTGGCGAAGAGCTGATTGTTTTTGAAGGCTATCGATCTTTCAGGGCTCGGCGGGAGGTCGCCTTCGGCCTCCGAATTGTCGAAGGTTCTCCTGACGACACGCTGTGGTATCCGCAGCACTTGAATTCCTGAATTCCCGGCATACCTGACTCCGGGGCATACCTGGCGGGAGGATCCGCTTGGCCGGTTTGATCCCCGAATCCATCATTGAAGACGTCCGCCGCGCGGCCGATATCGTCGAGGTCATTTCGGAAGTGGTGGTGCTCAAGCCGGCCGGCCGGAACCTGGTCGGGCTATGCCCGTTCCACAACGAGAAGACCCCTTCCTTCACCGTGAGCCCGGAAAAGCAGATTTTTCACTGTTTCGGATGTGGCCAGGGAGGAAACGTATTCGCCTTCCTGATGCAGCACCAGGGGATGAGCTTTCCCGAAGCGGTGCGGGCCCTGGCCGAACGGTACCACATCGCCATCCCGGAAACCACTTCCGGCGCCGGTCAGGGGGGGGTGGACCTGCGCTCCCGTCTCCAGGCCGTCAACAGCGTGGCCCTGGAATTCTATCGTCAATCCCTGGCCCGGTCGACGGAGGGCCGGTCGGCTCGTGACTATCTGAACCGTCGCGGACTGAGCACCGCGGTGGTGGAGGCCTTTCAGCTTGGCTACGCGCCGGCAGGTTGGGACCACCTGCTGCGCTTCCTCAGGGCCCGGCGGGTGCCGGAAGCCTTGGCGGAAAAGGCGGGCCTGGTGGTTCCTCGGCGCAGTGGCAGCGGTTTTTACGATCGATTTCGCGGGCGCATCATTTTTCCGATCTCGGATCTCAACGGAAAGATCATCGGTTTCGGAGGAAGAGTCCTGGATGATGAATTGCCCAAGTATCTCAATTCGCCGGAAACCCCTCTCTACAACAAACGGCGCTGCCTCTACGGGCTCTACCAAGCCCGGGAGCATTGCCGTGCCAGGAAGGCGGTTTTTATTGTCGAGGGGTACATGGACCTGTTGGCCCTGCATCAGCACGGCATCACCAATACCGTGGCCACCTTGGGCACCGCCCTGACCGCCGAACAGGTCGCCTTGCTGAAGCGCTTCATCGGCAGCGGGGACATCGTGCTGGTGTTTGACGGGGACGCGGCGGGGCAGAAGGCCGCCGAGCGTACCCGTCCCATTTTCGAGCAGCTCCATTCGCGATTTCAAGCGGGCAGCTACCAGCGCGAAAGCGGGGTGAATACGCGTGTGCTCGAACTTCCCGGAGGGCACGATCCGGACACGTACCTGCGGGAACATGGACCGGAAGCCTTCGCGGACCTGGCGACCGAAGCCAAGGGGATGGTGGCGTTTCTCATCGATGCGGCCCTGCGGCAACATGGGGATACCATTGAAGGCCGGGCCATGGCCGTGGGGGATCTCATCGGGCCCCTTCAGGCGGTGGGTGATCCGGTCACCCGTTCCCTGTACGTCAAGCTGCTGGCCGAAAAGGTAGGGGTGGACGAGACGGCCATCGTCCGGCGTTTGGCCCGTCCCGTTGCCCGTCCGCCGGCGGCGAAGACCGGCGGCCCAACCGAAGGTCTGGCCCCTTTGTGTCTGCCGGCCATCGAGCGCCAACTGACCGCCATGATGCTTCAGTATCCGGACGCCTTGGCCGACATCGACAAACGTTGTTTGACGTCTTATTTTAAAAACTTTCAATTAAAGGCCGTTGCCGAGGCGGTCCTGACCCGCTACCGCGAGGCTGGCACGGTGGACGGTGTTATCGAGCGTCTGAAGGATCCGCAACTCCAGCGGCTGGCTGCGGCCTTGGCCATGAGTGATGAGCAGTGGACCGCTTCCGGATGCCGGAAACTGATCGGCCAGTTCGAACGGGCGCGCGGCCGGCCGAGTCGAGAGGTGTTGGATGCCATCGCCCAGGCCGAACAGGCCTCCGACGAGACGCGTTGGCAGCGGCTGCTGCAAGAACGGCAGCAGGTGGCCTGCCAGCGGGAACTTGCTCGGCGTAAGTTGTTGAATCACTAGCAATGATCAGCCCCGATCCCACGCAGGAGGAGCGCATTCATGTCAAAGCCGTCCGCTGCCAAAGGGCAAACGACCAACAAGAAGAAAGCTGTTTCAAAGAGCACCGGTGCAGGCAAGACCACCGGTGCAGGCAAGACCACTGAGGCGGCCGGTGCCGATCGTCTCAGCAAGAAGGTTCTCGGCCAATTGGTGGCCAAGGCCAAGGCCCAGGGGTATCTGACCTACGACGATATCAACGAGGTGTTACCCGAGGAGCTGCGTTCGGCCGACATCATCGACGAGGCGTTGATTTTCCTGGACGAGCACGACATCGATGTCGTTGAAGAGGAAAAGGGAAAGCTCACCGAGCCGGATACCGAATCCGAAGTCAGCGTGAAGGAGGACAAGAGCAAGGACGACGATTTTCCCATGGCCGATTACGGGTCGGTAAGCGACCCGGTAAAGATGTACCTGCGCGAAATGGGGATGGTGACGCTGCTGAGCCGTGAAGGCGAAGTGGAGATCGCCAAGAAAATCGAGGCCGGAGAGCAGGAGGTGTTGCGCGCGTTGCTGGACACCACCACCGGCGTCGAGTGCATTTTGCGGCTTGGCGAGCAGATCGAGTCCGGGGTGTTGCGGCCCAAGTACGTCCTGCGTGACGTGGACGAGGGCGAAACCTATGTGGACGAGATGCTTCAAACCGACAAGTTTATCAAGACCATGGCGGAGATTCGGCGGGTAGACGCCGAAAATTCGGGGTTTCGGGAAAAGCTTTTCAGGGGAGAATTACCCCCTGCCGAACATCGGCGGGTACGGCGGTCCGTGGCCCGGCGTAACGCCAAGATTTTCGATCTGATCAAGGATTGGCGACTCGAAGGCGGGGTGATCGACAAAATTGAAGCCTTGATCCGGGGGCAGATCGAGTGGTTCGACCATATGAACCGCAAGGTGGCCATGAGCGCCGAGGTAATGGGCATTCCCCTCACCGAGTTTCGCAACCAGCTCCAAGATCGCACCGAGTTCATCCAGTGGGCCGCCTCCCGTTGCCACCTTTCCGGAGAAGAACTGGAGGTGTTGTGCGACGATCTCAAGGACACCCTCGACCAGATTGCGAGCCGTGAAGATCGCATCAAGGCGCGTAGCCCCGCGCTGAAGCGGATCATGGCGGGGGTGGAGGACGGGCGCCAACGGGCCAAGGACGCCAAGAGCGAACTCACCCGGGCCAACCTGCGGCTGGTGGTGAGTATCGCCAAGAAGTACACCAATCGCGGTTTGCAGTTTCTCGATCTGATCCAGGAAGGCAACATCGGCCTGATGAAGGCCGTGGACAAGTTCGAGTACCGGCGTGGCTACAAGTTTTCCACTTATGCCACCTGGTGGATCCGCCAGGCCATCACCCGCGCCATCGCCGATCAGGCGCGCACGATTCGCATCCCGGTCCACATGATCGAGACCATCAACAAGCTGATTCGCACTTCGCGTTACCTCGTGCAAGAGATGGGGCGTGAACCAAGCCCGGAAGAGATTGCCGATAAGATGGAAATCCCCCTGGACAAGGTGCGCAAGGTACTCAAGATCGCCCGCGAGCCCATCTCCCTGGAGACGCCCATCGGTGAGGAAGAGGACAGCCATCTGGGCGATTTCATCGAGGACAAGAAGTTCATGCTGCCCAGCGAAGCCGCCGTGAGCATGAACCTGGCCGAACAGACCCGCAAGGTCCTGGCCACTTTGACGCCAAGAGAAGAAAAGGTGCTGCGGATGCGATTCGGCATCGGCGAAAAAGCCGATCACACCCTGGAAGAGGTGGGACAGGATTTTGCCGTTACCCGTGAGCGCATCCGGCAGATCGAGGCCAAGGCCCTGCGCAAGCTGCGGCATCCCACCCGCAGCCGCAAGCTCAAGAGCTTCATCGAAGGTTGACAAAGCTCCCGCCGGTCGATAGGAAGGCGGGGACCTGAAATTCAGGCTGCCAAAGGGCCCATAGCTCAGCTGGAAGAGCCACCGGCTCATAACCGGTCGGTCCCTGGTTCGAACCCAGGTGGGCCCACTTTTCCATCTTTACACCCTGATTCGATGCGGTGGTGCCGCAACGTCGAGAGGAAAGGCAAAAGGGTGACGACTGTCGCCGAAGTGATCCGGCATCTGGAAACCATGGCGCCGGGAGAACTTGCCGAGCAATGGGATAACTGCGGTTTGCAGGTGGGCGCCCTGGATTGGCCGGTAAGGCGGGTTTGGGTGTCCCTGGACCCGTTGCCCGAAGTGGTGTCGGTGGCCTGTCGCAACCAAGTGGACCTGCTGGTCACCCATCACCCGTTGATTTTCAAACCGTTGAGGCAAATCGACGCCGCTGCCCCCGTCGGACGCATCATCGCCGACGCCTTGAAGGCACGACTGGCCATCTATTCGGCCCACACCAGTTACGACAGTGCACCGGACGGCCTCAACGACGTGCTGGCGCGACGACTCGACGTGGCCACCACCCGGGTCCTGGGATCGGCCCTCCTGCCGTCTGCATCCTTGGCCGGCCTGGGGCGTATCGGGGGATTGGCCCGGCCCATGGCGCTGGAAGACCTGGCCCGGGACGTGTGCCGGCGGTTGGGACTGGACGAGGCACGGCTGGTGGGAAATCCCCGGTTGACGGTCCACGAAGTGGCGCTTTGCTCCGGCAGCGGCGGAAGCCTGACGCCGGATTTCCTCGCCAGCTCGGCGCAGGTTTATATAACCGGTGAAATTCACTATCACCAGGCCCGGGATATTGCCGCAGCGCAACGGGGCGCCATCGACATCGGCCACTTCGGCTCCGAGCGGATCATGATCGGCGATGTGGCCGAGCGGCTGAAGCGGAAACTGGCGGCCGAAGGGGTGGAGGTGACGGCGTGCGAGTTGGAGAAAGACGCCTTCACCAGCCTTCGGGTTCCCATTATCGCCGTGGACGAGAGACAATGAAAATAAAGATTCAGACCCTGGTTCGGTTGCAGAATGCCGAAATCGACATTCATCGCGTTGAGAAGGCCTTGGCGGTGGCGCCGAAGCGCTTCGACGAGCTCACGGTTGAACGGCAGCGTTTGGCCGATGCGGTTCAAGCCGCCGAGGCTCACTTGGCCGAACTCAACAAACGCTACCGAGAGCTGGAGGGCGAGGCGCGTCAGCAGCAGGACCGGGCCGCCAAGAGAGGCGCCCGCCTCCACGAGGTGAAGACCAACAAGGAGTACCAGGCCACCCTCAAGGAGATCGATGACATCAAGGCCATCGTTTCCGGCGTTGAAGACGAGATGTTGACCCTCTTGGACACCATCGAGGCGGCCAAGAGGAACCTGGAAACCAAAAAACAAGATGTTGCGGATCGTAGCCAGGTGTTGGCCGATGAAGCCGCCGCGGTGGAGCAGGCCATGGCCGAGGACCGGAAACGGCTGGAAGCGCTTCGCCAGGAGCGTGAGGAGATCGCCGGTCGGGTCGATCCGGAGCTGATGCCCATTTACCTCAAGGCCCGGGTGCAACAGCCTGACCAACGGGCCGTGGCCGGAGTGGTCAACGGTGTCTGCCAGGGATGCCATATGAACATCCCCCCCCAGCTTTACAATGAGTTGCAGCGCCAGGACGACTTGAAGATCTGCCCCTTGTGCCAGCGGATCATCTATTGGCAGAATGAAACTTGAAACTTGGTTTGCGAGAACCCCTGCCCATTGATCGGGCCATCAAAAGGCCGAAAAAAATATTTGTTATTCCGAATATTTCGCGATCTGGCGCAGAGCTTGCTATCGTCCTCCAAGTTTCTAGTTTCAAGTTTCAAAAAACATCGGTCGGAGCGGGACAAACGATCGCTGGAGCGGCAACGT
>JAQVTF010000251.1 GCA_028700185.1 Desulfobacteraceae bacterium | reverse complement strand
GTCGATGTCCAGGATCAGCACCGAAAGCGGTGACCCGTAGCGCCGAGCGCGTTCCATCTCCACCGTCGCGCTTTCAATGAAACTGTTGCGGTTGGCAAGGCGGGTCAGTGTGTCCGTGCTTGACAGTCGCTTGAGCTTCTGGCGCTCGGTGATGATTAATGTGACAAGAATCTGAAGGGCCGCAAAGGCGACAATAAGCACGAACAAGGTTGTGACGTGGGCGTTGTGCAAGCGCCGGTGTTCCGTATCCACGCAGGCGGAAACGATGTAGGCGACATGTTTTTGCTCGATGTTGCGAAGGGATTTGAACAGTATCAGCCAGTCCAGGCCGCCCTGGCGCATGACGAAGCCGAAATCTTCTTCCATCTCCATCTGTTCGGTCAAATGCGGGCCCATGACGGCAAACAACGCCTCTTGCTCCGGCGCCCACGCTTCGTACACCCCCTTGTCATAGAGGTAGTCCGGGGTGAGGGCGCTCGCCCGGTAGTTGTTTCGATGGTGCGCGAAGACCGCATCCTCCACCACCGAACGCTTGATAATGAACCGGAGCCGATGCGATTCAAGACAGGCCAGGATGTCCAAGAAGGACGCCATCGAGAAGGAAACCTCCACTACGCCGCAGTGCCGCTGTTCGTGAAAGACGGGATAAACGAATCGATAGCCGTTGTAGATCTTGCCTTCCTCGAAGCCGGAGACCGGCTGCCGGGTCTCGTTGGCAAGTCGGAACGAGATCCGGGTCTGGCTCAGATCGTCGCCGAATTCATCCGGTGCGTGCATGCGCAGAAAACTGTGGTTGTCGGGAAAGGTGAAATGCAGCTGGCGGAAGTTGAACTTGAGAAGATGCTCGTATGCGGGCCGGATCCCCTCGTACAGACGCTGGCGCAGCCCGGCGCGCTGCGCCTTGCTGCCCTGCCAGGCCTTTTCCATCAGGGCGCCGATTTCGGGCGTGTCCACCAGCACTTCGTGGACGTACTGCGAAAAACGCCGCAGGTTTTCCACCGTGGCCTCGATTTGGAAAGAAAGCCGCACCAGTTTTTCATCGATGTAGGCCGATTTGTCCGCGCAGTGAATCCGGTGTACCTGGAAACAGATACCGGCAAAGATCAGGGTACTGGCAACGATGAAGATCAAACGCTGTTTCATGGGGCTTCATTTTCTCTCTGATAGAGGCCAAAGCCTTATTCTTCGCCGTCCAGCACCGCTTGGATCATGGTGGCCAAGCGCCTCAGTGTAAATCAGTAATTTCCGGCAAGCGAAGAAATTCTCGATATTCCATCGCAGCTTGTACGCTTGGGCGATTTGTTCACCGGTAAGCTCGTCGCGGTTGGTGGCAACCCAATACTTGACCCGGTCGACCTCGTAGCCCACCAATCGCAAAGGTGTTTTGCTTTGATTGACGCCCTCGGTACCGAGCAGAACGGTGGCGTCGAAAAAGACAATGCTGTCGGCCGGGACAGGGTTTGGCGAAAGGACCCTTTTCTTGGTGCCGGCCTTGATCCGGCAGATGAACAACTGGCCGTCTTGTTGCCACCGGAAGTCCGCTCTGGCGCATTTTTTAGTTTATTAACAGGTAGTTGCATGAAATTTTCGAAGTTAGCGGATTTTGGCAACCGTTTCGGAACTGGCCTTCGCGTCATGTATAACCTCCTGATATTATTGGTTATACAAAAATACGGGGCATACTAACTGCCCTTGGTCAAGCGAAAAATTACGATTTTCGAAAATATTTCAACCCGTTATATGCAAAAAATCGAACCGAAAATTACTGAGATATGGTAAGGTTTTCCCATGATACCTGTATCTGCGCCATTTGAACAAAATAATAATCATTGCGGAAAACAAGCTGGTGTCATTAATTGTCCCGCCAGGGGAAATCTGAGAGAAACTGTTTTAAAAATCTGATATTGAACGGTGCCTTGAATGGTTCCTTTGTTTTTATTGACGAGGCATCTTTTTGAGCATCTGTCGGGAAGTGGGCGATAGCGTGACGGCCAAGATCGCCGGCACCTCCTCGGCCACCGGTTTGAATACCATGGGGTTGGTCGTCCGTCGGGGCGGCGGTAGCGAGGGCTGAAGACCGGCGGGTGGCAACCGGCGTTCACCCCATGTGGCCGGTTTGACCTTTTCCTGGCAACGATTTCCCATGACTGAAGCACCCCTGGAAATCCTTTACGCGGACAACCATCTGCTGGCCGTCAACAAGCCGGCCGGGTTGCCGTGCCAGCCCGACGCCAGCGGGGATCCGACCCTGGTCGAGGCCGTGCAGACCTACCTGAAGGAGAAGTACCAGAAGCCGGGAAACGTCTTCGTGGGGCTGGTGCACCGCCTGGACCGACCGGTGGCCGGCGTCGTGGTCCTGGCCCGGACCTCCAAGGCGGCGGCCCGGCTGTCGGCCGCCTTCCGCGAGGGGCGGATTGAGAAAGTCTACCGGGCCGTTGTGGTCGGATGCCTCGAAAACGAAGGGGGCCGTCTGGCGCACTGGTTACGCAAGGTTTCCCGGCGGCGGCGCAGCGAAGTGACCGGCCCCAACGCGCCTGGCGCCCGCCGGGCTCTGTTGGACTATCGGGTCCTGGAAACCATGGAGGGAACCAGCCTGCTGGAAGTGGCGCTGCTGACCGGCCGCAGCCATCAGATCCGGGTCCAGTTGGCCGCCGTGGGGCACCCGATCCTCGGGGACCTCAAGTACGGGGCCGGCGCACCGTTGCCCGGCGGGGCCATCGCCCTTTACGCCAGGTGCCTGCGGTTCGATCACCCCACCCGCGACCAGGTGGTGGAAATCGTCGCCCCGGATCCGCGGGGCTGGCCCTGGCCACCGGGGAAACCGGCACGGGGACAGGATGATTTTTCATCGGCGCTGCGATTCGAGACAGGCGAAGACGGCGCCCTTCAGCCGAAAAAAAGGAGTGACGGATGAGCGACTACGCATCAAAGAGCTGGTGGCTGGCATCGCTGCCCACGCCCATTGTGGCCAACCCGCCCCTGGTGGGCAACCAGCGGGCCGACGTGACCATCATCGGCGGGGGATACACCGGCCTGTCCGTTGCCTACCACCTTAAGCGCCTCGATGCCGGTATCGATGTGCGGGTGATCGAAGCCGATGTCTGTGGCTATGGCGCTTCCGGTCGCAACGGCGGATTTTCCATGGCC
>JAQVTF010000087.1 GCA_028700185.1 Desulfobacteraceae bacterium | reverse complement strand
GCCCGCTTGATCGATTGCCACTGCCGGATGAAGTCGTCGTCATTGGCCACGGGCGGATCGATGAGCGGATCGAGCCGTTTGAGTTCATCGAGGTTGGTGATCCAGCCGCTGCCGATACGGGTGGTGATCAACCCCGAGAGGGCCGGGTTGGCGGCCAGGACCCATCGCCGGGGGGTGACGCCGTTGGTTTTGTTGTTGAAGCGTTCGGGGTACATCTCGTAAAAATCTTTCAGCTCCCGTTCGCGCAGCAGCCGGCTGTGCAGTTCGGCCACCCCATTGACGGAACGTGCGCCGACGATGGCCAAATGGGCCATCCGCACCAATTTTTCCGGCCCCTCCTCTATGATGGACATCCGTTTCATCCGTTCGGTATCGTTGAGAAAGACGGTGGAGACATCGCGTAGAAACCGCCGGTTGAGTTCGTAGATGATCATCAGGTGGCGGGGCAGCAGGTGTTCGAGCATCGATACCGGCCACTTCTCCAGGGCTTCGGCCAACAGGGTATGGTTGGTATAGGCGAAGGTTCGCTGGGTGATGTCCCAGGCGTGTTCCCAACTCATCTGGTAGCGGTCGAGGAGCAGGCGCATCAGCTCGGCGATGGCCAGGGAAGGGTGGGTATCGTTGAGCTGGATGATCGTTTTGTCGGCGAACAAGCAGAAATCCTTGTGTTCGTGAAGATAGCGACGGATGATGTCCTGGATCGTGCACGATACGAAGAAGTACTGCTGTTTGAGGCGCAGTTCCTTGCCTGCGTAAATCCGGTCGTTGGGATAGAGGACCTTGGAGATGTTTTCAGAGAGGTTTTTTTCTTCCACGGCCTTGAGATAGTCGCCGTCTTGGAAATACTGCAATTCGAATTCCCGGCTGGCCCGGGCCGACCAGAGGCGCAGGTTGTTGACGGTGTTGTTGCCATAGCCGATGATGGGCACGTCATAGGCGACGCCGATGACCCGGTTGGTGTCGCTCCATTCGGTCACCAGACGCCCGTCGGGCAGATGGATCTGCTTGACGAAACCGTTGTAGTCCACGGAGAAGCTGTACTCCGGTCGCGGGAGTTCCCAAGGATTGCCGAACTTGAGCCAATTTTCGGGCATTTCCACCTGACCCAGATTACGGATGGCCTGATCGAAGATCCCGAATTCGTAGCGAATGCCGTAGCCTTGGGCCGGCAGGGCCATGGTGGCCATGGAGTCGAGGAAGCAAGCGGCCAGGCGCCCCAATCCACCGTTGCCGAGCCCCATGTCCGGCTCCATTTCGGCGAGCTCCTCCAGGTCGATCCCCAGTTCGGCCAGGGCTTTCTCCGTTTCCTGGTAGATGCCCAGGTTGATGAGGTTGTTGGTGAGCATCCGCCCCATGAGGTACTCGGCCGACAGGTAGTAGACCCGCCGGACGTCGTGCTCATGGTATTTCTGTTGGGTCCTGATCCAGCGTTCGATCATGCGGTCGCGGACCGTGAGCGCCAGGGCGGTGTACATATCTCTCTTGGTAGCGGTGTATTGGTCTTTTGAAAGTGAGTACTCGAGATGACTGGCGAAGGAAAGTTGGATGCTGGCGGCATCCATTCCTTTCTTGAAGGTGCCCCAATTTTTGAAAAGATTCTGATTTTCCATGGTTTGCGGCTCCATTGGAGGGAAGAAAGAAGTGCGGCAGGCGGCTGGATCGGCTTCGATGCAGCCGCCTGCCGGCCTGGATGGTCTAAAAACAGCATAAACACACTCCGACCATGGGGTCAAACCCGACCGCCGTTGCCCGGGGCATCGCCATGCGTTGGGGCAAGCGGTCAAAAGCGGTTTGACTTGCCCCGGGCCAAGGCGTACCAATAAACTTTCTCGTATCGTTCGTTTGATTTAAACGATGCATCAGGGAGGAGATGCCATGACGGAACAGCGTGTTGAGGTCAGGGACCACTACCGTTTCAGTGACTGGTTGTATTATACGGCCGCGGGGCTGGTGCCGCTGATCACCGCCGTGGTGGCCATCTATCCGCGTTCCGCCCTCGGTCTCGTGGTCTACGGCCTCGTGGTGGTTGCGGGGCTGGTGGCCGTGTTGTATTTCTTTTGTACCCATTGTCCGCACTACCAGAAACCGGGCCGCTTTCTGAAATGTATCTTTTTCTGGGGGGTGCCCAAGTTTTTCCCACCGAAGCCAACGGCCATGAGCCGCCTGGAGAAACTGGCGCCGGTGGGGGCGATGGGGGTGGTGTTCTTTTTCCCGCTGGCCTGGCTGGCGGAGGAGCCCGGGCTGCTGTTGGTGTACCTGCTGTCTTGGGCGGTTTTTCTGGTCACGGTGCGGCGCCATGAGTGCCGGCGCTGTGCCTTCACGGACTGCCCGGCCAACGCGGTGCCGGACCGGGCGGATCCCATGGGTTGATCGTCGCGGCTACGCCATGTCCGTTTACCTCTGGATAGCGCTGGAAATTTTTTTCAGCGTGCTTGCTGTGGGGCACGCCCTGCTGCACAAGCGTGATGCCCGGGCCGCCCTGGGCTGGGTCGCCGTCAGCCTGATTTTCCCCTTCGTCGGTCCGTTGCTCTACTTTGTGTTCGGTGTCAACCGGGTGCTCACCCGTGCCCGGCAACTGGGTCTGCGGACCCAGTGGCGCTTCGATGCGCCGCATTTCAAACCCCTGGCCCTGGAAGAGACCGCCCTGGAAAGCTCTCCGGTTCCCGGTGCGCTACGGGCCATGGCCAGGGTTTCGGACACCGTCACCGGGGTGCCCCTGGTGGCCGGAAACCGCCTGGAGATGCTCGTCAACGGGGACCAGGCCTATCCGCTGATGCTCGAAGCCATCGATGCGGCGCGACGGCGTATCTTCCTCACCACCTACATCTTCGAAAGCAACCGCACCGGCCGACGGTTCATCGACGCCTTGGCCGCCGCGGTGAAGCGAGGGGTGGAGGTGCGGGTGATCATCGACGGCATCGGCGAGTACTATTCATGGCCTCGAGCCGGCACCCTGCTCAAACGCCGCCAGGTGCCGGTGACGCGTTTTCTGCCCCCACGGCTGATGCCGCCCACCTTGCAGATCAATCTGCGCAACCACCGCAAACTGTTGGCCGTAGACGGGCGCATCGGTTTCATCGGCGGGATGAACATCGGCGACAGGCACGTGGCGGCGATCCCCAAACGCTGGCCCAAACCGATGCGAGACGTGCATTTCAAGGTGATCGGCCCGGTGATCCACCAACTGGAACAGTGCTTCATCGAAGATTGGCGATTTTGCACCGGGCAACGGCTGGAGCTTTCACCCGAATGCCATCCGCTGGAGGACGGCGCTCTGTGTCGCGCCATTGTCGAGGGGCCCAACGAGGATCTGGCCAAACTGGCCTCGATCCTGGGCGGTGCCATCGCCGCGGCCCATCGGCGCATCGCCCTGATGACGCCGTATTTTTTGCCGCCACGAAGCGTGTTGAGCGCCTTGCAGACCGCCGCCCTGCGGGGGGTGAAGGTGGACGTGGTGCTGCCCCGGCACAGCAACCTGCCCTACGTGGACTGGGCCACGCGAAACATGCTCTGGGAACTGCTCAAGTGGGGGGCACGGGTTTACTGGCAACCCCCCCCGTTTTCTCACACCAAGCTCTTCGTGGTGGACGGCACCTATGCCCAGATCGGTTCGGCCAATATCGATTCGCGCAGTCTGCGCCTCAACTTCGAGCTGAACCTGGAAATCTTCGACCCTGTCCTCAGCGCGCGCATTGAACGTTTCATCGACGAGGCGATCCATGAATCCAGCCCGGTGTCCATCGGACAGTTGGACGGCCGGCCCCTGCCCATCAAGCTGCGCGATGCGGCGGTGTGGCTGTTTTCGCCGTATTTGTAGTAGCAAGGGCCTGGCGGCGAGTCCGAATACGCGATTACGGAAGCGGCAGCGCCGACTTTTCGGAGCGGTCCGACCGGTAACGCGCAACCCTTGAATTTGAATCCTGGAAACCCGAACGGCGCCCCTGGCGCCTTGAACCTTGAACGCCGCGAAGCGGCCTTGAACTTTGAACCCTGTATAGGAGCCCGTCATGATCAGCGTCGATATCCCCGGATGGGGTCTGATTCGGCTGAATCACATCGTTCTGGATTACAACGGCACCCTGGCGGTGGACGGCAATCTCGTCGCCGGGGTGGCCGAGCGGTTGCAGCGCCTGAGCGCGGACCTGGAAGTTCACGTTTTGACCGCCGACACGTTTGGCAAGGTGCGCGCGGGGATGCGCGGCATCCCCGCGCGGGTGTCGATTCTGCCCCCCGGCGCCCAGGACCAGGGAAAATTGGACTATATCCAGGCGTTGGGGGCCGAGGGGGTCTGTGCCGTGGGCAACGGCCGCAACGACCGGTTGATGCTGGACGCCGCGGCCCTGGGCGTGGCGGTGATTCTGGGGGAAGGGGCATCGTCCGCCACTCTGGCGGCCGCGGATGCCGTGTGCCTTTCCATTACCGACGCCCTGGATTTGCTGATCCACCCGTTGAGGTTGACCGCTACCTTGAGATCCTAGCGGCGGCCTCCGTGGAGGTAAGGGAATCTGCCGCGACCGATCCCTGGGAATTGCCCGGCGCGCTTGTCAAATCCGGGAAGACCGTGTTAGCCTCTATTTTTTTAACACCATCGAAAGGTGCATCGCGAATGGTTTTGTCGTTTCATGCTGGTCTCAACACCACTTTTATCGGGAGCCTGCCCCTGTCCGACGTTGAGCGGGCCGTGGATCTTGTATTGGCGCATGCCCCCCGCGTGCCGGTCTGGCCCCAGTTGCCGGCCTATCCCCCGGAGAGCTTCGTGGCCCAGTTCGCCACCGGCTTGCCTGGCTACAGTGGCAACCCCGCCCGGGTTGTCCTGGACACCGACGCCCCCGGGTTCGAGACGGACTTGCTCAGGTTTTACGAAAGTTACATGGAAAGCGTGGAAAAATGGCCCGAAGGCCTGGATGCGCGCTTCACCTTGACCCCGGAGATCGCCCGGGGATTCTACGCCCTCTGCGAACGGCTGCCCGGGCTTGCCGAAAAACCCCTGGCCGTCAAGGGGCAGATCGCCGGTCCCTTTTCCCTGGGAACCTCCATCAAGGACGCCGCCGGCAACTTCATTTTTCACGATCCCCAGTTGCGAGACGTGCTGGTCAAGCAGCTATCCCTCAACGCCCGCTGGCAGGCCCGAACCCTGTCCGACCGCGCCGGCGCCCGGGCCATCGTGTTCATTGACGAGCCTGGACTGGCCGGCTTCGGTTCTTCGGAATTCATCAGTGTCTCATCGGAAGACGTGTCCGAGAGCCTGGCGGAAATCGTCGCCAGCATCCACGCCGAAGACGCCCTGGCCGGCATTCACGTCTGCGCCAACACCGATTGGGGAATGGTGATGGACACCGGTGTGGATGTGGTCAACTTCGACGCCTTCGCCTATTTCGACCGTTTCATGCTCTACCCGAAGAAAATCCGTGATTTTTTCACCGACGGGCGCATTCTCGCCTGGGGCATCGTGCCGACCCTGGATCCCGATGACATCGACAACGCCACCGTGGAGGGATTGCTCCGGCGCTGGGAGACCCAGGCCGCCGATCTGGAGGCCATCGGCGTGAGTCGCGCGCGCATCGTTGATCAGGTCCTGATCACGCCGGCCTGCGGCACCGGGGCCCTGTCGCCGGCCCGGGCCGAACGGATCCTCTCGCTCACCGCCGGTGTCTCGGCGGCCTTGCAGGGAAGGTACTGTTCTTGAGGGACAGATCATCATTTTAAAGTAAAACATGTACAAATTTTAGAAAAGTCTTAAATAAAAAGGATTTGTCATGACCCCCGCTCAAGCCAAATTTTCCGGTGCCGCCCGTTACGTGCTCGACGACGAGCTGGCCCGGATCGTCAACATCTCCATGGCCCTGGAAATGCCCCTGCTGCTCAAGGGAGAACCGGGTACCGGCAAAACCATGCTGGCCCACGCCATCGCCGAAACCCTGAAAATGCCGTTGATCGTGCTCAACGTCAAATCGAGCATGAAGCTGGTCGAAGCCCTGTACCAGTACGATACCCTGACGCGGCTCAACGACAGCCGCTTCGGCGATTCCAGCCGGAACGTGAGCAACATCGAGGACTACATCAAGATGGGCAAGATCGGTCAGGCCTTCGTCGCCGAGCAGCGCACCGTGCTGCTCATCGACGAGATCGACAAGGCCGACACCGATTTCCAGGACGACATGCTTGATGTCCTGGACCAGATGGAGTTCGACATCATCGAGATCGACAAAACCATCCAGGCCCGGCACCGGCCGGTGATCATCATCACGTCCAACGCCAAGAAGGACTTGAGCGATCCGTTCCTCGGGCGCTGCAACTTCCACCACATCGCCTTTCCCGATCCGAAGATGATGCGCAAGATCCTCGGCGTTCATTTTCCCGATCTGGACCGTCAACTCATCGACGTGACCATCGAAGCCTTCTACCGTTTACGGGAGATCGACGGGGTGGAAAAGAAACCCGCCACCCGCGAGCTGATCAACTGGATCCGGGCCCTCAACGCCGATCCGGATTTTACCCCAAAGGATATCGCGAAGGGGGAACTGCCCTATCTGGGCGTGCTTTTTAAAAAAAGCGGGGACGCCCTTCGGGTGGGCACCACCGTGAGCCGCCGCCGGCTTTTTTAAAAGTTTAAAAATTTTTGGACCCTAAAGTTTTATGTTTATCGACTTCTTTTACAAGCTCAAGGATCAGGGCGTGCCGGTGAGCCCCACCGCCTTTCTCACCCTGCACCGGGCCCTGAAAACAGGGCTGGTGACGTCTCTGGACGATTTCTACACCGCCGCCCGAGCCATCCTGGTCAAGAGCGAGCGCTACTTCGACCTGTTCGACCAGGTTTTCGCCCACCAGTTCGAAGGAGCCGAGCTGCCGGATGCCGAAGGCTTGGAGATCGATGAAATCGCCCGCCTGATGCTCGATCAATGGTTGCGGGATCCCAAGACCGTGGCCGACGCGCTGGGAATGGACGAAAAAGAACTGAGCCGCCTGACCCCCGACGAACTCATCGAGTACTTCAAGCAGCGGTTGGCCGAGCAGAAAGGACGCCACGACGGGGGCAACCGCTGGATCGGCACCGGCGGCACATCCCCGGTGGGTCACTCGGGATATCATCCCGGCGGTATGCGGGTGGGGGGCGTATCCCGGGGGAAAAGCGCCGTCAAGGTGGCCATGGAGCGACGCTATAAAGATTACTCCCGCACCGGCCCCCTCACCGAAGCGATGATCGGCGAGGCCCTCAAGCGGTTGCGTCACATGGTGCCGGCCGGACCCAAGGACCAAGTGGACGTGGACGCCACGATCTACCAGACGATGAAAAACGCCGGCGAGATCGAGATCGTTTTTTCCCGCAGCCTGAAAGACCGGCTCAAGGTGATCCTGATGATCGACAACGGGGGCTGGTCCATGGATCCGTACATTCCGGTGGTTCAAACCCTTTTCGATTACGCCCGGGCCCAGTTCAAGGAGGTCAAGACCTTTTTCTTCCACAATACGGTCTATGACGCGGTCTGGAGGGATGCAGCCCGCTACCGCGAGCCGCACAGTGTGGCCGAGTTCACCCGCTACGACCCGGAAACCCGGCTGGTCATGGTGGGCGACGCCTCCATGGCCCCCTACGAACTCATGGCCACCGACGGATCGATCTACATCAACGAACGCAGCGGCAAGGCGAGCATCGCCCAACTCAAGACCCTGGCGGAAATTTTCCCGCGCTCATGCTGGCTCAACCCCGTGGCCGAGCGCATGTGGGGCTACACCCAGACCATCGGCGCCATCGCCCGCATCTTCCCCATGTTCGAACTCTCCCTCGATGGCCTGGAAAAGGCCGTCACCCACCTGATGGCCAGGAATTGACATGCCGGCCGACCTTCCCGCTGTCGATCAAGCCCTGGCCCGCGTGCGGCGCTTTGTCGCCGAGACCACCGGCACGACGCCCACGGATGAAGAGTTCGCCGATGCACTAGGGCGCTACTTCGTGATGAAGGAAATCGCCGACCACATCGCCATGGCGCGCCGCGGTGAGGGATAAGGCGAATCGCGGCGATTGCCCGCATGTCATCCCGAGTGCAAGCTCCCCATGTCATCCCGAGCGCAAGCGAGGGATCTTTTCGACGATTGGCACCTTTCCGCTGGCGCACTGATTCGCTCGGACCATTCCGCCGACATCCGGCGGCAACCCACCTTACAGCGTCGGCACCCCGGCCGCCCGGCATGCGGCGGCGAGTCGATTGTCCAGGGTCGCCAGGGGAAGGTGTTTTCTCAGGGCCAAGTCCAGGTAGACGGCATCGTAAACGGATAGTTGATGGGTTTGGGCCAGCGGCAGGCTGTCGTTGAAGACGTGGCCGGCGTTTTCATCATCGATGTGGATCGGTAAAGCGGAGAGGTGGCTGAGGAGTTTGGGCCAGTGGTTCTGTTTGATTCGGCCTCGCCGTGTGGCCGCCAAAAGCACGTTGGCCACTTCCATCGGCCACAGGGAGGGCACCAAGGCGTGATCCTGAAGGAGGGATTCCAACAATGTTGCGGTTCGCTCGGACCCTTCGTCCGCGAAGACCCATGCCATGGTCATGGAACAGTCCAGGACAAAGGGCATCAGTGACGCCTTCCTTCCTCGATCAACTCCCGGATCGAGAGGCCATCGAGTTGGTGTTCGGCTTGAAACGCCTTCAGCCCCTCGATGGCCGCTTGGACATCATCGCCGGACCGCTTCGATAAGGGGCCCAATTCGGCCACGGGCAAACCGTGCCGGGTGATGATGAACCGTTCCCCCTGGGCAACACGTGCCAGCAGCTTTGGCAGATGGGTCTTGGCCTCGTAGACGCCGATTTCAGGCATAACCGACCTCCTTTCAGACTAGTGTCAGATCAACTCTATTTCGCTTTTCATGGATTGTCAAAATCGGCCATCTGCCAGAGGCTTCCGCCGTTCACCGGTTGATCGTTCATCGATCATTCTATTGAATTCCTGGTAAACTGGGTGCCCACCCCCGAATCGCCCACCGCCTCCAGGACCGTCTCCAGGGAGGTGATGGCGGCCCGCAGGCCGCCGCCCTCCATGAAGCGGATACAGGCCGCCACCTTGGGCCCCATGGAGCCGGGCGGAAAATGGCCGGCGGCCAGGTGGCGGCGGGCCTCGGGGACGCCGATTCGCCTCAGCAGGGTCTCGCCGGGGGCGCCGTAGTCGCGCATGGCGCCGGCCACGTCGGTGACGATGAGCAGCATGTCCGCCCCCACCTCCAGCGCCAGGCGCGCGCTGGCCAGGTCCTTGTCGATGACGGCGTCCACCCCTTCGAAGGCCCGGCCGTGGCGAATTACCGGGATTCCGCCCCCGCCGCAGCAGATCACGATGAAATCCATCTCCATCAACTGCCGGATCTCACGTTTTTCCACGATGGTCACCGGATCAGGAGAGGCCACCACCCGGCGCCAACCCTTGGCCGTTTTCATCGTGGGGTAGGGCAGGGCGGCGACCTCCATTTCACTGAAAACCGGGCCGATGGGCTTGTCCGGGGCGGCGAAGGCCGGATCGTTGTCGTTCACCACCACGTAGGTGATGAGGGTGATGAGGGGGCGATAGGCGATGTCCATTTCCATCAGGGCCTCGTCCAGGCTCGACTCGATCATGTAGCCGATCTGGCCCTCGGTCTGGGCCACGAGGATCTCCAGGGGCAGTTTGGGCACCTGGTCGCAGCACTCCTGCTGCAGGAGGAGATTGCCCACCTGGGGCCCGTTGCCGTGGGTGATGATCAGGCGCCAGTGGCGGGAAAGCCGGGCGATTTGGCGTACGGGAAGCCGCAGGTTGGCGAACTGCTCGTCGATGGTGCCGGCCTGGCCCTTCTTGATCAGGGCGTTGCCGCCCAGGGCCACAACCAGAATCGGCTTGAGGTCGGCGAAGGCGCCCATCTCAATCTCCTTTGGGCTGGAAACGGGCGACGATGAGCTCCGCCAGCGTGGGACGACCGTGGTCGGCGTAGCTATAACCGACGCGAAGGGTGGGCTTTTCAATCCGCATCAACGCGGAGAGGTCGACGGGGGTGGCCGAGATCACGAGATCGCAGGGGGTGGCGGCGATGGTGGCCGCCAGGTCCCGGATCTGGTTGTGGCTGTAGCCCATGGCCGGCAGCAGGGGGCCGATGTGCGGGTAGCGTATAAAGGTCTGCTCCAACGAGCCGGTCAGATGGGGGCGGGGATCGACGACTTCGGCGGCGCCGCTGCGTCGGGCCGCGATGACCCCGGCGCCATAGGGCATCTCTCCGTGGGTTACGGTGGGCCCGTCTTCCACCACCAGGACCCGCTTGCCGGTGATCCGTTCAGGGGATTCGATTTGCAATCGCGATTCGGCCAGTACGATCCGCGCATTGGGGTTGTGGCGCGCGATGGCCTGGCGCACCTTCTCCACGTTTTCGGCCTCGGCGCTGTCCACCTTGTTGATCACGGCGATGTCTGCCATGAGCAGGTTGGTTTCGCCGGGATAATAGGCGGTTTCATGGCCGGGCCGGTGGGGATCGAAGACCACGATGTGCAGGTCGGGCTTGAAAAAGGGGGTGTCGTTGTTGCCCCCGTCCCAGACGATGACATCGGCTTCTGCCTCGGCTTGGCGCAGGATCTGCTCGTAGTCGATGCCGGCGTAGACCACCCCGCCGGCGCGGATCACCGGCTCGTACTCCTCGCGCTCCTCGATGGTGCAGTCGGCGGCATCCAGATCGGCCAGGGCGGCAAAGCGCTGGGCCACCTGGCGGGTCAGATCGCCGTAGGGCATGGGATGGCGTACGGTGACGGTCTTCTTGCCAAGCCCCCGCAGGATGCGCGCCACCTCCCGGCTGGTCTGGGACTTGCCGCAGCCGGTGCGCACGGCGCACACCGAGACCACCGGCTTGGAAGCGGGAAGCATGGTATAGGCAGCGCCGATGAGGATGAAATCAGCCCCGGCGGCGGTGACGACGGCGGCCTTGTGCATCACCTCGACATGGGGCACGTCGCTGTAGGAAAAGGCCACCAGGTCCACCCGATGTTCCCGGATCAGGTCGGCGAGGCGATGGTCGGCGACGATGGGGATCCCCGCGGGGTAGAGGCTCCCCGCCAACTCGGCCGGATAGCGGCGCCCGTCGATGTCGGGAATCTGGGTGGCGGTAAAGCAGACCACCCGGTAGCGGGGATTGTCACGGAAATAGACGTTGAAGTTGTGAAAGTCGCGCCCCGCGGCCCCCATGATGATGACGTTTTCATTTGTCTGCATGGCGTGCGCCCTTCCCGTCCATAAAGACATGCCGATCCATAGATTATTATATTCCGGGGGCGGCGAATTTGCACGTCCGCATTTTGGCCATCCAAAACCAATTTTACGATTCCAGCTGTGCGGTTATTTTCTTGTTTGTCTGGCGCATAAACAAAGCCTGGGCTTCAAGTGAAGTCAAACCGTCACTCACATCCCAAACATTGGCAAACAGAACACAGGATGCTTTTTTACCAAAATCATAATACATATTGGTAAGGTAGCCTTGCTGGGCACCACTGTGACCCCAGCCGAGAGAAGGAATGTATTCCAGTCCCAAACCATACAAGCTGGTCGAATCTTCCTCCTTCGGTTCGGCTGCCGCCATCATCAAATTGACCGTGGCGGTGGTGAGACCCGCATCGCCCGTCATGAGTTTTTCGCACCACAACGCAAGATCGTAAGGCGTTGTGACGAGGTTCCCTTCAGCAATGTTGGCGGTGAGGTTGTCTTCGGTGACATCGATCAGCGCATCACCGGTGTAAGCATAGCCTGGAACAAACGGCCACGGCAGGGTGGTCTGGTGGGCGTTTTTCACGGGGAAGGTATCGATGAGACCATTGGGTAATATCAGATTATCCAAGATGAAGTCATTGTAGCTTTGACCTGAAACCTGTTCGATAATTTTTCCCAGAAGGGTGTACCCGGTGTTGGAATATTGGTAACGCACGCCGGGTGCACAATCGGAAAGCTGGTATGCGGCCACAACCCCTAGTAGTTCATCAAAGGTAAACTGATGATAAGGGTCGCTATCTTTGACATGATCGATGTAGTTTTGGCCGCCGTAAGGCGGTCCTTTGTCTTCGGGAATGTCTGTATTCGCCAAATCGAAAACGCCCGCCCGGTGCATCAGCAGCATCCGGATGGTAATCTGCGGTTTGTATGGAATATCATACTCCGGAATGTCCGGCACATAGGGAACCCCTGCGCCTGGGATAGGGGCGGTAATCGAATCATGGATATCCAGAAGCCCCTGCTGGTGCAACAGCATGATGGCCGCCGCCGTGAATGTCTTGGTGGTGCTGGCACACCTGAATCTTGAATAATCCTGTGCATCTCCCATGGCGGTGCTAATGAAACAATCACAGCCGGGTGAACGTATCTGCATCGCCAACCCGCCACCGAAACCGGGTTTGTCGCTTGCGTAGTCCCGCCAGTCGGATTGCAGGATCTGCTGCATGGAATATTGCAAGAGGTTGTGACGCCCTGAATCGCTGCAGCTAATGATAAAGAGCAGGATTATCAAGGCCGGCACGATGGACGTCCGCATCCCCACTTTGCGGTACATCTTCTTCTGTTTCATTCAGTCGGCTCCTTTTCGCAAAAAAGAAAAGGTATGGATCGTTGCCTTGTTTGCCAAGGATGATGCTTTCGTAAAAAATCCGAATTGTCATCCCGAGCGCAGCGAGGGATCTCTTCGTAAAACGAAATGTGTAATAATAGCGGATGCTTGAGATTCCTCGTCGCAAGCTCCTCGGAATGACAATGGC
>JAQVTF010000250.1 GCA_028700185.1 Desulfobacteraceae bacterium | reverse complement strand
ACGTGGGCCAACGCCTTCCACCATCGGGCCTCGTCGGGGGCTTCATGGGCCAGTTGCCGTGCGTGGGTCCGAGCCTCCGGGGTCATTTTCAACTGCAGATACAGGTGCAGAAGCATCTCCTGCCACTTGAGACGGGCCTCGCCGCTGGATTGCCCCGCCAACTGGCGGATCAGCGGCAGGGCCCGGCGCGGCCTGTCGGTGGCCAGGAGGGCATGAACGAAGTTTTCGCGCCACTGAGGCTTGATCTTTTCAGGATGGTCGGCAAAGAGCCGTTCGAAGGCGGCGACGGCCTGGGCATTGGCCCCGCCGAGTTGGTGCGATACGGCGGCAAAATAGAGGTGCGCGGGATCTTTTTCCCCCTTGGCGGAACGGTCGTAGGCGTTGACAAAGGCCATGGCCGCACGGTGATAATCCCCGGTTTCGTAGCAGGCCGTGGCCAGGTTGAGCCAGGCGTCGGCGCGTTGGGGCACCCGGGCCACCACCCGTTCCAGGGCGGTTTTGGCGTTGGGGTAGTCTTTCTTGAGCAGGTGCAGATTGCCCAGGGCCAGGTCGATCAAGGGGTGCCGGCGGCCATCGGGATCCGCCGGCACCTGGCCTTCGGAGGATTTCCCCTGCCGCCGGAAATCGGACAGCTTGGCGATGGCGGCATCGTAGGCCTTGCGATCCATCAGGTGGCCGATTTCGCCCAGGACAAGTCGGGCTGGCAGGGGGAGGTCCTCCGCCGTTTCCGCGGCGCCCGGGGACGACGGCAGCAGGAAAATGACGGCGAGGCCTGTCAAGGCCCAAAGGGCCAGAGCTGTCAGGAAATCAAGTGGTCGCCTGGTCATTGTCTCTATTCCAGCTCGAAGCGGACCGTGGTCTCGGCCCGGGCGCCCACCGGTACCCCGCCCACCGTGCCCGGCTTGAAACGCCATTGGCGCACGCAGCGAATCACGCTGTCGTCAAAAATGCCCTCCGGTTCTGCCTCGACAACGGTCACCCGCCCCACTTCGCCCTGGGCATTGACCTCGAAGCGCACCCGTACCCATCCCTCGATGCCCCGGTGCTTGGCACCGGCGGGATACACCGGGGCCATCCGTGACACCGGCGTCAGAGGTTGGTCCAGCGCGGCGGCATCCACCATGGCGGGCGGGGCCGCGATCTCAAAAGTGGCGATTTTTGCCGTCGGCGTCTCGGCCACCACCGGCCCGCCGCTGAGGCGTGGATTGATCTCGAAGCGGAGCCTGAGATCCACCGGGGCCGGTTTGGCGGCGGCCCTGGATGGCGCCGGCGCGGCCACCGGCTTGGCCGGCCGCGGTTCCGGCAGGCGGGTCGGGGGATGTTCCGCCGGCGTTTCGGGGCGGGGGAGGCGGATCACATTGACCCGGGGAATCAGCCTGTCGAATACCGGCTGCTGCTCGGGTGAATCCAGCAGGTAAGGCATCAGGGCGAACAGGGCCACGTTGATGGCCAAGGCACCCAAGGCGGCCCCGACCCAGGCCAAGGGCCGGTGGGTGGACCCCAAACGCCGAGTTTCAGGCGAAAAAACCATTTTGCGCAGAGATTCCTTGTTTTGCTCCGGGCGACATTCGGGACGTTTTGCCGATCCATCGTTCAATCACGGCTTGCCCATTCGTTTCCATCTACTGTCCTTCAGGGAGGCTGGCGGCCAGCGACACATTGTCGGCACCGGCCATGCGGCAGCCATCCATCACCTGGATGGCCGTGCCGGTGGCACTGTCCTTGTCGGCCACCACGACCACGGCACCCTCGGGATTTTCCGCCAAGGCCCGTTCTACGTTGGCGCGTACCGCCCGGATGTCTATTTCACGGTGATCGTAGAAGATGCGGTTGTCGGCATCCACCGCGATCAGGATAGCCGTCCTGGCGTCGCCGACGGCGGTGGCGGCGGTGGGACGCTGCACGTCGATGCCCGTCTCCTTGACAAAGCTGGTGGTCACCAGGAAGAAGATCAGCAGGATGAACACCATGTCGATGAGCGGGGCCATGTTTAGCTCGCGCACCGGCGCACGCTGGCGGCGGGCGGCGGAAATGTTCAGCATGGCGCTGGGCCTCCGGTTCGTTTCATAGGTGCCGTGCCAGGTAGAGTCCCGTGGCGCTCAAGTGCTGCCTCAGGCGCCGGGCGCGGCGGTCGAAAAAGCCTTTCATGTAAAGCCCCGGGATGGCCACCAGGAGCCCGGTCTGGGTCGTGATGAGGGCTTCGGAAATGCCGCCGGCCATGGCCCGGGCGTTGCCGGTGCCGAAGACTGCCAGCACGTCGAAGGTGGCGATCATTCCGGTGACGGTGCCCAGCAGCCCCAGCAGCGGCGCGATGGCCGCCAGGACCCCGATGGCGGCCAGATGCTCGGTGGCGCGGCGCCGAAGGCGAACCACGATTTCGTCGAGGACGTAGCGGTCCAACGTCTGACGGCCGGTGCGCTGGCGCAGGAATTCCGTCACCAGCCAGGCGGTGGCGCCCCGGTGGCGGCGCGGATCCGGCGGGCGCCCCTCGGCCACCAGACGCCGGGCGGCCACCGAATCGAGGTCCCGGCGGCTCAGGCGCCGGAAGAACAGGGCCCGGTCGATGATCAGCAGCCACATGCCAAGGCTCACCAGCACCAGGGGGATCATCACCGGCCCGCCGGTTTGCAGGTAGTCTTCCAGGCGCAGGAGGCTGTCTTGGATCAGATTGAGCATTATCCGTTTTCATCCCCTTGCATCGTCAGCGGGTTTGCTTCCCCACCACAGTGACGGTCCACCAGGTTCACCAGCGCCACGGCCTTTTCCTCCATCTGGCTGATGCGATTTTCCACCGTGCGGCTCAGCAGGGTGTGGGCCAGCATGAGGGGGATGGCCACCGTCAGGCCGAGCATGGTGGTCACCAGCGCCTCGGAGATGCCGCCGGACATCATGCGCGGGTCCCCGGTGCCGTGGAGGGTAATGACGTGGAAGGTGTCGATCATGCCCGTCACCGTTCCCAAAAGCCCCAGCAGGGGGGCGATGGCCGCCAGCAGCCCCAGGGTGGACAGGAACCGCTCCATGGGCGGGATCTCTTTCAGTATGGCTTCCTGGAGCGTGTTCTCCAGCTCCTCCCGTCGCGTGCGGCAGCACTCCAGGCCGGCCCGCAGCACCCGGGCCACCGGCTTGCCGTCCAGCCCGTGAAAGACGGCGGCGCAATCGATGTCCAGCCGCCGGCGCAAC
>JAQVTF010000249.1 GCA_028700185.1 Desulfobacteraceae bacterium | reverse complement strand
AGCAGACTTCGATAAGGGGTTGGGGGAGCTTATAGAGCAGACTCACCAAACCGATTTCCGTTTGGTACTCCTTTTCCGGGTCGGTCACCCCCGAAAAATTGTCCAGAACAACGCGGTAAACCCAGGCATTCGACGGGAACGGGGTAGCGGCAAACTGCGCCTTGAGAATGGCGGCGCCCTCATTATCCGTGCCGGTGGCCAGGGTCGATCCGCCATTGGGCGCCGACAGCGTCATGTTGCCGATATCGGGGAATACTTCAAAAGTGAATACGTCATTCGGGTCGTTGCTCTGGGTGATGGCGGAAGCCGGTAGGGTGATGGTATTGGACGAGTAAGTCCCGCTTGAAAAATCGTAATCGATTGTCGTTGATCCGGTGGGTTCGCTATAGAAGAGATGATCCACATCCACCGAAAAGGCATGGGCCGCGTTCAACACCCCGCCCAACGAAAGCACCGCCATCACCATCATCATCACCGACAGAGACGCTTTAATACAATGCTTCCGATTCATTGCTACCTCCATGGCTCTTGTCCAGATTTTCTGGCCCCTTTGCGGGGTCGACCAAACGGGCGTTCATTTATTTATACCACATTGGCAAAAAACAATGAGAAAAATAATCTTTTTCAAACTTCACTAATTTTTTCACCGATTGGTGACCCGGAGCACTTCGGCCGGAGAGGTTACCCCGTCCAGCACCTTGTCGATGCCGTCCCGGCGCAGGGTGATGAGGCCGTCGGAAATGGCTTGGGCCTTGATCTGGTTGGCATCGAAGGTCTTGAGCAGCAACGATTTCATCGCCGTGGTCATTTCCATGATTTCAAAAATGGCGATGCGCCCCTTGTACCCGGTCTGAAAGCACTGGGGACAACCGACGGGGCGGTAGAAGACACGGTCGCCGAGATCGGCCGGATCCATATCCATGTGCCGCAGAACTTCGGGCTCCGGGCGGTAGGCCTCCCGGCAGTGGGGGCAGAGCTGACGCACCAGGCGTTGGGCGATGACGGCGATGACCGACGAGGAGATGAGAAACGGTTCCACGCCGATGTCCACCAAACGGGTGATGGCCCCGGCCGAATCGTTGGTGTGCAGGGTGGAAAAGACCAGGTGGCCGGTGAGGGCGCTCTGGACGGCGATGTCGGCGGTTTCCCGGTCGCGGATTTCCCCCACCAGGATCACGTCCGGGTCCTGGCGCACAATGGCGCGCAGGCCTCGGGCGAAGGTCAGCTCGATCTTGGGATTGACCTGGATCTGGCTGATTCCCGCTATCTGGTACTCCACCGGATCTTCGATGGTGATGATGTTGATGTCCGGCGTCTTGATGGACTGCAACACGGCATACAGCGTGGTGGTTTTGCCGCTGCCGGTGGGGCCGGTGACCAGGATGATGCCGTTGGGGGCGGTAATGAGGTCCTGGAGTTGCCGCAGACGGTCGTCGGAAAGTCCCAGCTCCGTGAGACTGATGAGGGATTTGGACTTGTTGAGCAGCCGCAGCACCACCCGTTCGCCGAAGGTGGTGGGCAGGGTGGAGACGCGCACGTCGATCTCCTGGTTGCCGAGCTTGATCTCGATGCGCCCGTCCTGGGGCAGGCGTTTTTCCGCGATGTTGAGCCGGGCCATGACCTTGATGCGGGAAATGAGCGAGGCGTGGATCCAGCGCGGCGGGGTGAGCATGTCGTAAAGAATGCCGTCGATGCGGCAGCGCACCTTGAGCTGGTCCTGGTATGCCTCGATGTGAATGTCGCTGGCGCCGGCTTTGACCGACTGGCTCAGGATGTGGTTCACCAGCTTGATGATGGGCGCTTCGCTGGCATCCTCAAGCAGGTCCGGGGCGTTTTGCAGATCGTGGATGACGATCTGTCCGTCTTCCTCCATGTCCTGGACGAGCTGCTCGGCGCTGCCCTGGGAAAACTCGTAACAGAGGTTGATGGCCGACAGGATGGCCGATGCCGGTGCCACCACCAGCCGATAGGCCGAAATTCCCAGGCGGCGCACCAACTCGTCAACGGGTTGAAACTGGCCCGGGTCCTTAACGGCGATGACCCACTCGCAGTCATCCGCGGCTGAACCGGGAGATGAAAGGGCGGCGGCCTTGAGCGGAACCATCCCGTGATACTTGAGAAACTGGATGGGAACGCGTCCCGCCACATCGGCGTCGATATCCCCCAGCGTCAGCTCCGGGTAGAACGGCAGGCCATAGAAGCGGGCCAAGGCTTCCTGGTACTGGTTTTCAGAGAGCAGTTTGCGGCCCACGAGGATCCGGGAAAGGGGCTCCCCTTTGGCGGCGGCGGCCTCGGATGCTTCCGCGAGTGCTTCGGGGCTCAGGCCGAAATCCTCCACGAGGATCCGTTCCATGTCGGCCGGAGGGGGTTTAATGGAAAGGTCTGCATCCATCAATCGATTTCCTTGCTGAACCGCTTCGCGCGTCGGACAACGGGGGTTGACATCGCGTCCCTTGAAGATCCCGCGGTTTATTCAATCGGTTTCGCTGGAATAGTTTCCTGTTCGGGCCCGGGATACAACCGGATCCGATCACTTGCGGCCGGCGGGAGCTCAACCGCCGAGGAGGCTTCCGGATCGCCCGGGGCGCCCTTTCGCAAGGGGCTGTCGGCTTCCATGCGATCGATAAACTCCTTTTTGTCCGAATAAACCAGATCCGCCTCCCCCGGATTGCGGATCACCCGAGGGGTGATGAAAACGAAGAGATTGGTCTTCTCGTTGCCCCGGCCCCGGGTCTTGAACAGCCATCCCAGCAGCGGGATGTCCCCGAGTACCGGTACCTTGTTTTCGGTGAGGGAAGTGCTTTCGTCGATGAGTCCGCCGATGACCACGGTCTGCCCGTCCTGGACGATGACGCTGGTGTCGATGGTGCGCTTGAGGGTGGTGGGCCGGTAATCGAGGTTGACGTTGGATTCCAGCTTGGTGACCTCCTGGGAGATATCCAGGCGCACCAACCGTTCCTGATTGATCCGGGGGGTGATCTCCAGGGTGGTACCGACATCCTTGTACTCGTAGGAGCTGTAGTCGATGCTGGTGGTGGCGGTGGTTTCCTGCCGGGTCTGGAAAGGGACGTTCTTGCCGATGTAGATCTTTGCCTCCTGGTTGTCGGTGGTCAGGATTTGCGGCGTGGAGAGGATATGGACATCCTTGTCGTGCTTGTAGGCGTCGATGATGGCCCCCAGGCTC
>JAQVTF010000086.1 GCA_028700185.1 Desulfobacteraceae bacterium | reverse complement strand
ATAGATCCCGTGCCCGAGTTGCACCGCGCCCAGCAACAGCACCGCCGCCGCCAAAACGGCACTGGTGCGAAGCTGGCTTTTGTAGCGTGTCCAGAATTTCTTGACGGCGAAATCGTCCTGGCGCAGGTTGAATCCCGTTTCGCCGCGGCGGGCCCGCAAGGCCAGGGCCAGGGCCCCGTTCATCAGGCCAGGCTCCCAGTGATCCAGATCATGACCCATCGGATGGGATCTTCGGGCCAAATCGATGCGCTCCACCGGGATGCCGAGTTGACGGGGCAGCAATGCCTCTAACGCCTCGCTCTGAGGCCCGAAGCCGGTGATCAGGAGCCGTTGGGGATAAAACGATGCGCCGTCGCCGGCGGTGAGGGCCTGGAAGGTCTGCCTGAGCAAGGCTGCGAGCGTTTGGCGACCGCTTTCGGTTTCCAGGGAAACGGGTAGATCCCGCAACCCGAGGACTTGGCCGTCCGCCACCGGCGCCACCGTCGCCCCTCGGGGCCGAAGGGCGATGGTGGCGTAGGGGGCGGCAGCGGCGTCTTCGTCCAGCAGGCACAGTGCCGGGCAGATGCCGGCGGTGGTGACCCATTCTGGATCGACGTGCAGGCGGGCAAGGCTTTCCAGGATTTCCGCCACCCGGGTTTTTTCCAGCGCCGCGGCCAGGATCCGCGGGGGGACGGCGTTGTCCAACCGTCGGTAATCAAAAACCATCTCTTCGGCCGAAGCCACCAGGGACGGCTCCAGTTCCAGGGGCAGCACCTGGCGCAGCTTGCGATCCTCATGAAAAGGGGCCGTCATGGGCCGAAAGACGAATTCGGCGGCCGGCAGGGCCACGGCACAATCCGCCGTTGTGGCACCATCATGGACCAGGATCGGTTCCAGGGCGGCGGCCAGGATGTCGGCCTCGGGGCGGTCGGCGGAGCGCTCGACCCGGCGGGCGGCCACGATTCGCTCTTCTCCCCGCTGCGCCTGGTAGAGGACGGCGCTGACGGCATCGGCGCCGATCTCGATGCCGAGAAACATTTTTTTCAGGACGGCTGCCACATCAAGATCCTAAACCCCGTGCCGCCGCTGGCGGCATCTGTTTCACGCTGGACGATGGCGGTCAACACGGTGCGGACATCGTTGTATTCGGTGGTGGCCTGGATGCGAAAATGATCGCTGGCCGTGGTAATCAACTCCGGTTCGATGGTCAAATCCTGGCACCCCGGCGCGTTTCGATACCACATGGGATCCGTCAACAGATCGGGGGTGTCGTCATCGATGACTTGCTGGCGAAACTC
This sequence comes from Desulfobacteraceae bacterium, assembly GCA_028700185.1. Classification (GTDB taxonomy): domain Bacteria; phylum Desulfobacterota; class Desulfobacteria; order Desulfobacterales; family UBA2174; genus UBA2174. The sequence continues at coordinate 11,693 of JAQVTF010000086.1, read as the reverse complement.
AACGATGGATTGCGCCAGGTCCTCGTATTCTTGCGGCAACAGGGCCATCATCAGCGGCAGGGGGGCCGTGTTGATGTTCACGCGTCCATCGTAGGCGCTCTCTGAGCCGCGGGCCTCATTCATTCCGTAAGCCGTCAGCAGGGGACCGATGCCGGGCTGTTCCCCGTCGCCGTCGATCAGTTGCCGGCCGATGCCTTTCACCAGCGTCAATTCTTCCACTTCCATCAGCGGACCGTTGCGGCAGTTGTAAGGTGTCGGCAACGATGTGTAGTAGGGCGCTTCGGCACCGCCCAATCCGGTGATGGCGTCGTCGTCGCCGCTGTCCAGCCAATCCTTGATGGCGGCAACGATCATTTCCGGGGTGACATCGGCTTCCCGCAAGTCCTCGTATTCCGCAAGGAACAACAGCCGTTCCCAGAGGCGCTGTTGGACCGGCACGATTTGCACCCCCTGGGGAAAATCCACCAGGGCATTGACTTGCAGTCGAGCCCGCTCGTCCTCGATGCGCAACGACAAGCTGACCCCCTCGGGGAGACCGACGGAGGCCAGGGTCGTGATTTTTTCCGCGTCGGCCCATAACTCGGCCAGGCTGTCGGCCTGGCTGTCGCGTTTGTCTTCCGCCAGAACCGCCATGGCGGTATGCACGGCACCGGAAGCCGCCGCGGAGACAACGACTTGCCCCAACTGGTGCTGGCCGGCCGTCACGGCCCGCTGGACCTCAAGATTGATGGCCAGCCCGACGGAGACCAGCACCGCGGTGACCGCCAGCGCCACCAGCAGGGCCGTGCCCCGCTCCCGGCAACGGCGGGCCATGAGAATCGGTGAACGGGTCAACGGCGCGCCTCCCTGGCCGTGGCCAGAACGAACCGGGCATGATAGGTCCGGCTGTTGCCCTCCTCCCCGATCTCGATGGCCAATTGCACGGCCCGGGGGGTGGCAAATTCCCACTGCTCCTCATCCGAGTCCCATTCGTCGTGGATCTCTCCCTGGTCATCGATGAACGACCACTCCAGGCGCAGCACGTTCTCGCAGATCACCGCGGCCGGTGGCGGGGGATCCCAGCCGGCCTGTAAATCAAAGACGTCGGTGCGCATTAGCACAAATCGATCATCCACGCGACGGACAAAATAACTGACCCGGGCCAGAGCGCCTGCCGAGATCTCCAACTCGGTGGGGGCCAAGGGGCGATGGGCCCGGGCGGCAAACTCCAACCTTTTGAAATCAGATGGATCTTCAGGGCCGGAGAAACATCTGAACCCGTAGGGATCCGGGTCTTCCGCCACATCCGGCGTCCGATAAAGGGAGGCCGCCGTGACATGAATGGCGTTCAGGTCCGCTTCGATCCAACCAATGGCCTCGGCAGCGGCCCCGGTCGTCGTCAGGGTTTCCTGGATATGGGCGGAGGTGCGGTTGACGGCCGACAGCGCGCTGAGGGCCGTGAGCATCACGATCCCCAGAATGGCGACGGTAACCAGAATCTCCAAAAGGGTGAAGCCTTGGCTGGAGAGACGGCCGCTACGGAGAAACCAATCTCTGGGTGTGCAGGTGAAAAACGGACTCATCCTGATTCAATCCGATCCGGATTTCAACACGGTAAAGACGCTGGGCGGTTTGGCCCAGCAGTTCGTCATCCCGCGGGCTGACCGAGATCCGCCAATTGTATCCCGGTGCGGCGTCACCGAAATCTCCCTCAAGCTCAATGTCATCATCAAGGCCCGTGGCATCGAGTTCCGCCATTTTGGCCTTGGCCAGCATGGCGGCCTGAGTGTTGAATTGCAGCCGTTCCACCACCCCGAGATTGCCGGTCTGCATCCGAAAGACGCTGACCAGGACGATGGCCAGCACCGCCAGCGCCACCACGACTTCCATCAGGGTGAAGCCCGTCACTGCCCGGTGTCGCCTTGGGCCGCGTCCCGGCCGAAGCGAGGGACACACGCACTTCGGGGCGATTCGGCCGGATTTATAGGGGAACCGCCATCCCATCTTCGTCCACTATCCGGGCCGTGGTGAGAAAAGGCTCGATTTGAAGGATCAATCGACGCCCGCCGGGTTCGGCCAGACCGATGGCGACCATGAAGCTATGGCCATCGGGGAAGTATTGAACCGCGTAGGTGCCGGTGCCGATGTCACGGTCATCGGGCAGGCGGAGGCGCTCCAGGCGCACCCCGTCCGGCAGAACGAACCCTTCATCGGCGGCTTCGGCCATCTGGTCTTCATTCATGGTCGCGTTGGTGATCCAGATCCGCTGTCGATCAAGATTCAGGTGCAGTGTGTGGCGCAGTTGGCGGGCGGTGGCTTCCGCCTTGAGCTGACGGTCGGTTTTGATCAGATAGCGGGCCAGCGTCTCCAGGTCGCCATGGCGCCCGGGGAGGTCGAATCGTGGCAGGGTCAACACCAAAACCGTACCGATGATGGCCACCACGACGATCAACTCCAGGAGGGTGAAGGCGCAAGCAGTGGATCGATCCCCGGTGCGCAAGCCTGCCGGAATCCGGTGCCGGCTCCGATGGCGCGCCCCAGCGGTCACTCGATATCCCAGTTGGTGATGTCTTTGTCCGTGCCTTCGCCGCCGGCGACCCCGTCTCCGCCGTAGCAGATGATGTCAAAGTCGCCGTGATTGCCCGGGCTGAGGTAGACGAATTCGTTGCCCCAGGGGTCCTTGGGGACTTGTCCCTTTTCCAGGTAGCCGCCTTCTTTCCAATTTTTCGGGATTTGGCCGCTCTGGGGCATTTGAACCAACGCGGCCAGGCCCTGTTCGGTGGAGGGATAAAAGCCGTTGTCGAGCCGGTAGAGTTTCAGCGCCGTTTCCAGACTGGCGATGTCCATTTTGGCTTTGACCTGTTTGGCTTCATCGGGACGGCCCATGATCTTCGGCGCCACGTAGAGGGCCAGAATACCCAAGATGACGATGACCACCATCAACTCGATGAGGGTGAAGCCGCGGGAATGTTTTCTGAACTTCAAGTATGTGTCAGCCATGTTCGGGTCTCCGTTGAACTACTTGTGTTAAAACAAAAATGCAATTGCGGCGGACGTTTCGGGTCGATCCACCATCGGCCAACGCAATGGTTTCAGCGGATCAACTGGTTCATCTCGAAAATCGGCAAGCAGACCGCCAACACCACGAAGGCCACCGCCGTGCCCATGAACAAAATCATGATCGGTTCCAGCAGGGCGGTCAAGGCACTGATGGCCGATTCCACTTCCCGGTCGTACATGTCGGCGATTTTTCCCAGCATCGGCTCGAGCTTGCCGCTTTGCTCACCGACATCGACCATCTGGATCGCCAGGGGCGGAAACGCCCGGGGCGTCGATCCCAGCGCTCTGGACAGCGACTTGCCCTGGCCCACATCCTGGGTGGCCAGCGTGAGGGCCTCGGTGACGATGGTATTGCCGGCGATGTTGCGCACGATTTCCAGGGCCGCCAGCATCGGCACCCCGTTTTCCAGCAGAGAACCGAAGGTGCGCATCACCCGGGCCACATTGAGCCGCTGAACCAGCGAACCGATCAACGGCGTGTTCAGGATCATGCGGTCGGTGGTCAGGCGTCCCGCCGCGCTGCGCCGGATGGTCCGCAAGATCTGAAAGAGACCTGCCAGGCCGATGGGCAAGATCCACCAATAGACGCGCATCCAGTGGCTGAACCCCAGGAGCAGGCGGGTCGGCAGCGGCAGCACCTGTTTGACCTCGGTAAAAATTCCCGAGATGGTCGGAACGATATAGGTCAGCAGAAAAATCAGCACCGCGGCGCCGATCACCAGCATCAGAATCGGATACGTCATGGCGTTGCGGATCCGGGCCCGGACCGCCTGCTGTTTTTCCGTGACGTCGGCCAGCCGCTCCAGGACGATTTCCAGGGTGCCGGAGGCCTCGCCGGAGCGCACCATGTTGACATAGATGGGCGGAAAGGTATCCCCCGCCTGTCCCAGGGCGTCGGCGAAGCTGCTACCGCCCACCACCGCATCCTTGATCTGGGTCAATTTTTTTTGAAGCCCGGCGGAAGGGGTCTGGGGAATCAAGGCGTCCAGGGCCTGTACCAGGGGAAATCCGGCGCCCAACAGCGTGGCGAGCTGGCGGGTGACAAGGGAAACCTCCACCGGTTTGATCCGTTTGCCCACCAGACGGTGTAGAAAACGGCTCTGAGCGGTGGTGTCAGCCACCACCGCGGCCACTTCTTTCAGCGTAACCGGATAGATGCCGTTGTTTCGGAGCCGGGCGCGGACGCCGGCCAGACTCTCGGCATCCATGACGCCGCTGACTTTTTTGCCTCGTCGGTCGAGGGCGGTATATTCGAAAACCGGCATGGGCGCCTGAAAAATTCCGGGTTGATGAAAAAGCGAATGAAAAGCAACCGATCCTGTTTATGAATGGTCAATCTTTACTCTGGGTGGGAGGGCCGGGTCAAGCCCGTCGTCTCCGGGGTGCTGACCCCTGGCCGGGGAGGGCTGGCCCCCATCGCCGGCGAAACCGGTCCCCTCGAACCGGGCAGGGCCTGGGGGGCTTTACCTGGGCTTCATTCAGTAGTAAAGGTAAAAACACCTTGATTCTGGGCAGCGGGTCCAAAACCTTTTTCATTTCCCACGGACGATCAACGTGACACCAGTTTGGTTCAGATCTCATCTGTTTTTCAATCGTTTTTTCTTGTTGACGGGTCTTTTGGTTTCCCTGCTCCTCTCTTGCGTGGTGTGCCCGGATAGCAGTGCGGCGGCCGAAATTCGCATCGGGGGGCAATCGGTGACCGCCGGGCAGGGGGTGCAAGTCCCCATCGTCGTCGATGGCGCCGATGACCTGGCCGGGGTCAAGATCGTTCTGCAATATGATCCCGGACAGCTCGCCTATCGCGGCACATCCCGGACCGACGCCGCATCGCACATGATGCACGTGGTCAATGACAAACAACCGGGGACGTTGATCATCGTCATGGCCGGGGCCACCGGCCTCCAGGCGAAGAACCTGCCCCTGTTCACCCTGGCCTTTCAAGTAGACGCGAGCTTGGTCAAGGGCGCCGAGATCGTGTTGCGCGTCACGGAAAGTCAACTGATGAGCGCGCAACTCAAGGACATCGAGCACGCGGTGGTGACCAAGCCCTTGACCGTGATGGGATCCGCCGCCGGCCCTGTTTCCAAAAAATTGAAATCCTAATTTTTCTTGCCCGAGCGTTTCACTGCCGCAATGAGCCGACGGATTCCATACTTATACGGACTGTTTTTCATTGGCGTCACCGCCATCTGGATGTATGTCCAGTTTCCGGCTCGTGCCGTTGAAGCCTATGCCGTTCAAAAGGTGGCCGGCTTGGTGCCGGAGTTGACGTTGACGGTGGCGGAGGTCGCCTTGAGCTTTCCGGCGGCCGTCCGTTTTGACGGGGTGTCCGTTCAGTACCAGGGCGCGCCGGCCTTGAACCTGGACCGGCTTCGACTGCGGCCCGGCTGGAAAACGTTGCTTCCCGGGAAAGCCGCCTTCGGTTTCCAGGCTGAACTCGGAGAGGGAAGAGCCAGCGGCCGGGCCGAGCTTTCAACGCGGCCGGAGTTTTCCACCGATTCTCTGAGCATCGATCTGGATTCCGTCCAGGTGGCCGACCTGCCGATTCTTGTTCGGCGAGCAGGAAGGGAACTGGCGGGCCTCTGCAGCGGCGAGCTCCATTACACCTCGGAAGACCCCCCGGCCGCCATGAAGGGGCGGCTGGTCCTGGAAAACGGCCGGGTCGAGGTCCGTCTGCCGATGATCAAAAGGCAAAGCCTGTCCTTTGCGAAAATTGATTCGGAGATCGACATTAAGGGGAGATCCCTGAACCTGCGTCGACTGGTGTGGCAGGGACCGGAGCTGGACGGGGAATTTTCCGGCACCGTCGAAATCAAATCGCCCCTGGAGATGAGTCAGATCGAGCTTCTTGGCAATATGCTGCTCCATCCGGCCTTTCTGACGGAGCTGCACCAAACCATTCCACAGCGGTTGATGCCCAAGCCCGGACCTGGAGGCCGTTACGGCGTTCAGTTTTCCGGAACGGTGGCCAACCCTCGATATCGATTGCGCTGAATCGATGAAAACAACACTCTTCATAGCGGTCCACCTGTTGCTCCTGGGGGCAGCCAGCTACTTCGGTGTCGGGATTTTCTACCAGGCCATGAGCGGCGATGCCGGCCTTCCCCGGATGGCCGCCACAGCGGGGCGGACCGATGACGGAGATTCTTCCAAGACGGTTGCCCATCCGCTTTCCGCCTATCGGTCCATTGCGGAGCGAAATCTCTTTCGCACCGATGACCCCAACAAGGCTCAGCAGGGCCCCAAGGAGGTGGACTTGACCGCCTTGCAGGAGACCGCCCTGGATATCAAGCTGTGGGGAACCCTTGTGCTGGATGAAGGCGGCCGCAATTACGCCGTCATCGAGGACAAGAAGATCGGCGGACAGAATCTCTACCAGGTGGGTGACAAGGTCCAGGAAGCCATGGTGAAATTGATCCTGCGGGAGCGGGTGGTGCTGGATGTCGGCGGCAAGGACGAGATTCTGCAGATCGAAGAGCTGGCCGCCGCCGGTGCGGCCGGCGGCGGCATTCAGCCCGCACGAGGGATGCCCGAAGCGCCGTCGGCGCCTGAACCGGTTTCCAGGGAAGTGAGTCTAGAGCGCAAGGTCATCGATGATGCCATGGCCAATATTGGCGAGTTGATGAAGCAGGTGCGCATTAGACCCTTCTTCGAGGGCGGCAGCCCGGCCGGGTTGAGCCTGGTGGGCGTGGCCCCCGGATCGATTTTCCAGCAGATGGGCATCCGCAACGGCGACGTGCTGCAAGCGGTGGACGGTCAGCCGATCCAGACCGTGGATGACGTGGTCAATTTCTACCAGAGCCTCAGTAGCGCCGACAACGTCGGCATCCAGATCCGGCGGGGGGGCCGGATCGAGGATATTCAGTACAAGATCGAATAGGGTGCGGCTCTTTTACGACGACCTCATGGCGCTGCTGCCAGTCGCCGGGCATTGGCCGCAACGCCGCCGCCGACATGCTGCTGGCCGGATTGCGGAGCCGTACCCTAATCAAAAGAGGCGGGCTCGTTTCCTGCGACCCTCGCCACCCGGTTGCCGTGCTTCCCAAGGGTTCAAAATCGATACGCCGGATGATTGGAAATCGGCCACGTTCCGCGTGACAATGGTCATCCCATGGACTAGTGCTGTGGCGGCAATCAGGCTGTCCCTGAAAGGGCTATCGTCGGGCACATGAAGCGCGGCACTACGCTGCGCAACAGCGGTATCAACCGATAGAATCCGCCCAGCAAAAGCGGGCAAAACATAACCTTCAAGCCAAGTCCGAAAAACAGCGCCTTGTGACGGATCGCGGCGCTCGACCATCAACACGCCGATTTCCAGTTCTTGCACGGTGATGGCCGACAAAAACAGGTCCGCAGGATCCAGACTATCAGCCCACTGCGCCACGTTTTTATCAGCTCGGCCAAGGCGGATTTTTCGTAGCTCGGAAACAACGTTGGTATCAAGAAGAAACATCAGGAAAAATCCGCAGGCCGTGCGAGTTCACGCGAAATCGGAATTTCAAAATCGATATCGTCGATGCCCGGCATGGCCAGCAAGTCGGCAATTTTCTTGTGACTTCCGGTGATGCGCTGATAAAGTTCGAAACTCATGAGAACATGCGCCGGACGGCCCCGGTCTGTTATGAATACCGGTCCATTTTTTGCGGCCCGTTTTGCTTGGTTTAACTTTTGGTTGAACTCGCGGCTTGATAGAGTGGTAATGCTCATGGCGGCACCTCGCACATGTGATTTTAGTAGTAACATTACTACAATTTCTGCTCAAGGTCAAGTTCCCGCCCCGGCTAAAAAAACAGCCCTTGGCGGCTCCCAGCTTTTCCCTTCTCAATAAAAAAAGGGCCTGTTCTGTCATAGACCCCCACAGATAGAGCCGGGAGCAATTGTGATTTGGGTTTGGAGACCACCCGCTGCAATCGCCGCTGCCGCGTGCCGTCGTCCCCGCCGATCCATGCGTCGCGAACCTTCATCCGCCAGGCAGGAGACGAAAACCGCATGCAGTGGCTGGATAAGCCTCGGGAATAATGCTCGAAGCATGCCAACTTCCTGATATCAATAAACTTGAGCGTCGTCGCAAAAGAGCCGCACCCATCACAATTGGGGCGCGGCTGAACACCGCGCCCGCATTTGCGATTGCCGGTTTCTCGCCTGGTTTCAAGGCAATCCCGCCACCTCCTGCAAGGCGCGCATCGCCTCGGCGGCGCCGATGCGTTGGTCGGCATCGGCATCGGCGGTGAGCGATACCCGCACGGTTTCATCATTGGCCATCACCTTCAGTGCCCGGATGACGTCCGCCAAGTCTACAAACCCGTCGCTGTTCAAATCGCCGGGGGTGCCGGTATAAAAGATGAAATTTTCGCTGTTGTCGGTCGGCGTCTTGGAAACGTTGTCCACATCGGTTTGCGTGGTGTCCCAGGCCTCGATGCGGTAGCGGTAGAAAGCGTTGGAACGCAGCACCCCATGGGGGACCGTGTAGCTGGTCGTCTGGCCGTCATCCACGTAGCCTCGGTGGATGGTCCGGGAATTGTTGTTGTAAATCCGCACCCGGTATCGGTTCGCCCCCTCGATGGGGTTCCAGTGGAAGGTCGGGGTGATCGAGGTGTTGAGGTTGATGCGGGCCTGGAGCCATTTCCCCGGATAACGGGCCGGTAGGATGGTGCCCGCCGGGGTATAGGTGTGGGTGGCCTCATCGGCCTTGAAGGTGAGGTGCTGGCCGTCCCAGGCGATACCGACGGTGACGGTTTGCCCCACGGTAACGGTCTTCAGGGTCCCGTTGTCGATTTCCTCCCAGTGGAAGGTTTCATCGTTCAGGTCTTTGCTGATGGAGTATCCGACCCTGTTGGCGTTGACCGAGATTGCCGCGAACACATCGATTCCGTCCAGGTTGAACCAGTAGCCGCTGAGGCGTGCCCGCGGGCCATTGTCCGAACTGCTGGAAACAACGGTCACCTTTGCCTCCACGGCGTGGGCCGCCGCCGGGTCTTTCAGATCCACGCCAACGTTGGCCCTGCCAACCGATGGTGAGGTTTCCAGGTGCAATGCCTGGCCGGAGATGGTTGCGCCGTTCCACCCGTTCCAGTCCCAGAGAGAGCCGTCCGGCGGGCTGCCGTCCGCGTAGGCATTGAAATCGTCGTAGATTTGGCCGTTGATTTTCACATCGTCAAAGACGACGTGGAGGGATTCCTGGGCCGGATTGAGAAGGCTCGGCCGGAGTTGGGCCTCGTCGGCCGGGGCCAACGGGTCCACCACCAGCGTGTCGGTGGTCTGAGCGCTCAAGCCGTCCGGGTCCGTGACGGTGAAGGTGTAGGTGCCGGCCTGGATGTATTCCGCCGGAATCCACTGGTTGCCCCAGTAATAGGCGTTCTGGTTGCTTCTGGAGTCGTCCAGATAGAGTGGTATCCAGTAGCCGTTGGGAGTGGTCATGGACACATAATGAGACGATCCGTCGGAAGCGATCCCGTCGTCATCTTCTATCGTGACGCTGCTCGCCAGGATGGTGCCGCCGGGCGTGGTGTAGGTCAGCGCGTTCCAGTCCGGCTTGAACCGGGGCGGACTTGCGTGGGTCAGTTTCGAAGCCATGGAAAAGGGAACCCAGACCGAGTTGGAACGGTTCTGGACGTCGAGCCAGTCGTCGCTGTCAATGGCGCGGACGTAGTATTCGTACTCGCGACCGGGAAGCAATCGGCCCGCCGGCACGGTGCAATGGGTCATCCCGTAACGCCGCCCCGTGTAATAGACCGCCTCCTTCGTGTTCCGGTCCCTGACCCAGAACCGGTAGGCGATGGGTGCGCCGTCGATGCCGGCGGTGACGGGATCGGTGATGGGCGCCCACGAGAACATGGGCGTTTTGGAGGTGAGAACCGCGCCGGGTTGCACTGAAAATTTGCTCGGATCCGGCAGCGGCAGGTTGCGGTTGAGATGATGGGTGTCGGTATAGGTTTGGGTGTTGCCGTTGATGGTCAGACTGAAGGTATAGGTACCGACCTGGGGAGAGCCGGGCAGCAACAAGGACACTTCATTCCACTCCGGCGAAAAGTCAAGGCCATCGACGGTGCCAGCGGCAATCTGGGCGCCGGTATAGGAAACGTCCACGCCTGGCCCGGTGACGGCCCACTCCTCGATATCTTCAGGCAGGTGGCCGCTGTAATCGTAGATGTCGGAGAAGAAAAGGGTGTGCATCCCGTCGACCTTGCGCAGGTTCATCACCCGCGAATCAAAGCTGAAGCCCGGTCCCAGGGTGATTTGCAACTGGCGGGCGGCATTGTCGTCAAGCGTATCGAGGGGCATTTGCAGCAGCGAGAAGCCGGGGTAGTCTCTGGTGGCGGCGACTTGGCCGTCCGGAAGACCGCTGAAATTGCTCGGCTCATCCCACGTGTAGCCACCGAGATTGGACAGGCCTGCGGTGATCCAATCGCCACCAGCCCAATTGCCGTTCTCGTCCACGCGAAAGGCCGTGTTGGCGGTCTGATCCTGGATGGCGTCGAAGTGAAAGACGCGGTCGCCGTTCCAGAGAATGAGGATGTATCGATAGAACTTGTCCACGTTGATGCTGGCGGTCTCGGCAAATTCGCCGAGGAAGGTGAAATGCGCGTTGTTCCAGTTGATTTCGTTGGGATCCCAGGGACCGTAGTAGGGTTGCCCCAAGGGGTTGGCGTCGGCGCCGAACACCCGGTACACCCCCGGCTTGGTCATCACGAAGCTGTCATTCACCGGCGTGTCGGCCGCGACGTTCAGTGTGCCGGTGCCGGCGCCGATGAAGGTCAACGGATCGCTGATGCCCAGGGTGTCGCCGAAGCTCAGGATGCCGTTGTCGTCCGCGTCGTAGTGCACATGGAGGTAAACCGGATGCCCGACCGGAATCCCGGTCAGGGTATAGGTCCCCGCGGCTGTCAGAGAGGATTCCGCCATTGACCCGAAGGGCTTGCCGACGGTGGGGCTGGGGGAGGCATAGATGAAAAACTTGCCGCTGCCGGTACAGTCGGCACACGATACGGTGCCGGTGAGGGTGCCGGTGTCGAGCTGGATCTGGGTGACGTTGTCGTCGCTGACTTGCCACCTGGTGGTCTGGTGGGAATAGGCCCGCAGCCAGCGCCCGGAAAGTCCCGGTTCGGGGATGGCCCAAAGCGGGACGCGCCACTCGATGAACTTGCTTCCGGTGGCGACATCCTCGGCCCCACCGGTCCAGCGCACATCGGGGGTCCACGAGTACCAGTTTCGCATGGCGAGCATGGAAACCCACTGGTTGTTCAGGTAATGGGCGCCGAACATCAGATTCCCGTGCTCATTTATGTGGTTGAAGCCATTCATGGCTTCCCAGAAATAAGCCATTCCATCCTCGGCCAAGGGGTTCCCGTCGGCCAGTTGGATGCCGAGGTAGAGGTAGGTGCCGTCCTTGGCGGCGTAGACGTGTTGGATATCTGTGCCGGTAAGGTCGGCCCATTCATCCTTGTCATCGGTGAAATCGGTGAAGACCAGCGTTTCGGGGCGTCCCGTCCAATCGGTGGCCTTGCCGTCCAGGCTGATGGCGCCGCTGGAGACAGTGGGGATCGTGAAAAAAGAGGAACCGCTGCGATCCAGACGGGTCTGATGGTGAAGATTCAGTTCATCAGCAATGACCTGGTTGGTCATTCCGGGAATAATGCCGTTGAGTACGTCTCCAC
>JAQVTF010000007.1 GCA_028700185.1 Desulfobacteraceae bacterium | reverse complement strand
TTATCTCACCTGGGCACGCATGGACCGATGGGCCCAGTTCTGGGACAACACCTTCGGTCGCATGCTCACCGTCAAGATTTCCCTCTTCGCTCTCATGGTCGCCATCGGCTTGGCCGCCGTGACCGTGGTCCACCGCAAGATGCGGGCGGCGGCCAAGGCCACGCTCCCCGCCGGTGGCGACGGAGCCCTGACCCCAACGGCCCTGGCGGCCGCCGACGGGCAGGCGGGCCGACCTTGCCACGTCATCTACGAGGGCAAGGTCTACGACGTTTCTTCAAGCGAACGCTGGCAGGACGGTCGCCACTTCGGCAAGCACCAGGCCGGCGCCGATCTCACCGCCGCCATGGCCGGCGCGCCCCACGGCGCGGAGGTGCTCGATCGCTTCACCTGCCTCGGGGCCCTGGCCACCGGCAGTCCGGCGCCGGTGCCCGATGCCCGGGTGCGCCGGGTCTTCGTGGTCATGGCTTACACCAATCTGGTACTGATCTTTTTGATCCTGGCCTGCATCGCCGTCTGGCGCTGGGATTTTCCCGTTCGCCTGATGGCCGAAACCCGGCCCGAGGCCATCGCCGGCCGCACCTGCATCGACTGTCACCGCCAGAAAACCCCGGCCATCGTGGCCGAGTGGACCCAGAGCGCTCACGGTCGGCTCGATGTCGACTGCTACAAGTGCCATCGCGCCAACGGCGAGGAGCTGATCCTCAAAACTCATCTCACCCATGACAAAATCCCCATCTCGCCGGTGGTCTCGCCGATCCATTGCAGCGGTTGCCACCCGAAGGAAGCCGAACAGTTCGCCCGCAGCAAGCATGCCAACACCCATCGGATCATGTGGCAAATCGACGACTGGCTCAACGATGGCATGAGCAACGCCATCGAGCGCACCACCGGCTGTCTGGCCTGTCACGGCACCGAAGTGAAGCTGGTGGACGGCAAACCCGTGGCCGGCACCTGGCCCAACGTGGGCATCGGCCGCCTCAACCCGGACGGCAGCAAGGGCAGTTGCAGCAGTTGCCACACCCGGCATCGGTTTTCCATCGAGGAAGCGCGCAAGCCGGAAGCCTGCGACCAGTGTCACCTCGGGCCGGATCACCCCCAGATTGAAATCTACAACGAGAGCAAGCACGGTACGCTCTACCACGCCGAAGGATACCGCTGGCAGTTCGACCCGGACGACCGGCGCTGGACCGCCGGGCGCGACTTCCGGGCGCCCACCTGTGCCGCCTGCCACATGTCGGCCGCCGGCGACGTGCCCCCCAGCCACGACGTCACCGAGCGCCTCGCCTGGGAAACCCAGGCCCCGCTCACCGTTCGGCCCGCGGATTTCAAGCCTTTTCCGGCTGAAACGGATTGGCAATTCGAACGCGCCAGGATGATGACCGTCTGCCGTCAGTGCCATGCCGAGTCCTGGGCCAAAGATCACTTTGACAATTTCGACGCGGCCGTGGCACACTACAACGAAACGTACTACCGCCCCGCCCGACAGCGCATGGACGCCCTTTACAAGGCTGGTCTGCTGTCAGATGAACGCTACTTCGACGAACCGCTGGAATGGGAATTTTACGAGTTGTGGCACCATGAGGGTCGCCGGGCCCGCATGGGGGCCGCCATGATGGCCCCGGACTATGCCTGGTGGCACGGCTTTTACGAGTTGAAGCACCGCTTCAACCACGTCATGGATGCGGCCCGGGACCTGGAGACCGGCGGCGCGCCGTCCCCACGGTGGGACGATTTCCCCGGACGCTTTCAGGAGGTATCGCCATGAAACGCTACATCATCGCCGCAGTGCTGGTCGGCGTGGGGATCCTGGTCGCCTTCCCGCTGTTCTCCATGACCTACTACACCATGGTGCGCACCTCGACCCCCGAATTCTGCGCCTCCTGCCACGAGATCAAGCCGGCCGTCATGGCCTGGCGGGCCTCGACCCACACCAACAACGCCGTCGGGGTTGTGGTCGACTGCATGGACTGCCACCTGCCGGCCCCTCACCGGACCTTCGAGTTTTTCTTCGTCAAAACCGCCCACGGCGTCAAGGACGTGGTGAAGCACTTTCTCATCGACGAGTACGATCGGGAGAAAAACCGGCAGGCCGCCTACGCGAGCTTTTCCAACGAGGAATGCGAGAAATGCCACCGCAGCCTGCTCACCATGCCCCATAACCGGGGGGCGATGAAGGCCCACCGCAGCGTGGTCCATGCCCGCCCGGGCTACGAGAAAAAATGCATCGACTGCCATTACGACCTGGTACACGACGATAAGGCCCAAGTGATGTTCCGCCAGTACCGCAAAACCCCTTACCAGGCAAAGGGACTGCGGGTTGAAAAACTGGAGATGGAACGTCCACAACCAGCGAAAGGAGTGTGACGATGAGAAAGATGCCTTTTGCGGTCTGCCTTGGAGCGGCCCTGCTGATGATCGCCGGGAGCGCCGCCGCCGAGCAGCCCAACTTTGCCAAGGTGAAGGAGTACCGCATTGAGCGCAGCGTCCCGCCCGAAGCCCAGGCCTGTATCGAGTGCCACCGGGCCACCACCCCGGGCATCTTCGCTGACTGGGCCAAGAGCCGGCATGCCAACGCCAACATCACCTGCCTCGACTGCCACCTGGTCCAGCCCGGTGACGTGGACATCGCCAAGGATCACGAAAAATACTATGGCCGTTCGGATCTGCCCTACGGGGAGGATCAGTACAAGGTGCCTATCGCCTCCATCGTCACCCCCAAGGATTGCTCCCGCTGCCATCCGGACGAGACCACCCAGTACAGCCGCTCAAAACACGCCAACACCATCGAGATCGTTTGGAAGATCGACCCCTGGCTCAACGACGGGATGAACTCGGACAACGAGCGCAAGACCGGCTGTTTCAACTGCCACGGGACCGTGATCGCCATCGATGCCGATGGCAATATCGACCCGGCCACCTGGCCCAACGCCGGCGTCGGGAGGGTCAACCTGGACGGCAGCAAGGGATCGTGCACTTCGTGTCACACCCGTCACCGCTTTTCCATTGCCGAAGCGCGCATGCCCGAAGCCTGCGACCAGTGCCACCTGGGCCCCGACCACCCCCAGATCGAAATCTTCGAGGAGTCCAAGCACGGCACGATGTACCACGCTTACAAGGACGAGTATAACTTCGACGCCGCCGGCGGCACCTGGACCGCTGGCGTCGACTACCGGGCCCCCACCTGCGCGGGTTGCCACATGTCCGGCTCGGGCAAGGTGTTCACCACCCACGACGTCACCGAACGCCTCTCGTGGGAAACCCAGGCGCCCCTCACGGTTCGGCCATCGGAATTTGCCGCCTTCCCGGCCCAAACCGACTGGCAAACCGAGCGCAACAAGATGAAGGACGTCTGCCGCCAGTGCCATGGGGACTCCTGGATCAATGACTTCTACGCCGGCTTCGACAAGGCGGTGGAAGAGTACAACGAAATCTACTACAAACCGGCCCGGGCGATGATGGACGACCTTTACGCCAAGGGGCTGCTGGACAAGACGAAGTACTTCGACGAACGTCTGGAGCTGGAATTCTACGAACTCTGGCACCATGAGGGACGCCGTGCCCGCATGGGCGCCATGATGATGGCGCCCGACTACTCCTGGTGGCACGGCTTCTATGAGGTGAAGTTCCGCTTTGCCAACCTCATGGAAGAGGCCGGCCACCTGATCGAAACCGGTGAAAAGGCCTACGTCGCCAAGGACTTCCCCAACGCCACGGGGAGCACCGAGCGGCCCAAGGCGGTTTTTCCGCAATAAGGCTTGAAGAAAATCAAACGCGGGTCGAGGGCTGCGCTCAACGCGGCCTTCGACCCGCGTATTTTTTTGAAACTGGAAACTTGGCGGGTCACGCTGTTTTATCAAGGCACCGCCCGCCGTTTCCCGGTTTCAAATTTCGACTTTCAAGTTTCCAGCTTCATTTTTCTCAGACAATTCTTGCAAATCCCGTCGATGCGGATCTCTATCTTGTCGATGCGGCCGGGAAAGGTCCGCCGCAGCCAGGTGGTATCCATCGGTAGGCTGGCGGGGCTGAGGCAATCCATCTGCCCGCAGCGGGTGCAGTAGAAATGCGGATGGGGAGGGTGATCGGTGTCTGCGGCCAGGCCGTAATGAAAGGCACGACCACCGCTGCTGAGGCGCTCCAGGATACCGTGACGAACCAATCGTTCGAGGATCCGATAGACCGTGACCCGGTTCACCGAGGACGAACGCGCCAGGGTGCGATGGATGTCACCGGCGGACAGGGGGGAGAGGCTGCCATCCAGCACCTCCAATACCCGCAGCCGGTTCGTGGTGACAGCCAACCCGGCATCGGTGAGCAAGGCCGCAAAATCACGGTGTGGCGACGTGTTCGATTTCATCCTCATCCTGGGCCTGCTTCTTGGCAACGGTTTCTCCGGCGGTTTGGCCACGACGCAGGAGCTTCCGGAAGCTCTCACACGCCCGGGTGGCAAAAAAACCGCCCCCGGCCACCACGATAATCGCCGCTCCCGAGGTCAGGTCGAAGGCATAGGCCAGCCATAGACCGGAAATGGTGAAAACCGCCCCCAGGAGGCTGGCGCCGATCATCATCTGCTTCAAGGTCCGGGCGTACGGTTCCATGATAAACGGCGGTATGGTCAACAGGGCGATGACAAGGATCAAGCCCACCACCTGGATCACCATCACCACCGTCACCGCCAGCAGCCCGATGAGCAGGAAGTAGAGGGGAACCACCGGCACGCCGCGGACCCGGGCGAATTCCTCGTCGTAGCTCATGGCAATCAGATCCTGGTAGTACCAGCCCACCAGCAAGGCGATGACCAACCCCATGCCCCCCATGATCCACAAGTCCCGACCGGGCACCGTCAGGATGCTGCCGAACAGGTAACTCATCAGGTCCACGTGGTAACCGGGGGTCAAGTCGATGAGAATGATCCCGATGGCCATGCCCAATGCCCAGATGACACCGATCACGGTGTCGGCCCGATGCTTGGCCCGCAGGGTCACGGCGGCCATGATCATGGCGGCGATCAACGAAAATCCCAACGTGCCCAGCAGGTAGGGCCAGCCGAAGAAAAAGGCCATGCCGATCCCGCCGTAGGCGGCGTGGGCGACACCACCGGAGAGAAACACGATGCGGTTGACCACCACCAGGGTGCCCATGATCCCGCAGATCACGCTGGCCAGCAGGCCGGCCATCAGGGCGTTGCGCATGAAATCGTAGCTGAGGGCCTCGATCATGTCACGGCTCCCGGGGGTGTTCTTTGAGGACGCGGTGGGGCACCAGGCCATGGGCGACCAGCTCGATGGGACAGGCCTCCTCCGCGGTTCCCGGATACATGGCGTCAAACATTTCCGCCGTGATTTCCGCTTGGTGATGATAGTGGAGGCTCTTGTTCACACAAGCCACGGACTTGATATAGGTGGAGATGGCCATGAGGTCGTGGCTCACCACCAGGATGGTGATGGATTCGTTCAACGTCTTCAGATTCCGGTAAAAATCGGTCTGTCCCTTACTGTCGATACTCGCCGTGGGCTCGTCCAGGAGCAGCAGTCGGGGCTCGGCCACCAAGGCACGGGCGATGAATACCCGTTGGCGCTGACCCCCGGACAGGGAACCGATGCGCCGGTGGGCCAAGTCGGCCATTTCCATCTGTGCCAGGGCCTTCAACGCCTTGCGGCGCTGCTGGCCGGCACTGCCGGCGTCTTGGATGTGGATCAGTCCCATCTCCACCACGTCCAGGGCCGTCACCGGAAAACTGCGGTTGATATTCACGTCCTGGGGTACGTAGCCGATCTGGCGCGAGGCCTTGCGCGGCGACTGCCCCAGGATACGAATGGTGCCGGATTGGGGCTTCAGAAGCCCGAGCATCAGCTTGAGCAGCGTGGTCTTGCCCCCACCGTTGGGGCCGATGAGGGCCACGAAGTCACCGGACTGGATCTCGAGGTTCACGTCGCGCAGGGCCACCTGCCCGTTGTAGGAAAACCAGAGATGGCGAATGTCGATTATCGGTGTCGGCATGGCAATTGTCGTTTCTATCTGAGCGCTGCTTCAAATTTGGCCGCCACCTCGTTCATGTTGGCGAACCAGTCGGCCGGCAAGGCATCGGCCGTTACGATCCGCGCGTCGATCTCCCGGGCCACCAACTCGGCGCTGCGGCGCGAAAATTGGGGTTGGACGAAGATCACCCGGATCCCGTGCCGGCGGGCGATTTCCACCAGTTCCTGAAGGTGGGCCGGCTTGGGCGCCTTGCCTTCCAGTTCGATGGGGACCTGAATCAGACCGTAAGCATCGGCAAAATACCCCCACGCCGGATGAAAGACCATGAAACGCATCCCCCGGCGCTGGGCGAAGCTTTGTTGCAAGCGTTGATCCAGAGCATCAAGACGTGCAACAAAGTTGCGCCAATTGGCCTCGTAAAATTCCTCCCCGACCGGGTCCATCGCCACCAGCGCCTCCAGGATCGCGCGCGCCTGAACCTTCACCAACGGTGGCGACAGCCACACGTGCGGATCGAAAATACCGTGGTCGTGATCGGCTTCAGCGGAACTTTTCGCACCGTGGTAGTGGGCCGCCATGGTGCGCTTGGAGATGCCGGCATCGGTGTGAACGATGCGCATGGCCGGGTTGGCCGCGGCGATGCGCGGCAGCCAGACGGCCTCGAAGGGGGCGCCAACGGCAAAGTAGATCCTTGCACGGGTCAGGCCTGCCATCTGCTGGGCCTTGGGTTCGTATGTGGCCGGATTGGCTCCGGGCAGCACCATCACCGCCACCGTTACCCGGTCCTTGGCAATCTGCTGCACGAAATCGCGTTGCGGCAGGATACTGACATACACCAACGGGGATTCGTCGGCGGTGGCCGCCCCGGCCAACCCCCAGCAACATCCCATCAACAAGATAAAAAAACACCAGCGACGCATCCGGAGGCCCCCCTGAACAATCTGAATTCCCGCACAGCTACGATATGCAACTATATTGCATTCAAGGGTTTTGGCAAGAGAAACCTCGTCGGGCAAGCAAAGGAGCAAAGCGACGAAGAATTTCTTGACGCCTGAAACCGCCTCCCGCCTGTTTTCCCAACTGCAGATTCCTCGCTGGCGCTCGGAATGACACCTGGAAAAGGTTGTCATCCCGGGGTGCCGTCGCCGCACGCCTCGTGCTTGATTCCATCAACTTTCGATCTACGAGAAGCAACGAGGGATCCGCGGTCAAGAACGTGGACGGGTCCCGGCCAGCGAGCCTTTCCGGTGCCGGACACCGTCAATCGATCATGGTGTACATCCGGAAGCCGCCGGTGAGATTCTTGGCGTTGAAACCGTGCTGCACCATCATCCGCACACCGATGTAGGAACGCTGGCCCACATAGCAATAAGACCAGATCTCGCGGTCCTTGGGCAGCTCGCCCAGCCGGGGGCGCAGTTCGTCGATGGGAATGTTCACCGCCCCCGGCACGTGCCCCGAAGCGTATTCCTCGGCGGTGCGCACGTCCAGGACGAACACGTCGGCCGCCGACAGGTCCTCCCAGTAAACGGTGGGCACATCACCGCGCAGAAAATTGGCCGCCACCATCCCGGCCACGTTCACCGGATCCTTGGCCGAACCGTACTGCGGGGCGTAGCAGAGTTCCGAGGCTTCCAGGTCGTAGACGGTCCCCCGGTGCTGCAAGTGGGTGGCGATGACGTCGATGCGTTTGTCGACGCCTTCCTTGCCCACGGCCTGGGCGCCGAGGATCCGGCCGTCACTGCGGTCGAAGATCAACTTCAGCGTCAAGGTCTCCGCATCGGGATAGTAGCCGGCATGGTGATCGGGGTGGATGTAGATCTTGGCGTAGGGCCAGCGCTGGCCCTCCGGGTCCAGTCGCCGCAAGGTTTTCTCCGTCACCCCGGTGGCCGCCACCGCCAGCCCCATGATCCCGCAGATGGAGGTGGCCTGAACGCCCCGGAAGGACGGATACAGCTCCTTTTTGCCGCAAATGACGTTGGCGGCGATCCGCCCCTGGCGGTTGGCCGGGCCGGCCAGGGGGACCATGGCGGGCATCCCGGTGACATGATCCACCACCTGCACCGCGTCTCCCACCGCCCAGATGTGGGGATCGCTGGTTTGCATCCACTCGTCCACCAAGATGCCGCCCCGCTCGCCGATGGCCAGCCCCGCCTCGGATGCCAGACGGGTCCGCGGCCGCACGCCGGCGGCCATGATCACCAGGTCGGTTTCCAGGTGACGCCCGTCGCCCAGGGTCACGTCGAGGCTCTGGCCTGCTCCTTTGGCAAAACCGGCCACGCCGCATCCCAGTTCCACTTCCACCCCCGCTTCCACCAGATGCTGATGGGCAAAGGCGGCCATCTCCACGTCCAGGGCCGGCATGATCTGATGCTGCATCTCCACGATGGTCACCTCGATACCGAGGCGGTGGAGGTTTTCGGTCATCTCCAGGCCGATGAATCCGCCCCCCACCACCACGGCCCGTTTGACTTTCCGGGTGCGGATCCAGTCCAGAATCCGTCGGGTATCGGGGATGGTCCAGAGGGTGAAGATGCCGTCGAGGTCGATCCCGGGCAGGCGAGGACGGATGGGGGCCGATCCCGGGGCCAGCACCAAGGCGTCATAGGGCCACTCTTCCACTTGGTCGGTGGCCAGTTGGCGTACCCGGAGCCGGCGCCGGGCCGGGTCCACCGCTTCCACGTTGCACTCGGTGCGCACATCGATGTTGAACCGTTCCCGAAACACTTCCGGGGTGGCCACCAACAGATCGTCCTCACGAACAATGACCCGCCCCACATAGTAGGGCAGCCCGCAGTTGGCGAAGGAAACATAGGGCCCTCGTTCACAGAGGACGATCTGGGCATGCTCGTCCAGGCGCCGGGCCCGGGCGGCGCACGAGGCACCGCCGGCCACGCCGCCGACAATAAAAATCCGTTTGGCTTCAGCCATGATGACGCTCCATTATGAAAGAAAAGGAACCGCCCCGGCACGCCTGCCGCGACGGTGACATTCAACCCGGACAAATACCGTGCATCACGGACGCAATGAAGGGCATCGCCCGCCCAGGGGTCAGTCGACGGATTTCCCTCCGCACCTGCCCCGTTTCTTCATATCCCGCCGGTGGGCACCGGCGCTCAGGTCGCCAGGGGCCAGAAAAAGGCCAAGGCCCCGGCCATCACAAAGTGGGTCTCGATGAGAAACTCCAGCCGCACCCCGGGATGAATCCGGCCCCGGGTGTAGGCGGCCAGCACTAGGTACAAAAACAGGGGACAAGCCAGCAGCAACAGTGCCAGCGGACTGATCAACCCCCACAGGCCGCCTGCCGCCAGTCCCGCGGCCGCCAGGACCAGGGCCGCCTGGAGCAGCCGCATGGTGGCCGCTTCGCCCATCATCACCGGCAGCGTTTCCTTGCCCACGATCCGGTCTCCCTGGACGTCGAGGATATCGAAAAAGGCCGTGCGCGCAAAGACCAGAAGGGCACAGATGGCAAACACCACCCAGGCCGCGGCATCGATCCGCCCGATTTGCGCCAGGGCCGGCAGAATCGCCGCCACGATGGCCCAGGCCAAGGCGATGAGCAGTGTCTTGGAGCCGGGCAGGTCCCGAATCCGCCGAATCCGCCATCCCGCACGCGCCGGCACCAGGTTCAGGTTGTAGGACAAGCCCAACAGGCTCATGACGGCCAAAACGATGAACGCCTCGATACCGGCCTGAAATGCCATCAACAGGCCCAGCCCGCCGGAAACCAGTGCCAGCATCGCCAGAGCGAATCGATGGGACTGATAAAAGTGAGCGCGTCCCGGATCGTTGTAACGGTCTTCCTTCTGTCCCGTCAGATTGTTGAGCACGTGCATGGACTGGACATAGAGGGCCGCCAGAAGCACCAGCGGCCAGACCGGATCCAGCCGCTGCAACTGGATGCAGGCGTAGCAGAGGCCGCCGGCGCCCACGGCCACGTAGGTGTTGGCACGCAGAAGGATCTGCTGAAAGCGATAACACAGGTGACGCCAGGCCCCGCCCCGCTCGACGGGCAGGGTCTCCAGGCGCCGGCAGATCCGCTTGATGATCCAGTTGGGCGTGGAGGCACCGGCCGTCACAGCCACCGAGCGGGCACCGGACAGAAAATCGGGATCCAGCTCCGCCTCGGTTTCCACGTGAACGGTGGGCTTGCCGCTGGCGGCGGCGATTTCCGCCAAGCGCCGGGTGTTCCCGCTGCTGCGGCCGCCCACCACCACCACGGCGTCGGCCGTTTCGGCCAACCGCCGTACCTCGGCCTGTCGGCGGGCTGTCGAGTCACAAATGGTATCGAATACCTTGTAGTGGGGATGGTGTTCGGCGGCCCAGCGCTGGACGGCATCGAAAAAATTCTTGTTCTGGGTGGTCTGCGCCACGATGATGGCCCGTTCGAAGGCCGGCAGCGCTTCCAGATCCGCCATCCGGCTCACCACCCGGCCGAAAGCGCCGGCATACCCCAACAAGCCCGTCACCTCAGGGTGATCCCGATCTCCGATGATGAGGGTGGCATATCCCTGACCGGCGTGTTTGCGGATGATGGTCTGCACCTTGATCACCCGCGGGCAGGTGGCATCAATGACGGTGAAGCCCGCCGCTTCGAGCTGCTCGCGGGTCTCCGGGGGGACCCCGTGGGCCCGAATCAGCACTGTGCCCGTTCCCCGCGCCGGGATTTCGTCGAGGACAGAAATCCCTTTTTCCCGTAGCATTTCAAGAACTTGCGGATTGTGAATAAGCGGCCCGTACGTGTAGATGGGCCCCTGGCACTGGCCGGGGGCGGACAAGACCATCTCGACGGCCCGTCGCACGCCCATGCAGAAACCGGCCGTCTTGGCGATGACCAGTCTCATCTTGCCGTCAAGGGACGTCGCGAAGGGTGGATCACGGTTGGCACGGGGAAGCCCATCGAAGTCTATTCAGCCGCCAGAAAAACCTTGTGATCCACCAGGCTCAGGGAGTGAATGCGAGCCTTGAAGAATTTCTGTTCACCGAAGATGTTTTCCAGGCGCAACCCATCCTCTACGGGCTCCACCTTGTCGACGGCTTCCATCACCAGGCGGGGTTCATCCTTTTCCATCAGGTAGGCATTGGCTTCACACATTTCCGCGTCCTTACACGCCCTGCCCCAGAAATGGGACCAGGTGCTCTTCAATGAGTTGTTCGATGAGTCGTGGCAACGGGATGGCGGGCGCCCCGACAATGGCCACCCGTTCCTGGGAAAGGGGCAGCAGGATCTTGGGACATCCACTGCTGGCCACGGCTTCGGCCATGGGGACCGTCACCTCCCCCATCATGCTATGGGCCATGATAATACCGATGGGACCGAGGATCAAATCGACCCGACGCACCGTCTGGACGATGGCATTTTCCCCCGAAGCCCCCCGGTTGGCCTTGGCCTTGAGCATTTGCGCCGTGGCGATGGCATTGGTACCCAGCGCAAGGATTTCAATGGACTCTCCGTAGCGGGCCTTGATTTGCCGGATCAGCGCACTGCCGATCCCCCCGCCTTGCCCGTCGATCACACAGATGGTTTTCATGCGCTCCTTCCGGTCCACCGTCTCAGCCCGCGGCAAATGAAATGAGGTAGGCTATCAGATCCCCTGAATCGGGTCAACGAACCACCGCATGCAAATCGGGGCTGGATTTTCCCTGGGATTGCCGGTTACACTGGCGGCCGACATGAATCCCCGCGCCATCCGACATGCCGCGCTCCTCATCGCCGCGTTGAGCGCCTTTTTAACGCCGTTCATGGGCTCGGCGGTGCATATCGCCATGCCGGCCATCGAGGCCGATTTCGGCATCGACGCCGTGGTGTTGAGCTGGGTGGCCAACGCCTACCTGCTCGCCGCGGCCGTGGCCCTGGTGCCGGCCGGACGGGCAGCGGACATCTACGGGCGGCGGCGTGTCTTCATTTGGGGCAACCTCATTTTCACCCTGTCCTCGGGACTTTGCGCCCTCGCCGACAGCGCGGCTCTGCTCATCGGCGCGCGGATCGTTCAGGGGGTCGGCAGCGCCATGCTCTTTGCCACCGGCATCGCCATCGTCACCGCTGTCTATCCGGCGCAAAAGCGCGGTACGGTCCTGGGGGTCAACGTGGCCGCCGTCTACGTGGGACTTTCCTGCGGGCCGTTCGCCGGCGGGCTGCTCACCGATTGGTTTGGCTGGCCGGCGGTCTTCTGGTCGGTGGTGCCGCTGGGCCTGGCGGCGGTGGGACTGACCCTCGGCTGGCTGCGCAGTGAGTGGGCCGAGGCGCGGGGCGAGCCCTTCGATTGGCCCGGGTCCCTGATCTATGCCGCCGCCCTGACGTTTCTGATGCTCGGCCTGTCGCGCCCTCCATCGACGGTGGGCGCCACCCTGGTCTTTACCGGTCTGATCTGCCTGGGCGGTTTCGCCATCTGGCAGCTCCGTACCGGCGCCCCGGTGTTCGATGTCCGCCTGTTTTCCCGCAGCCGGGTCTTCTCCTTCTCCTGCCTGGCCGCCCTGGTTCACTACGCGGCCACCTTCGCCGTCACCTTCCTCATGAGCATCTACCTCCAACAGGTCAAGGGGCTCGATCCCCGGAGCGCCGGGCTGGTGATGATGAGCCAACCGGTGATGATGGCGTTGTTCTCCCCCTTGGCCGGCCGCCTCTCGGACCGGATCGAGCCGGGGTATATCGCTTCCCTCGGCATGGGCCTCACCGCAACGGGCCTGATGCTGCTCACCGTCCTAGACGGCACCAGCCCCCTGACGTTCATCGTGGCCTGCCTCATTCTCCTCGGTCTGGGGTTCGCCCTGTTTTCTTCCCCCAACGTGAACGCAATCATGGGAGCCGTTGAGCAGCGTTACTACGGTGTCGCCGCCGGGGCCGTGGGGACCATGCGGCTGCTGGGTCAGATGCTGTCCATGGGCATCGCCACCCTGATCATCGCCAGCCGCATGGGCCGCCTGGCCACGTCCGCCGCGCCGGAGCTGTTCGTCGAAAGCGCCCGCATCGCCTTGTGGATCTTCTCGGTGCTCTGCGTGCTGGGCATTTTTCTCTCCCTCTCCCGGGGCCGCCTGCGGTCCGGCGAGGCATCGACGTAAACAAAAGCCGTGCTGCGGATCATCTGCCTGCAAAAATACCGCTCCGGGTACCGGGGGGTTATCGAAGAGCCGGAAAACTGGGTGATGTTCCAGTTCTCCCACCGCCACGGCCTGCGCCGCCTCACCGTCTACCCCCGCTCCGATTTCCGGGACTATTCCCATTTCATCGGGATGATGAGCCGTTTCATCCCTGCCAACCGCTTCCTGCCGATCCCGGCGACCCTCAACCAGGCCAATCCGGCCGAATTCCATCGGCTCTGGCGGTCACTCTACGAATCCGGGGTTTCATTGACAACTAAAGTTGACAATGATAACTGAAAACTTGTCATCTCCACCATCGCGACGGCTGCGGATCCGGCGCCATCCTTTCGGATTTTCGGCCCCGAGTGTCGCTTCCACCACATCCAGGATGATCTCATGCCACCGAATCTCATTCCACGACCCGATGTCTTGCAGGTGGGCTGGGGCTGGTTCCAGGTCCTGCTGACCGTCACTTTCACCGCCCACATCCTCCTGATGAACGCCATGTTCGGCGGCGCGGTGGTCACGTTGCTGGGAGCCGCCCGGCCGGGCACCGGTGGCGAATCGGTGGCCCGCGACATGGCCGGCCGGGTGCCCACCCTCGTGGCCCTGGCGGTCAACGCCGGGGTGGCCCCCCTGCTTTTTCTCCAGGTCCTCTACGGGCATCTGTTTTACACCAGCAGTATCCTCATGGCCCGTTGGTGGCTGGCGATCATCCCGGTGCTCATCGTGGGCTACTACGCCGCCTACGGCGTTTACTACCGCTACGAGACGCCCCTGCGTCCCCTGTGGTCCCTGCTGGCGGTGGGACTGCTGCTCTACGTGAGCTTCATGTTCGCCAACAACAACACCCTGGCGCTGAGGCCGGAACGCTGGATTGCCGGATTCGAAAATCCCTCCGGCGCCTGGCTCAACCTCGGCGAACCGACCCTCTGGCCCCGCTGGCTCCACATGATGGTGGGGGCTGTGGCCGTGGGTGGGCTTTTCGCCGCCCTGGTCCAGGACACGCGCGCCCGCAGGGGCATTGAAGGGGCCGCGGCGGCCCGGGACTGGGCGCTGCGCTTTTTCACCCATGGCAGCCTGATCCAGATGGCAGCGGGCCTCTGGTGGCTCATGGCCCTGCGTGAGGACGTGATGCGTCGTTTCATGGGGGGCAGCCCCCTGGCCTCGGCCCTGCTGGTGGCCGGCATCGCCACGGGGGTCTGGGCGGTGGTCCACGCGTTCCAGAAAAAGGTTCGGTCCGCCGCCCTCTGGCTGGTGGTCACCGTGACCATCATGGCCGTGATGCGCGAGATCGTGCGCATCGGTTACCTGGACGGCGTCTTTCACCCCGAAACGCTCACCGTGGTCCCCCAGGTCTCTCCCCTGATTCTGTTTCTGGCCGTTTTCGCCGTGGGCATCGGTTGCGTGGTCTACATGCTCAAGCTGGCCTTCCGGGCCGCCAAGGAGGGCTGACATGAACTACCCGGTTTGGGATCTGGCAACCACGGGGGGCGGTTTCTGGATCGCCCTGGTGGCCGTGACCCACGTCTTCGTGAGCCATTTCGCCGTCGGTGGGGGGCTCTGGCTGGTCATGGTGGAGCGACGGGCTCGGCGTACCGGTGATGCGGCCCTGCGTAGTTTTCTCAAGGGGCATGCCCGTTTTTTTCTCCTGCTGACCATGGTTTTCGGCGGGATCTCGGGAGTGGGCATCTGGTGGACCATCGCCCTGCTCAACCCCTCAGCCACCAGCACCCTGATTCACACCTTCGTCTTCGGCTGGGCCGCCGAATGGGTCTGCTTTTTGGGCGAAATCGTGGCCCTGCTCGTCTACTACTACAAGTTCGACACCATGGCCCAGCGGGACCATGAGATCATCGGCTGGTTCTACTTCGTTTTCGCCTGGTTGTCGCTGTTTCTCATCAGCGGCATCATCGCCTTCATGCTCACCCCGGGCGGCTGGCTGGAAAACGGCAATTTCTGGTCCGGATTCTTCAACGAAAGCTTCTGGCCATCGGTGGTGTTTCGCACTTCCCTGGCGGCGATGATCGCCGGCATG
Source organism: Desulfobacteraceae bacterium (assembly GCA_028700185.1). Lineage (GTDB taxonomy): Bacteria > Desulfobacterota > Desulfobacteria > Desulfobacterales > UBA2174 > UBA2174. The sequence goes on along the minus strand of JAQVTF010000007.1, from coordinate 32,910 downwards.
TTCGGCATGCTCACCGGGGCCTGGCAGCGGGATACCGGTTTACGCCAGCGGGTGGTGCGCTACAGTGCCGTCTGGGTGCTGGCCCCCTTCGTGGTGATGATCCTGTCGGGGCTCTGGTACGTCCGGGCGCTGCCCGAAGCCCAGGAAACGATGATCCTTGAACGGGCCCGGGAAGTGGCCCCCTGGCTGCGGCGCTTCGTCTGGCTGACGCCGATGCTCCTGATCGGGGGCTTGCTGGCGGTGGCCAAGCTGCCGCGGTCGGTTCATCAACTGCTGGCCGTGGCGGTGGCGCTGCTCGGCTTCGCCCACATGGGCAGCTTCGAGTTCGTCCGGGAGGCGGGCCGCCGCCCCTGGGTAATCCACGGATTCATGTATGCCAACGCCGTCACCCGGGCCGAAGCCGCCGAACTGCAGGAGGCGCCTTTCCTGCAAACCGCCCGCTGGGCTCGCGTCAAAACGGTGGACAACGCCGATCCGACCATCGCCGGCGGTGAACTCTTTCGCCTCCAGTGCAGCGCCTGCCACGCCGTTGGCGGCCCGATGAACGACATCGTCCCTTTGACGGCCGAATTCACCGAAGCCGGCCTCGATGCCCAACTGGTGGGGCAGGGACGGGTGGCGCCCTATATGCCGCCGTTTTTCGGCAACGCCGAGGAACGCCGCGCCTTGGCCGCCTACCTGCGGCAAAAGCTCCACGGACGGCCCCCCGAGACGCCACCGGCCGCCGAACCGCAAACCCCGGCCCTCGACATCCCCCCCTTTGACGCGGAAAACGACGAATACGTGCTCCTCGCCTGGAACAACATGGGGATGCACTGCCTGAGCGACAGCGATCCCTGGTGGGTGATCCTGCCCCCGGCCAACGATCTGCATGCCCAGCTCATCCGGCGAGGCGAACTGCCCGAGGTGGTCACCGAGGAGGTGACCCTCGTCTACCGGGTGGAGGCGGGCTTTGAGCACCCGGAAAAACAGGTGTCGTTCTGGAAACACGCCCGGTCCAACTTCGGCCTCGATGAGGATCTGCCCGAAGGGGTGGGCCTTTCCGGTAACCGGGTCTCCGGTGAGATGAAGCTGGACGAGGAAAAGATGATGTTCGCCGCCACCTTGATCCCCATGGCGCCTTACCGGGACGGCCGCTACCATCCGTACCCGATCTGCACCGTGGAGGCCCGCGAACGGCAAAGCGGGCAAATACTGGCCCGGACCCGGGTGGTGGTGCCCACCAGCACCGAAATGGGCTGCGCCAAGTGCCACGGCGGCGGCTGGCGGGTGGAAAACCGGGCCGGGTTCACCGAAGAGACCGCCCGGCGCATCCTCAAGGTTCACGACAAACACAGCGGCACCGGCCTCCTGGCGGCCGCCGAGGCCGGAAAGCCGCGCCTTTGCCAGAGCTGTCATCAGGACCCGGTCCTGGGCACGGCCGGTCAGCCCGGCCTGCTCAATTTCCCCGCCGCCATTCACGGATGGCACGCCAACTATCTCACCGGCCAGGGGGCGGATGCCTGCGCCATGTGCCACCCCTCCGATCCGGCCGGCCCCACCACCTGTCTGCGGGGCGCCCACGCCGACAGCCTGGACTGCACCCACTGCCATGGCACCCTGGAAGATCACGCCTTGAGTCTTTTGAAAAAGGAGAACGAGGCGGGCAAGGCGGGCGCCGAACGGCTCATGGCCCATCTGGCACCGCGTACCGTGGCGGACCTGGAGGAAGTGGTGGGCCGCACCCCGTGGCTCCAGCAGCCCGACTGTACCGGCTGCCACACCGAAGCCTTTATCCGCCCCGATCCGGGCGAAGTCTCCGCTTTCAACCAGTGGACCGGGGGATTCGAGGAATTGTACCGGGTGCGCACCGACGATACGGGCAGCCTGCAATGTGCCGCCTGCCATGGTGCCCCCCACGCCGTTTACCCGGCCTTCAACCGCTGGTACGGTCATGACCGGGACAACCTGCAACCCTTGCAGTACCAGGGCAACCGCCGTCCCATCGGCGCCCAGGGCCACTGCACGGTCTGCCACGGCATCGAAATGGACTTTTCAGTTCACCACGAAGGAATGATCAAAAGCGAAAATTAAAGACCCGAGCATTGCGGAGGACAGAGTCATGAGTCAGCAACCGCGGGTTCAACTCCCGGCACTCAAGATTCACACCCGCACCGGCGCCATCCAGTTCACCCTGCAACCGGCATTTTTTGCCGGAGACCACTTCAAGACCCAATCCGGGGAAATCCGGGTGATGAAAAAAGGGTTCGTGATGGTGGAAATGGCCAACGCCGCCGGCAAGTCCGATCTCCATGGCAACATGGTCTACGACTGGCCCAACAAGGTCTCGATGAAGCTCTCCGAGGTGGACCTTCAGCAAATCCTCGACGGCCTGCGCGGCCAGCCTTGCAAGATCGTGCACGATCCCAACAAGGCGCACGGCGACACCGGCGACGGCAAAAGCCCCAAGAGCGTTCTGCTTTTCAACAAGGGCGAGCAGTACGGCTTCTTCATGACCATGAGCCGCGGAGAAAAGAAGGCCCGGTGCCCGGTGGGCGACCTCGAAGCGGCCAATTTGCGCCTGCTGCTCAGCCGTGCCATCGCCCGCATCTACGCCTGGTAACCCAAAATCCGGCCCACCCCGGGCGCCCTTGCGACGCCGCCTCCCTTTCGACGGGCAATTGACAGTTGGACCGATTATGGCCTAACCTATTGCCCATTCGGATAAATTGCGTCCTTTTCCCCAACCCCGGCCACGGCGCAATCCCTCTTTTCGGCAAACCGTGGTCCACCCTGAGGAGAAACTTGATGGGAGCTAAAGCGAAACAACGCAAACCAGTCATCAACGCCGGCATCGATGCCTTGCGCCGGCGGGGAAGCCGCATCGTGGCCGAGGGCGCCCCGATGCTGCCGGGGGCTTCGCTGATGAAAGCCGCGGGCGTCATCAGCCGTCTGAGCGATCTGAAAAAACCCTTCGTCACGGTCATCAACAGCTACACCACCCAGATTCCGGGCCACGCCCACCTGAACATGCTGGGGGACATCGCCTGCCGCGAGCTCCGCCGGCAGGGATTCAACGTCTGGTATGCCAACATCGGCGGGGCGGTCTGCGACGGCATCGCCATGGGGCACTTCGGCATGAAGTATTCCCTGCCGAGCCGGGAGCTGATCAGTGACCAGATCGAGACGATTCTCGCCGCCCATCCCTGTGATGCCTGGATGGCCATCGGCAACTGCGACAAAATCGTGCCGGCCATGTACAACGCCATGGTGCGCGTCAATCTGCCGGCGGTCTATGTCTCGGGCGGCCCCATGCTGGCCTCGGCCGCCGGGGGCGATCTCATCACGGTCTTCGAAGGCGTCGGTGCCCATGCCGCCGGCAAGATGGACCTCAATGCCTTGCGCCGTCTGGCGGAAACCAGTTGTCCGGGTTGCGGGTCATGCGCCGGCATGTTCACCGCCAACTCGATGAACTGCCTCGGGGAAATCCTCGGCTTGGCCCTGCCGGGAAACGGCACCATCACGGCGGAAATCTGGGCGGACCGCAACCACACCCGCACCAAGCTCAATCCCCGGCGTCTGCGCATCGTGCGCGACGCGGCCCGCATGCTCAAACGTTGCGCCAAGGAAAACATCCGGCCCCTGGACATCGTCACCCGCCAAGCCATCGACAACGCCTTCGTGGCCGACATGGCCATGGGGGGCAGCACCAACACGGTCCTCCACACCCTCGCCCTGGCCGCCAGCGCCGGTGTCGACTACGATTTGGCCCGCATCAACCGCATCTCGGACCGCACGCCGTGCATCTGCAAGATCTCCCCGTCACGACTCGATGTGCATATCGAGGATTTTCACCGCGTCGGCGGCATGGCGGCCCTGCTGCGGGAGATTCACCGCCATGGCAAGAGCGCCCTCACCCTCGGCGCCCGAACCATCTACGGTCATCTGCAGGACGTGGTGGAGTCGGCCCCCGAGCCCGACGGCGACGTGATCCACCCGGTCTCCGAGGCCTTCAGCCCCCGGGGGGGGTTGGCGGTGCTCTTCGGCAACCTGGCCCCGGATGGTGCGGTGGTCAAAACCGCCGGCGTGGCCGCGGACATGATGGCATTCACCGGTCCGGCCAAGATCTACGATTCCCAGGAAACGGCGCTCAAGGGCATTCTGGACGGCAAGGTCAAGGACGGCGATGTGGTGGTGATCCGTTACGAGGGGCCCCGGGGCGGCCCGGGGATGCAGGAAATGCTCTCGCCCACCGCGGCCCTCCAGGGGGCCGGCATCCGGGCGGCTCTGGTCACCGACGGTCGATTTTCCGGCGGCACCCGGGGATTGTGCGTGGGCCATGTGTCGCCTGAAGCCGCGGCCGGTGGTCCCCTGGCAGCCCTTAAAAACGGCGACGCCATTCACATCGACGCCCATGCGTGCACCATCGACGTGCAACTGGATCCCGAGACCCTGGCGGCCCGTCAGGAAAAGATTCCCCCCTTCCAGCCCAAGGTGCAGCACGGATGGCTGGCGCGCTACCTGCAGTTCGTCACTTCGGCGGACAAAGGCGCGGTGTTCACGATCTGATCAAAACAGCGCCGGGACCTTTGAAAAAAGGCCCCGGCGCCGGAATGCACGAGCCGTTATCCTTTCACCCGTTCACCGAGGCAAAAAGCGACGCGGTATAGGTCTGTTGGACCCAGCCGAAACGGCCGTCGCCAAGGTCAACGTAAAGCCAATCGGGGGCACTTCCCGCCACTTCGAGAGCAGTGCCCTGATCGATGACGGAGATCACTTCATAGCTTCTGCCCGGACCGCTGCGCACGTTGAGCCGCGGCGCAGTGACCACCACCTGATCGTCGCTGCGGACCGGTGGAGGCGCCGGAGTCGCCTGCCGCGCCACTGCCCGCGGCGGATCCACCACCAAGTAACCGGTCGCCACGGGCCGGAAGAAGACATCCCCATGGTGGTAGTAAAAGGACGAGCCGACGGCCAGGGTCAAAAAGCCCAGGGGCAGGGACGCCAGGATGGCGCCCACCGGCGGCCGCCCCCTGAAGCTCCCTCGACGGATCGGGCCATGGTGGTGCCCGGTGCGAATGAAGTGCGGCGCCCCGAGCCCACCGCGATAAAAACCGCGGGCCGGGCGCACCGGATGATTTCCGCCATGAACCCCATGGGCTCTGACACGGGGAGCAGGGCGGTGCAGAGGGAGGTGTCGCGGGCCGGCATGCGCCCCACGAAAATGACCGTGGACGGCGTGGGGGCCATGACCACCGATGCGATGGGCCGGCGGACGCCCGTCTGCCAAGGCGACCGCCGGAAAGGGAAACAGCAGGGTCGTCAGGGCAACCATCACCAAGCCGATCAGGCGACTGAACCGCTGATGGTTCAAATGGATCAACATGGCACACCTCCTTGGCCCGCCGGCCACCGGAATCTTCAGCCGAACGCCTCCGGCTGGGGCCGGATGGTGATGGTCACCCGCCGGTTCATGGCGTCGCTGCTTGAAATCGGCCGCGACTCGCCGTAACCGATCGCATCGATGCGTTCCGACGCCACGCCCATGCCCACCAAGGCGGTGCGCACCGCCTCGGCCCGGCGCTCGGAAAGGGTCTGGTTGTAGGCTTCCTTCCCGCGACTGTCGGTGTGTCCCTCCACCACAATGGTGGTGGCCGGATAGCGTCTGAGCACATCGGCCACCCGTTCCAACTCATCGTAGGCCCCGGGCTTGAGTGCGGACGAGTCGAAATCAAACATCGTTTCGGCCTTGAAGGTCGCCGTCAGCACGTCGATCCGGGCCTGCTCGTTGCGGGTGTCGGCTTCCTGATGACGCTGAACGTTGACGGCATCGCTCTCCGCCAGGGCGGCCCGCAGGTCTTGCTCCTGGCGGTCCATGTAGGCGGCGATGCGGTTGCCGGCCAGAGCCCCCACCGCCGCGCCGATGCCGGCACCGATCAGCGTGGACTCGGTATCCCGTCCGATGGCCTGCCCCAAAATGGCGCCCACCGCCGCGCCGGCACCGGCGCCCACACCGGTCCCCTTCTGTTCCGGGGTGGCGGTGGCGCAGGCCACCAAGCTTACCGCAAGACAACCGATCAGAAGGCTTTTAATCAAATTTCTGTTCATTGTTGGGTCTCCTTGCTCTGATGTGTGAACGTCCTTGGCGACGCCGACGGGCCATCCCGGTCTCGCCGCCGCGCCTCCAGTTCCTGCCGATACCGCTCGAATTCTTCCCGCTGGGCCGGGGTCAACAACGGCTTGATGGCCTCGGTTTCTTGGTCGAGCAAGCGGCGCATCTCGAGGCGCTGCTTGAGAAAATGCCCCCGCATCCGCTCGTCGATGCCTCGGACCACCACTTCCACCGCCGGTTTTTGAGCCTCGGTCAATTCGAGGCGATCCGAGAGACGCTTCATGATGAAGGCCACCCGGCTCTCGGGATCCTTGCGAAACAAGGGGTGACGGTGCTTGAGGACCCAACCGGTGGTCAGGCTCCCCATCAATCCGCCCAGCAAGAAAATCAGCACCACCCCGGCAACGGTCTTCCAGCGATTCATCATCTTCCCCGATCGAGAATCAAAAGCCCGCCACGCTGAGCAGTTGGCTCTCATTGTACCAGAGCCGAAACAATTCAGCATCCGATATCAGCGAAAATTGCAGCAAAACGGCCAATGTCAACAGCGCCAGGGCACCGGTGGCCGGCGCCAGGCGCCAGACCAGGAGGTCAAACGGCCACCCGCCACCGGCGACGGCAGGTTCGGGAAGGCTTCGAATTCGACGCATCACCGCGTCGGGCCAGCGGCTGTCCAGCGGCGGCAACGGTCTCGCCGCGTGCGCGTGGCGCAGTACCTGAACCAGTCGATGCACCAACATTCCCCGGGATTTCATGACAACCTCTCTTTGATCATTTTGTGCATCTTTCGCCGTGCCCGAAAAGCCCTGACCTTGACATTGGCGACCGACCAGCCAAGCAGCCGGGCCGCTTCCTGCACGGATTGTTCCTCCAGGTGAACCAACTCGATGACCATGCGATCCTCCGCCGAAAGCTGGGCCAGGGCCCAGTCGAGCACCTGGCGCGCCTCGGCCCGGTTGCCCAGGGCCTGCCACGCCTGCTCGGCATCGGCCGCCCCCACCCGTTCAAGCCAGGCACGATGGGCCTCGGAGAGTTGGCTGACCGCCACCTCCCGTCGGCGGTAGCGGCGCCGCCAGTAATCGTAACAGGTGCGCACGGCAATGGCCGAAAGCCACTGGCGGAATCGGTCCCCTTCACGAAAATTTCCCAGGGAACGGTACGCTCTGACGAAGACATCCTGGGCAATCTCCTCCACCCGGTCCGGCGGCACGTGGCGCCGAACGATGCCGATGACCTGGGCTTGATAACGTCTCAACAGGTTGGCGAAAGCATTGACATCCCCCGCCAAGACCCTGTCGGCATCCCTTCTGTCGGCCGTTACATCCGTCATCCGCCCTACGGTCCCCGCCCTGCGGCCCCGGTTGCGGCCGGCAGTCCGATGAATTATGGTGGTCCATCGACCTACGATTCACCATACCATGGCGTTCGTTTTGGAAACAACCACTGGCGGATGCCGTTAATGATTGGTGTCGTCGGTGGTGATCCCGCGGTTACACCCTACCCGGTCTTCCCGTTTGTAACCAGAACGCGATGCCGGGCGACTGGAATCTCAGTTCATCACCAAGAGCAACGATGGCGCATCAACCTCCGGAACAATTTCCAGATCGTCCATCATCCGGAAAACCGCAATGGAAAGCATCGGCATGGACCTTCATCAAGAACTGGAATCCGCGGCGCCGAACCGTCGGCGTCGCATCTACCTGACCCTGGGCATCCTGGTGCTGGCGGCCATGGCCATCTTTCTGTGGTTCGCCACAGGCCGGCAAGCGGAAAACGCCAAACCTCGATTCGAGACCCGAAAGGTACGTCAGGGAGATTTGACCGTCACCGTCGGCGCCACCGGTACCCTGGAGCCGACCAACCAGGTGGATGTGGGCAGCGAACTCTCGGGGATCATTCAAAGCGTAACGGTGGATTTCAACGACCAGGTCCGCATCGGCCAGGAACTCGCCCGCCTGGACGATACCAAGCTCAAGGCCGCCGTGGCCAAAAGCGAAGCGGCGCTGGTCTCGGCCCGGGCCAGCCTGAGGGAGGCCAAGGCCACCGCCACCGAAGCGCGCGCCAACTATGAACGGATGCGGCACCTGCGCCGCAGCACCGACAACCGGGTCCCCTCCGACCAGGACCTCGAAACCGCCAAGGCAACCTTGGACCGTGCCCTGGCGGCCGAGGACTCGGCCCAGGCCCGCATCGCCGAGGCCATCGCCACCCTCAACGTCGATCGCACCAACCTCGAAAAAAGCGTGATCTACTCCCCCATCAATGGCGTGGTACTCACCCGGAGCGTGGATCCGGGGCAGACGGTGGCCGCCTCGTTCCAGGCCCCGGTGCTTTTCACATTGGCCGAAGACCTGGCCCTGATGGAACTGCATGTGGATGTGGACGAAGCCGACGTGGGCCTGGTGAGGGAGGGACAACCGGCGGTGTTCACCGTGGACGCCTACGCGGAGCGCAGTTTTCCCGCCGTGATCCGGCAGGTCCGCTACGGGGCCGAAACCACCAGCGGGGTGGTGACCTACGAAACCGTTCTCACGGTGTCCAACGCGGACCTGACGCTGCGGCCGGGAATGACGGCCACCGCCGAAATCACCGTCCAGGAAGTCCGGGACGCGCTGCTGGTGCCTAACGCGGCCCTGCGTTTCGTTCCACCGGCTCAAGCGGCCACCGGTCCATCGGGATTCATGGGCCGGCTGATGCCCGGGCCGCCTCGCCGGGGCGGCCCCACGGACAACGCCGGTGCCCCGGCCGGGCCGAAAATCTGGCGGCTCCAAGACGGCCAGCCGGTGCCGGTGGCGGTCACCCTCGGTCAAAGCGACGGCCAGTGGACCGAGGTCCGCGCCGCCGAGCTGACACCGGGCGCCGAGGTGATCGTGGGGACCATGGAGGCGTCTCGATGAATCCGGCCCACCCACCGGAAGCGTTGATTCAGCTCACCGGCGTCAGCAAGATCTACGGCACCGGCCAGGCGGCCATGCACGCCCTCAAAGGGGTGGATCTCACCGTGGCCAAAGGCGAATTCGTGGCGGTGATGGGCCCCAGCGGCTCGGGCAAATCCACCTGCATGAACATCATCGGCTGCCTGGACACCCCCACCCGAGGCAGCTACCGGTTCAACGGCATCGATGTGGGAAATCTCTCCCGGGACCAGCGCGCCATCCTGCGGCGCCGTTGCCTGGGATTCGTCTTTCAGGGCTTCAACCTGCTCAACCGCACCTCGGCCCTGGAAAACGTCGAGTTGCCCCTGATCTACCGCGGGGTGCCCCTCCGCCAGCGTCGCCGCCAGGCCGCGGCGGCCATGGCCGCGGTGGGGCTCGCCGGATGGGAGCACCACACACCGGGGGAGCTTTCCGGCGGCCAGCAGCAACGGGTGGCCATGGCCAGGGCCATCGTCACCACCCCCGAGGTGCTGCTGGCCGATGAGCCCACCGGCAACCTGGATTCCGAGCGCAGCCTCGAGGTGATGCGGCTGCTGACCGATTTCAACCAACGGCAAGGGTTGACCATCGTCATGGTGACCCATGAACCGGACATGGCGGCCTTCGCCGGCCGCCAGATTCATTTCAAGGACGGCGCCATCGAAGCGATTCGAACCGAGTGAGGTCTGGAATGTGGTGGGAAACCTTCATGCTGGCCCTGAGAGCCATCCGACGCAACGCCCTGCGCTCGAGCCTGACGGTGCTGGGCATCGTCATCGGGGTGGCGGCGGTGATTACCATGGTGACCCTGGGCGGCGGGGCCACCGCCAAGGTCACCGAGGATATCGGCAAGCTGGGCAGCAACATGCTCCAGTTACGGCCGGGGCAGGGATTTCACGGCCCCGGCGGGGCCCGCGCCAGCGCCGAGCCTTTTGAAGTAACCGACGCCGAAGCCCTGGCCCGGGAAATTGCCAACCTGGAAGCCGTCGCGCCCACCGCCAGCCGGTCGATGCAGGTGATTCGGGGCAACGAGAACCGATCCTCCACCGTCACCGGAACCACCGACGGGTTTGTGCTGGTGCGGGACTGGGACCTGTCCACCGGCAGAATCTTCAACCCCGGCGAGCTGCGCAGCGGCAAGGCGGTGTGCGTCATCGGCGCCACGGTGCGCGAGGCCCTGTTCGGGGGTCTGGATCCCGTCGGCGAGACGGTGCGCCTCGACCGCATCAGCTTCAAGGTCATCGGGGTGCTCGCCGCCAAGGGGCAGACCAGTTTCGGCACGGACCAGGACGATCTGGTCCTGGTGCCCCTGCGCACCTTCCAGCGTCGCATCGCCGGCAACACCGATGTCCAGGTCATCTACGTCTCGGCCCGCGACGGGGCGGCCACCGACCGCGTCAAAATCGAAATGGAACGCCTGATGCGCGAGCGCCGCCGCATCGCTCCCGGTGCCGAGGACGACTTTTTCGTCCGCGACATGCAGGAAATCGTTTCCACCGTGACCTCCACCACCCGGGTGCTCACCACCCTGCTGGGGGCGGTGGCCGCCGTCAGCCTCCTGGTGGGCGGCATCGGAATCATGAACATCATGCTGGTCTCCGTCACCGAACGGACCCGCGAGATCGGTACCCGCATGGCCATCGGCGCCATGGAACGCGACGTGATGCGCCAGTTTCTGGTGGAATCGGTGGCGCTGGCCGGTTTTGGCGGTATCTGCGGCATTCTCCTCGGCCTGACCGCCGCCGCCGTGGGCGCTCGACTCATGGGCGTCCCCTTCGTGTTCAACCCGGGCATCGTCTGTTTGGCAGTGGTTTTTTCCGCCGCCGTGGGCATCGTTTTCGGCTATTTTCCCGCCCGCAAGGCGGCCCGTCTGGATCCCATCGAGGCCCTGCGCCATGAATAGCGGCGGGCTCCGTGGCCGAGGTGGATCATGGGCGCCATTGACGATGACCCTCTCCGGAGGTAAGGTGGCCGTCAATATTCGACCCTGACAAGCGAGAGGGGGATTGAGGGATGCCTTCGTCCGAAACCGTTTCATTGGTTCTGGGCAGCGGCGGTGCCCGGGGGCTGGCCCATATCGGCGTCATCCACTACCTGGAAGAAAACGGCTACCGCATCCGATCCGTGGCCGGCGCCTCCATGGGCGCTCTGGTGGGCGGGATCTGGGCCGCCGGCCGACTCACCGACTACGCCGACTGGGTTCAGGCCCTGACCCGCTTCGATGTGTTCAAGCTGTTGGATTTCTCTTTTTCCTGGTCCGGCCTCTTCAAGGGGGAGCGCATCATCGAGCTACTGCGGGAACTGGTGGGCGACCGGGACATCGAAAGTCTTCCGGTCTCCTACACGGCGGTGGCCACGGACCTGGACAGCGGCAAGGAGATCTGGATCAACCAGGGCAATCTCTTCGATGCCATCCGAGCCTCCATCGCCATCCCGACCTTCTTCACCCCCCACACCTACCTGAACCGCCGCTTGGTGGATGGCGGACTGGTCAACCCGGTGCCCATCGCGCCGACCTTGAAGGATGTCACCGACCTCACCGTCGCGGTGAACCTCATCGGCAGGGCATCGGCGGAAATGGAAGCCCCGGCCGAGCCCGAGCCGCCGTCCCAGGACCGCCTCGCCACCTACCAGCGACGGATCCGGCGCTTCATCGACGGTCTCTACAAAAACGAGGCCCCCACCGAACAAGCGCGGGAAGAGGAGCTGGGGCTCTTCGACATCCTCAACCGTTCCTTCGACACGATGCAAAGCACCGTGGCCAAGCTCAAACTGGCGGCCTACGCCCCGGACGTGGTGGTGGAGGTTCCGCGCAACGCATGCGGCATGCTCGATTTCTTCCGGGCCGAGGAGATGATCGCCCTCGGCCGGCGCCTGGCCGAAGACGCCCTGGGCCACCGCAATGGCCTGGAAAAACTGGCCCTGCCCCGCCCTGAATAAAAGTCCAGGCGGATCCTCAAAAATGCCACGGCACGGGATCGTCATCCAGGTGATCGGTGACGACGCGCCCGATGCGGTCCAGTTCGGCCATGACGGCCTCGTCGAGCACCAGGTCGCCGGCGCCGGCGTTCTGGCGCACCTGCTCCGGGTTGCGGGCCCCGGCGATGGCGCAGGTATTTTTATGGGCGACGACCCAGGCCAGGGCCAACTGTCCCGGACTGACAGCCAGACGTTCGGCCACGGGCCGCAACCGGGCCAGGGCTTCTTGCACCCGGTCGTAGAGCGGCGCCTGGAAAAGGCGGTTCTTGGCCCGGTGATCCCCGGGGGCAAACCGATGCTCCGGGCCGAACTTGCCGGTGAGCAACCCCTGGGCCATGGGCGAATAGGCCAGCACCGTGATGTTGTTTTCACGGCAAAAATCCATGGTCTCGGCCTCGTGATGGCGCCAGAAGAGCGAGTACGGCGGCTGGAGGCTCGAGATGGGACAAATCCGGTGGGCCTCGGCCAACTGGTTGCGGGAGAAGTTGGAAACGCCGATGGCCCGAATCTTTCCCTGGGCTTGCAACCGCTCCATCGCCTCCAGGGGTTCGGACAGGGGAACGGTCTCGGCGCCGAAACTGCCCGGCGGCCAGTGGATCTGGTACAGGTCGATGTAGTCGGTGCCCAGATCGCGCAGGGACTGCTCGCAAGCCGCCATCACCTGATCCCGACGCAGCCGGTTGGAAAACACCTTGGTGGCGATGACCACCTCCGACCGGCAATGGGCCAGGGCCCCGCCCACGATCCGCTCCGAGTGGCCGTTGCCGTAAACGGTGGCCGTATCGAAGGTGGTGATGCCGGCCTCGAAGGCGTCTTGCACCGCCTGCCGGGTCTGGGCGTCATCGATGTCGGCCCACATGCTCCGGCCGGCTTGCCAGGTGCCCATCACGATGGCCGACAGCTGGATGTCGGTCTTTCCCAGGGAAACGGTCTGCATCGTTGATCTCCTTCGCAAGGTTTGAATGTGCATGCCTTGACGGTTCTTCAGGATCTAAAGGCTCGAGCCGTGGGCGCCCGGTAGCCGGTGTCGGCGTCGGCGGCGCGCATCATCCGATTGAGCGTTTCTTCCACCTCCCGGCGCAGGTGTTCCATCCCCTCTTCGTTCAAATCCGGGGGAATGCGCCACGGTTTTTCGTAAACCACCGTCACCCGGCTGAAGGGCAAGGGAATCAGCGTCTTGTCCCAGGCCTTGCGCAAGGTGATCGCCGGGTGGGCGCTCATCATGATGGGCACCAGGGGACGGCCGGTCTGCATGGCCAGCACGATCATTCCTTTCTTGGCGACAAACGGGGGCCCCTGGGGGCCGTCCATCACCGTGGCGGCCTTGGCCGGCGGTGGCGCCAGGAGACGCTCCCGCATTTGCGCCAACGCCTCGCGCCCTCCCCGGCTCGACGAGCCGCGCACCGGGATCACGCCCAGTTTGGCGGCGAAACCGGCCAGCAATTCCCCGTCCCGGCTGCGGCTGAACATGATCAGCGGGTGTTGGCGCCGGAAAAACCAGACGAGGAAAATGGCGTTGCGATGCCAGGTGGCCCCTACGATGGATGCCGGCTCAAGAATGTAGCGCCGATGGATGTCCCGTCCCACGATCTTGATCCGGCAGGTGGCAAACCACAACCTGAAGATCAGGGCTCCCAACCGGATGATCAGCCGCTGGAATGCCTCCGAATGGCCCATGGCTTCTCCGTCCTATCAACTCGAACAAATGGCACGCATTTGACTTAAACGACTTGCCGCTGTGTCCAGCCCAACTGGGAAATTGAGAATCCAATCTCCGCCAAAGTCTCAAGCCTCGGGCGCCAGAGGGTCGATTTCCCCACGGGCCAACTTCTCTTGGGCCACCAGGGTTCGGTAGAGAAAATCGTTCACCGGTACGGTGACCCCCACTTCCGAGGCCAGGCGGACGACGGCGCCGTTCTGGGCCGACAACTCGCTGGGGCGCCCCGACATGATGTCCCGCTGCATCGAAGCGGTTCCCTCGGGGGGCAGCGCGTCGATGGCGGCCATGGCGCGTACCACCACGTCGTCGGCCATGCGCACGCCACGGGCCAAGGCCAGTTCCCGGACCTCCACCATCGCCGCCTCAATCAGTTGGCGGGTTTCGGGAATCGAGCGCATCACGCCCGCCGTCACCCGGGTCACCGCTCCCACGCCGCTGAAGGCGGCGATAAACAGAAACTTTCCCCAGAGGGCCGCGTGAATATCTTCGGCCAGATGGGCTTCCACCCCCTGACATTGGTCGAACAACGATTTGAGCCGGGAAATCCGACCGCTGGAACGGTTGTCCAGTTCGCCGAAGACGATCTGGGGCGGCATCCCGAGATGGTAAATCCGACCCGGCGCGCCGGTCATGGCGATCAGCTTGCAAAGCCCGCCCACCACCGGCCCCCGGCCCAGGACATCGACGAGCTGGTCGGCCGCTTCCACACCGTTTTGCAGGGGCAACACCACCGTTTCCGCCCCCACCATCGGTGGTATGGCCCGGGCCGCCTCGGGCACCTGGGGCGCCTTGACCCCCACCAGCACCAAGTCCACCGCCCCCACGGCAGAGGGATCGTCGGTGGCCTTGGCCGGTGACACGTGAAAATCGCCGGCGATGCTCTCCACCTGAAGTCCGTTTCGACGAATGGCTTCCAGGTGCGCTCCCCGGGCGATGAAGGTGACGTCGTGGCCCGCCTGGGCCAGCCGGCCGCCGAAGTATCCGCCGACGGCGCCGGTACCGAAAACCGCGATACGCATGGATCTTCCCTTTCGTTTAGATCAAGTTTGACAATCGTCTGTGACCAGGCGCAATCACCTGGTAATTCTATGGCAACGTTCAGCCCGGCGACTCCCGGTCAAACCGGCACAGGCGATCCAGAAGCCGATGCATCAGGGCGTTGGCCCGGGCGAAGCGGGCCGGGTCCGCCAGCATACGGGCGGCGGTCTGGACAAAAGGGCCGCCGTCGATGTCGTGGCCACAGTGGGCGATGAGGGCCCGGGCGCTTTCAGGGGTGGTTTCCAGGTGGAACTGGAGCGCCAGCACCCGCTCGTCGAACACGAAACCTTGCTGGGCGCAGGCGGTGCTGGCGGCCAGGTGGACGGCCCCGGCGGGCAGATCGAAGGTGTCCCCGTGCCAGTGAAACGCTTCCCAGACCGCCGGCAGCGCCTCGCCGAGAGCGCCGGCCGAATCGCTGCGGCGCACCGGCAGCCAGCCGATTTCACGCCACAGGTTGGGCTGCACCCGGGCGCCGAGGGCGTCGGCGACCAACTGGGCCCCCAGGCAGATGCCGACCACGATCCTGCCGGCGGCGATGGCGTCGGCGATGAGGCGCTTTTCCGGTTTCAGCCAGCCGTAGCGGTCGTCCTCGTAGATGTTCATCGGCCCGCCCATGATCAGCAGGACGTCGAAATCGGCGACGGCCGGCAGCGACGGGGTGTCATAAAGGCAGGTGGCGGTCATCGGCACGCCGCGGGCCTCGGCCCAGTGAGAAACGCCGGCCGGACCTTCGAACGGAACATGCTGCAGGTAGTGAAGACGCATCGTTGGCATCTCTCCGAAAACCGTTAAAACCCCGACCCCACATCTTCCCGCTGACAGTGTGGGCAGATGTGGGTGCTTCGCTGGCCCACCACCAGTCGCTGGATGACGGCACCGCAGCGCGGGCAATCCTGACCCGTGCGGCGAAAGACCTTCAGGGCGCGGCGGTTTTCCCCGGCGCCCCGGGTGGTGGCCCTGAAATTGGACTGGCCGCGCCCCAGGCTGGTGCCGCCGTTGGCGAGGCCTTGACGCAGGACGCGGCGCACGGACCGGTGCAGTGCGCGGACCTGCTCCATGGACAGGCTTGCCGCCGGTTGCAACGGGTGCAGCCGGGCCAGCCATAACGCCTCGTCCACGTAAATATTGCCCAGCCCGGCCAGAACCGTCTGGTCCAGCAGCAACGGCTTGATGGCCCGCTGCCGCCCGGCGAGGCGCTCGGCCAGCACCCGGGCGGTGAAGGCGCCGCTTAACGGCTCGGGGCCCAGGCGGTGGAGCAGGTCGTCCGGCTTGGCCGTCAGCCACATGCGGCCGAACTTGCGCGGATCGTGGAAGCGCAACTCCCGGCCGTCCTCCAGGCGCAACCGGACGTGCTCGTGCCGGTCCACCGGCGCATCGGCGCGCGCCAGCACCAGGCGGCCGGTCATGCGCAGGTGAATCAGGAGACAAAGGCCGTCGGACAGATCGCAGCGGATGAACTTGCCCCGCCGGCCCACGGCCGCCAGGCGCCGACCGGCGATGCGGCGGCAAAATTCCTCCGCCGGCGCCCCGGCCACGGTCCGCGGCCAGGTGACGCGGCAGCCGGCGATGGTCCGGCCGATGAGGCCGGCCTGGACCAGGTCGTCGACAATGGTCTGGACTTCGGGCAGTTCGGGCATTTTCCGGGCCTCAGGGCAGAGCGTTGATGCCATCGATCAACTGCCGCAGGCGCCCGAAGCGGTAGCGGTCGAAATCGACCACCAGCCGCGGCAGATGAGCGATTTCCGGCTGGTCTTCCTCTTCGGGCAGGGCCGCCGCGGCCTGGATCCGTCCGCCGGGCACGAGCAGATCGGCAAAGGCTTCCTCCAGGCCACGCACCTGTTCCGGGCTCAGCGGCGCGTTGAGGCGCAACACGCAGCGTCCCTCGACATACCGCAGACTGTGGTAGCGCCGGTAGAAGCGGTCGATGCGCGCCACGGCATCCTCGGCGCAGGAGACGATCTCGAACAGGGACAGGTCGTCGGCATCGATGCGGCCGGCGGGGAGAAGCTGGCGGTGGAGAAAATCGCGCCACCCGGCCCAATACCCCTCCCCGGGCGGCTCCACCAGCACCAGCGGCAGGGGGTCGCGCTTGCCGGTCTGCACCAGGGTCAAGGTCTCCATGGCCTCGTCCAGGGTCCCGAATCCGCCGGGAAACAGGGCCACGGCGTCCGCCTCCTTCACGAAAGCCACCTTGCGGTTGAAAAAGTACTTGTAAAAGATGCTGCGCGGGCTGTTTTCCAGCACCGGGTTGGCCTTCTGCTCGAAGGGCAGCCGGATGTTGACCCCGAAGGAATGCTCGGGCCCGGCCCCCTCGTTGGTTGCCTGCATGATTCCCGGCCCGCCCCCGGTGATCACCATGTAACCGGCGGAGACCAGCAGGCGCCCAAGCTCCAGCGCCATTCGATACGCGGGCGCCTCCGGGCGGGTGCGGGCCGAGCCGAAGACCGTGACCTTGCGCTTGTGCCGATAGGCGCCGAAGATCTTGGTGGTGAAGCGCATCTCCTTCAGGGAGGCGTTCATCAGCTTCAGATCCGCCCGACCGCCGTTCTCCTGGCCGGCCTTGAGGGCCGAAAGAATCATTTCACGCACGATGGCACGATGGGTGATCCCGCCGGCGGCGGTCATCAGCTCGTCGATGGCCTCGTCCACGGGGCCGTTGGTCGGCGTGAAGTGCAATTCCCTGATGGGGTCGAACTCGGGCGTCATCTTATCTCCATTAGGATTCCGGTGGGCATGGGTTGCTTATTTCAGACGCTGCTCCGGGCGCCCCCGGCCAACCAATACCCGCGCCACCGCGAAAGAAATCACGGCGCACACGAGCGGCGCGAAATAGAGAAAGATCGAGGCGATCTTCATGACCTCGTTCTTCACCGCCTTGACCCGCTGCACCGGCATGGCGATGCGCACCAGCAGGTCGCTGCGGGGATCGCGCACCGCCGCGTAAATCATTTCCGTGGCCAGGGTGGTGCTCATGCGCACGGCGGTGGCATGGCCCTCCCGCAACGCCCGGGCGATCTCGATCCGGTCGCCGTGGTTGTCCAGGCCCAGTGTCGAGCGGTCGGAATCGGCGATCACCGTTCCGTTCGACCGCAGAATCGTGACACGCCAGCCGGTGGCCTCCCGGTAGCGCCGGCAGAAGACTTCCAAGTCCCCCGCCCGCCCCTCGACGGGCAGGTAGGTCGCCGCCAGCCGCGCCTCCATCAGGGCGTCGTCCTCCAGGTGCGCCTGCAAACGCCGGGTCACTTGAGCATCCAGGCAAAAACCGGCCAGGGTCATCACCACCACCAGTACCGCGGTATAGATGATGTACAGTTTCCAGATGCGGCTGAAACGGGTCATCATCCGCTCCCCAGGGTTGTTGGAACGATGTTCATTTCGTTGCCCGCCTGCGACTGCAAGTCGGTTACACCAAAAACTCGTTTGGCTGCCGGTCTCCCGGGAAAGGTCACCATCCCAGGGCGTTCATCATCCGCCGCAACCACTCCCCGTAAAATTGCACCGCCACGGGGATGGCCTCCCTGATACCGAGCCGCTCCAGCATGGGGCCCACATGATATTGCCAGAAGGGTATGGCGGCATCGATGCCCCAGATCAGGGCCACGGTCATCAGGCCGGCGGCCAGAGGCGTGCCGATCCAGCCCACGGCGATCTTGAGCAGCATGCGCGCGCTGATGGTGTGCATGTCGCCCATCAGCCCCACCCCCACCACCGAACCCACCACCGCCTGGGACGAAGACACCGGGACCCCCACCTGGGTGAACAGGTGCAGGGTCATGGCATGGGCCAGGGCCACCACCATGGCGGAAAAGGGATCCAGCGGAACGATCCCCTTGCCCACGGTCATCATCACCCGCCGGCTGTAGGTCAGCACCCCGAAAGCGATGCTCAGGCCCCCGACCAGGGCCGCCGTCTGGGCCGAGAGCAGCCCGGCGCCGACGTAAACCCCCGTCACGTTGGCCACGTTGTTGGCGCCGAGGCTGTACGCCCCATAGCACCCGGAAACCAGGATGCCGGCCAGGTAGATGTAGTTGCGGCAGGTGAGCCCCCGCACGGTGCGGTCCAGCAGCCAGCCGATGCCGCGATGCAGCAGGTAGCCGAGAACCAGGGCGCAGACGGGGGTGAACACCCAGCAGGCCACGATGCGGTACAAACGGCTGAAGTCGGCGGTACCCGCCAGCAGGCCGGCGCCCAGGATCGCCCCGACGATGGCCTGGCTGGCCGAAGCCGGCAGGGCCAGCACGGTGAGCACGGCCATGGTGACACCGGCGGCCAGGGCCACGCAAAAGGCCTCGAGGGGGATCAGCAGGGACAACTCGCCCAGGGTCTGCATGCACTTGGGGCCTTCGAGCACCGCCCCGGCCATGAGGCAAATGGCCGTCAGCCAGATGGCGGTGCGGTAGCGCACCGTGCCGGTGGCCACCCCGGTGCCGAAGATGTTGGCCGACGCGTTGGCCCCCAGGGCCCAGCCCAGAAATATGCCGCTGCCGATCTTCCACATGCTCAGCGCATGCTCACGTTGAGAACGTCCAGATGGTCGCTGGCATCTTCGATCCGGTCGCTGATTCCGGTCAGATTGTCGACGAACTCGCCCAGCAGACGCCCCTGCCAGAAATTGTCGACCTCGATGGTCATCATGTCCCGGATGAGACCGTACTTGATGTCATCGATCTTCTTTTCATAGATGCGCAACCCCAGCTGTTTTTCGCGCAGATCGGCCCCTTCGAGCATCGACTCATAGGTGATGCGCAGCAGTTCGCACATGCGCAGGTTGAGCAGCGCCACGCGGATGCACTCGCCTTTGAGCAGTTCGGGCAGTGATCGGTACAGAAAGATGTTGGCGGTTTCCTGAAGCAGGTCGAAGACCTCGTCCACCAGGGAGACGAAGCGGCACAAGTCCGGCCGCAGGTAGGGCAGGAAAGCGCCGGCGTAGATGGCGGAGACGATCTCGCGTCGGATCACGTCGGCCTCCCGCTCCATCTGGGGCACCTGACGTGCCAGGCGCCGGTCATCGAAGACCAGGCACTGGTGAAATGTGGTGCAGGCCGCGCAGAGCAGATCGATGTGCTCGGCCATGCGCGTGGTGACTTGCTGTTCCTTGCGGTTCCGGGAAAACAGCTTACCGAGAAACATGCGCCCCCCTCGCCCGGAGAATCAGCACGGCCCACATGATGTCCATCATGGACACGACACCGGCGATGTGCCCTTCATGACAGACGAAGACCCGGGCGATATTGTGCAGTTCCATCATTTCCAGGGCATCGGTCAGCTTGGCATCCTGGTCGATGCAAAACAGCGGCTTGGAAGCCAGTTCCTCGGCCCGCATCCGGCTGGGATCGATCCCCTTGGCCAGGACCTTGAACACCACGTCCCGGGCCGTGATGACCCCATGGCCGTCATTTTTCTTCGGGCTTCCCACCACCAGGGACCGGATGCGCCGATCCACCATTTTTTCCACCACGTCATAGACCGTGGCGTCCGGTTCGATGTACTCGATCTTGGTGGTCATGAATTCGGTGAGTTGCATGGCAGTTTCTCCCGGGAATAAGGTCGCGGGGCCGCGTGGGCGACGGCGTCAAAACGGGTGACGGCAACGTGTTCAGATCAGGGCGGACAGCGTCCGCCGCAAGCCGAGGCTATAGCAAACCGGCGCGTGATCAGCCAGAAAAACCGGTGGCCGAAGCCATGGCCCGGAAACCGGCCGCGCGAAATGGGTCCGTGCCGTGGACAAAAAATGGGTCTCGCCGACATGCCGAAAGCCTCCCGCCCATCCGGCCGACGGCAAATCGGTAACGATGTCCAGTGGGGTGGCGAGCCGAAACACCGGCGTCCCGTCCAGACAGCGGCCGAAACGGCCGTCGCCCACCCGGGGTGAACCGAAGGTGTACAACGCCCGGGGTGGTCGCAGGCTGGCCGCCAGGGTCGCCAAGGCGGCCCCCAGGCTGTGACCGGCGAAAAAAACCGGTCCCTCGATGCGCGCCAGGGTTTCCCGGATCTGTGGCCAGAACCCGAGCATGGCCCGCTTGAACCCGCCGTGGACCTTCCCCCCGGTGGGCCATGGACGAGCGGTGGCGTCCAGGTTGGTCACCCAGTTGTCCAAGTGGCCGCTGGAACCACGGAACACCAGTGCCGTGAAAGGCGCCGCCGACTGTCGACCCGACTGAAAAAGGGCGGCAAACAGGTTGCCGTCGCGAAAGGTCCCTTTCTCCACCAGCCCCATCCGAAGGAGTATTTCGCCGCGGGTTCGTCGCCGCCGGCGGCGCGCGACATCATCGCAACGGTAAACCAGGCGCGCCATCTCGCTGAGCCACCAGGCGTTGACCGGATGGAAGCCCTCGGCCGTTGGATCGAACCCCCACGGCGGCAACGGAGAGAAGAAGTCTTCCGCCTCCCCCGGCTTGAAAATCGCTTTCCAGGTGACGCCGTGCGGTTTCATCCCCGGCGGTGCCTCGTCGCCTTTCCCACGGCGGCCGGTTTCCCCAACACCTACAGAAACAGCTTCACCGTGTAAGCGGTACCGGTGGTGGTCTGGCGGAGCTGAAGCCTCAGGATCCGGGCCTGTTCGGCTTCGGCGGGAAAAAACAGCAACCCGTGGGCGAGATTTCCCGGGGCAATGGCCACGTTTTCGATGCTCCTGGCCGCCATGTCGGCCTCGACGGTCTGCCCCGCCTGGTCCCGGCCGTAGCCGTCGGCCCCCCCGAGCACCGCCCCCGCCGCCGCCCCCATGGCCGCTCCCTTGCCCAGGGCTTCCCCCACATGACTGCCGCCGACGACCCCCACGGCCGCTCCCACGAGCCCGCCGGCGGCGGCGCCCCAAAGCCCTCCGGTGGCGCCTCCCTTGAGGACCTCTCCCGTCCTGGAATACCGGGTGGCCCGCTCCCGGGCGACCTTGCGTCCCAGCACCGGCCACAGGTTCCCGGCGGCATCTTCGAGGAAGGATTGCTCCGCGGCGATCTGAAAGGTGTGGCCGCTGCGGTTGTCCACCACCACCATCACCGGCAGCATCCCCGCTCCGATGACGTCGAAACCGAAGGTTTCGCTGGCGGCCCGGCGATCGTGGTAGGCTTCGGCCCCCACCGTGGTCCCGGCCACCCGGGTGGCGTTGCCGTAAGCGTCGGGATGCTTGAAGGCCAGCGGTTTGCTCTGGTAGGCGGTGGTGCAGCCGAAGATCAGCGCGACGGCGATAAAAGGGATCGTGCGAGAAAAAAAGGCCATTGGACTCCTCCTTGGAGAGACATCACCGCCGCCGGTGTTTCGGAACAAGCCCGGCGAGGGCATTGGCAATTGACTGGATTCCCATTATAGTAGCCCCGTTGGACAGGGCAAGCCTTTCCAGCCGCCCCGGCCGCGGAAAAGCTCGATTCGATCTTCAACACTCAAACGAAGCCAAGGGAAACGGCCCATGACGTCCACCTGGTGCTACATCCTGCTGGCACTGGCCGCCGGTGCCACCGTGCCCACCCAGGCCGGCATCAACGCCCGGCTCAACCTCTTCACCCACAGCCCGGTGCTCTCGGCGGGCATCTCCTTTGCCGTGGGCACCGGGGTATTGGTGCTTTATGCCGCAGCGCTGCGCATCGGACTCCCCCCCTTGGCGACGGCGGCCGGGCATCCCTGGTGGATCTGGTCCGGCGGCGCCCTGGGGGCTTTTTTCGTCTCGGCGGTGATCGTGCTTGCCGTCCAACTGGGCGCCACGGCCATGGTGGCCCTGGTGCTCACCGGCCAGCTCGTCACCTCCATCCTACTCGACCACTACGGCCTTCTGGGCTATCCGGTGCATCCGGCCAACGGGTGGCGGATCATGGGCGTAGTGTTGCTCTTTGCCGGGGCTTACCTGATCAAGCGGTTCTAGAACCGCGCGCCGAGGGAGGCGGACATGACACTGCTGGAAACCTTGACCCGGGATCGGCTGGCCGCTTTCAAGGCCGGCGATCGCGCCCGATCCACCCTTCTGGCCACGGTGATCGCCGAGGCCAGGACCGACGCCCGTCGCGAGGACGTGCGCGAACCGAACGATGACGAGCTGTTGGCCAAGATCCGCAAATTCATCAAGAACAACAAGGAGGCCATGGCGGCGGGCCGGGCCGAAACGGTGGCCAAGCTGGAGGGCGAAAACGAGATTCTGTCGGTCTACCTGCCCAAAATGCTCGACGACGAGACCCTGAAAAAACTGATCACCCCCATCGTGGCCCGGTTGAGCGACCGGTCGCCCAAGGCCACCGGTGAGGTGATGGGCCAGCTCAAGGGGATCCCCGGCGTGGACATGCGCCGGGCGAGCCTCATCGTCCAACGGATGCTCGGCGGAAAATAACCCCAAGGGCGGCGCGTGGGACTTCAGGCTTGGGTTTCCGCAACGAGGCGTTTCAACTCCTCACCGTCGATTTTTTCCTTTTCCAGCAGCAGGGCGGCGGCCTTTTCCAGCACGGGCCGCCGGCGTTCCAGGATCTTTCGGGCCACCTGGTACTGGGCGCCGATGATCTCGCGGACCTCTTCGTCGATGGTTTCGGCGGTGGCCTCGCTGTACTCGGTTCGCCCGTCGGGCATGGCACCGAGAAACTGGGGCCGCGGATCGCTGGCGAAATAGACCTGGCCGAGCTTCTGGCTCATGCCGTACTCGCGCACCATGGAACGGGCGATGACCGTGGCCCGGGACAGGTCGTTATGGGCCCCGGTGGAAATGTCGTCGAAGACGATCGCTTCGGCGGCCCGGCCCCCCAGCAGGGTGGCGATCTTGTTGAGCAGCTCGGTGCGGCGCATCAGGAAACGGTCCTCGGTGGGCACCTGCATGGTGTAGCCCAGGGCGGCGATGCCCCGGGGCACGATGGTGATCTTGCGTACCGGATCGGTGCCGGGCAGGTCCAGGGCCACCAGGGCATGGCCCAGCTCATGGTAGGCCACGATCTTTTTTTCTTCGGGGTTGATGAGACGATTCTTCTTCTCCAGGCCGGCCACCACCCGTTCCACCGCCTCTTCGAACTCCGCCATGCCCACCCGGTTCTTGTTGTTGCGCACCGCCAGCAGGGCCGCCTCGTTGACGAGGTTGGCCAGATCGGCCCCGCTCATCCCCGAGGTCATCCCGGCGATCCGTTCCACTTCCAGGTCTTCGGCGGCCTGGATGTTTTTCAGGTGCACCTTGAGAATCGCCTCCCGGCCGGCCTTGTCCGGCCGATCCACCAGCACTTGGCGGTCGAAACGCCCGGGCCGCAGCAAGGCCGGATCGAGGATCTCGGGCCGGTTGGTGGCGGCCATGAGAATCACCCCCACCTGGGGATCGAAGCCGTCCATTTCCACCAAAAGCTGATTGAGGGTCTGTTCGCGCTCGTCGTGGCCACCGACGCCTGAAAAGCCGCGGGCCTTGCCCAGGGCGTCCAGTTCGTCGATGAAGATGATGCACGGCGCCTTCTGTTTGGCCTGAACGAACAGATCGCGCACCCGGGCCGCCCCCAGGCCGACGAACATCTCCACGAACTCGGAGCCGCTCAGCGAAAAGAACGGAACGCCGCTTTCTCCGGCCACCGCCTTGGCCAACATGGTTTTCCCCGTGCCCGGCGGCCCCACGAGCAAGATCCCTTTGGGCATCTTGCCGCCGAGACGGGTGAAGCGGCCCGGCTCCTTGAGAAATTCCACCACCTCCACCAGTTCCTGTTTGGCCTCGTCCACCCCGGCTACGTCCTCGAAACTCACATCGAGGTCTTCCTGCATGTAGATTTTGGCCTTGTTCTTGCCGAGGCTCATGAACCCGGGCTGCTGGCCCTGCATGCGGCGGATCA
This sequence comes from Desulfobacteraceae bacterium, assembly GCA_028700185.1. Taxonomy (GTDB): domain Bacteria; phylum Desulfobacterota; class Desulfobacteria; order Desulfobacterales; family UBA2174; genus UBA2174. The sequence continues at coordinate 8,400 of JAQVTF010000007.1, read as the reverse complement.
TGTAGGCCCAGATCCCCACGAAGAGCACCACCGGCACCACCCAGGAGAGCAGATCGCGGAAAAAGGTCGATTCGATCTCCCCCTTGAAGGTCACCTTGTACTGCTCGAGCATCCGGGACACCTCCGGATCGACGCGCACGGTGCGAAACAACTGCCCGCTGCCTTCCGCCCCGTCGGCCAGGCGTCCCTGAATCTGGTTGGCCGAAACCGCCACTTCGCTGACCTTCCCCTCTTCGAGAAGCTTGAGGAATTCGCTGTAGGGAAGCGTCTTGACGGCCATGGCCGAAAACATGAGGTTGTGGAGCAACAGCACGCCCCAGATGCCCAAAATCACGTACCACATGGAAAACTTTTGATGTTTTTCCATCTTTGCCCACCATCTCCTTCCGGTTGCGGCATCACGTGTCTCAATTGGGGCCTTGACCCGGGGAATCCCAAAAGAAAACGACTGAAACCTTTCCAAATTTGAAGTTAACCTTGATTCCTGTAACGGTCAATCATTCATGCCGAGCTGAACCAAGGTCCTTGACGGGCCCCTGCCGTGATGGGACAAAAGTTGAAAACCGTTCTCAAAAATGATAGTGAAAGAATGGCTGTCGAATTAAAACCGCGGCCGTCCCAGTCACTTCTTTATCCACAAGCGGCAACGCCCATCGGTCCGGCATGAACACACTGCATGTCTCCAAAGGTTACGATCTTCCCCTGACAGGACGTCCCGGAACCGACCTGGACGTGCTGCCCAGACCGTCCCGCGTCGCGCTGCTTCCCGAGCACATCCCCTTCATCAAGCCGAAACTGTTGGTCAAGGAAGGCGACGCAATCTCCTGCGGCACTCCCCTGTTTCACGACAAACGCCATCCCCGGGTGCGTTTTCTGTCTCCGGGGGGCGGGATCATCGACGCCATCGAATTCGGCCCCCGCCGGGTGATCCGCAGGGTCGTGATCCGCCTCGACGAGACGGAGGCCGCCGAATCCTTCCAACGCTTCGAGGAAGGGCAGTTGCGCCAAACCGACCGCTCGGCGCTGGTGGAGGCCCTGCTGGACGGCGGCCTCTGGCCCCTGCTGCACGCCTTGCCGTTTCGGGACTACCCCGATCCGGAAACCCAGCCCCCGGCCATCATCGTGAGCCTGGGCGACGACGAGCCCTTTCAGGCCGACCCGGCCGTTTACCTCGCCGGCCGCCAGGATCTGTTCGGCTACGGCATGCAGGTTCTCGCCCGGCTGGCCCCGCAGGTCTTCGTGTCGGCCCCGGCAGGTGCCGGCGATGCACTGCAAGCCGTGAGCCCCTGGATCACCCACACCGTCTCGGGTCCCTACCCGGCACTGGACCCCGGTGTTTTTCTCTACCGCACCCGGCGCTCCCCCGCCGACAACCGCACCTGGTTCGTCCGGGGCCAGGACCTGCTGCTCATGGCCGGCCTGTTGCGCGATGGGCGCTACCCCACCGAGCGCATCGTGGCCATCGGTGGACCGGCCACCCAGCGCCGGCGACATGCGATCACCCGGATGGGCGCGCCGCTGAAGTCCATGGCCGAGACCACCGCCGAGGCATCGGTGCGCCGCGTGGTGGGCGGGGTGCTACGCGGTTTTACCGGCGATGCCGACGGGTACCTCGGTTTCCACGAAACGGCCCTCAACCTGCTGCCGGCCGGCGACCAGCGCGAATTTCTCGCCTTCGTGCGCCCCGGCACGCGCAAGCCGAGCTTTTCGCGCACCTTTCTGTCGGCCCTGAACCGCCATCGACTGCCGATGGACTGCAACCTGCACGGCGAGCTGCGGCCCTGCGTGGCCTGCAACGCCTGCATGCAGGTGTGCCCGGTGGAAATCATGCCCCAATTGACCTTCAAGAGCCTGCTGGCCGACGATATCGAAGAAGCCCTGGCCCACGGGCTCCTCGACTGCGTCGAGTGCGGGCTGTGCAGCTATGTCTGTCCGGCCAAGATCGAACTGTGCGATCATTTCACCCGCGCCAAGCGCCGCTACCACCAGGAGCAAACCGCCGCATGAAACGCCTCGTGCAGCGCTTTTTCGACGCCCAGCGTCCCCGTTTCACCGAGGGGGGACGCCTTGCCCGGCTTTATCCGTTCTTCGATGCCATGGAGACGGTCTTCTTCGCTCCGGCCCACACCACCGGAATCGGCCCCCACGTCCGGGACAACCTCGACGTCAAGCGCTTCATGACCCTGGTGATCGTCTGCCTGCTGCCCCACCTGTTCTTCGGCATGTACAACGTCGGCTACCAGAGCCTCACGGCCACCGGCCGGTCCCCGGATTTTCTACCGGCCTGCCTCATCGGTCTGAAGGCGGTGTTGCCGATGGTGATCGTCACCTACGCGGTGGGCTTTTTCTGGGAAATCCTCTTCGCCGCGGTGCGCCGACACACCATCAGCGAGGGGCTTTTCGTCACCTGCATGCTCTTTCCGCTGACCCTGCCCCCCACCACCCCCCTGTGGCAGGTGGCCATGGGCATCACCTTCGGCATCGTCATCGGCAAGGAGGTTTTCGGCGGTACGGGGCGGAATTTTCTCAACCCGGCCCTCACCGGCCGTGCTTTTCTCTTTTTCGCCTACCCGGTGCGCATGTCCGGGGACGCCGTGTGGACCTATATGGGCGGCCAGGCGGCGGTGGACGGGTTCTCCGGCGCCACCCCCCTGGCCCTGGCAGCCGCCGCCGAAGGCCAGGAGGTGGTTCACACCGTTTTGAACCAAGCCGGATACGACCTGTGGACCCTTTTTCTGGGCCGCTACGCCGGGAGCATCGGTGCCACTTCCACCCTGCTGTGCCTTGTGGGCGCCGTGGCCCTGATCGCCATGGGCATCGCCAGCTACCGCACCATCGTGGGCGGGGTGCTGGGAATGCTGGCCACCGGGGCCCTGCTCAACCTCTTTGCCGGCCCCGGGACCTCGCCCTGGTTGGCGCTTAACCCGGTCTACCACCTCGTGATGGGCGGCGCCGCCTTCGGCTTGGCCTACATGGCCACCGACCCGGTCTCCAGTCCGGACATGGAATCGGCACGCTGGCTCTACGGGTTTCTCATCGGGGTTCTCACCGTGTTGATCCGGGTCTTCAATCCCGCCTTCCCCGAGGGCGTGATGCTGGCAATCCTGTTCATGAACGTCTTTGCGCCGCTGCTGGACCACTTCATCATCAAGGCACGGCTCAAACGGCGCATGGCCAATACCTGACCCCGGCCCCAACCGGTCGGTGCGGGAAACGACAAGATGAGCGGACCGATTCGATCACTCGTGTTTACCCTGGTCCTCTGCGTGACGTGCAGTTTGCTCCTCACGGCGGCGGCCACCGGGCTCAAGTCGCGCCAGCAGGCCAACATGCGCGCCGACCGGCAGAAGAACCTGCTGCAGAGCGTGGGGCTGGTGGCGCCGGAAGAAAAATTGTCCGCCGCCGAGGTGCAGCGGCGCTACGATGCCAACATCCAACACATGTGGCTCGACAGCGCCGGGCGCATCGTGCCCGAAGGCGATCACCAGCCGACGGACCTGCCCCTGTACCTCTATGTGAAAGACGACTGCGTGGAGGCCTACATTGTGCCCATCGATGCCCGGGGGCTCTGGGGCGAGATCAACGGCTACCTGGCCCTGGAAAGCGACGGCTCCACCGTGGCCGGTTTCACCGTTTACCGGCACCAGGAAACCCCTGGCCTGGGGGGCGAGATCGAGGAGCGCTGGTTTCAGGAAAACTTCGTCGGCAAACGGATCACCAACCGTAACGGCGAATTCGCCGCCATCCAGATCGCCCGGGGCAAGGTGAGCGAAGTGGTGGCGCCGGAGCGCCGGGCCAACTACGTGGACGGCATTTCCGGGGCTACGCTCACCGGCAAGTACCTGTCCAGCGGCCTGGAAACCATCCTGACCCGCTACGAACCGGTGGCCGTCAAGTTCCGCGACAACCCGACCTGCCCGTCTCCTGCCGGAACGGGCGGCTGAAGCGAGGCAGTCCATGGCATCCAAGACAACACCGGCCAGGCAGGCATTCAACCAGGGCCTCTGGTCCAACAACCCCATCGCGGTGCAGGTGCTGGGGATCTGTTCGGCCCTGGCGGTGACGGTGCAACTGCGCACGGCCATCGTCATGGCCCTGGCCCTGACGGCGGTGCTGGCCGGCTCCAACCTGGTGATTTCGGCCCTGCGCCGCCTGATTCCGCACAACATCCGCATCATCGTGGAGCTGTGCGTGATCTCCACCCTGGTGATCATCGCCGATGAGCTGCTGCGGGCCTTCCTGTACGATATCAGCAAACAGCTCTCGGTTTTCGTGGGACTGATCATCACCAACTGTATCGTCATGGGACGGGCCGAAACCTACGCCTTGGGCAACCCGCCCTGGCCGTCCTTCATGGACGGGCTGGGAAACGGTCTGGGCTACGGGATGATTCTCGTCGCGGTGGCCTTTTTCCGGGAGCTGATGGGCGCCGGCAACCTGCTGGGCTTCCAGGTGGTGCCCGAGGCGATCTACGGCGCCGGTTACGAGGACATGGGCTTCATGCTTCTGGCGCCGGCGGCCTTCATCATCATCGGCCTGCTGGTCTGGGTGCAGCGGGAACTGATGGAACGGCGGAAGTAGGAAACGGTCATGGAAAATCTGGTGAGCATCTTCGTCAACTCGGTTTTCGTGGGCAACATCCTGCTGGCCTATTTTTTGGGGATGTGCTCCTTTCTGGCCGTCTCCAACAACATGGATACGTCCGTGGGGCTGGGCATCGCGGTGGTGTTCGTGCTCACCATCACCACGCCGGTCAACTGGCTGGTGTACCGCTACCTCCTCGGCCCGGGGGCCTTGTCCTGGGCCGGTCTCGAAGGCGTGGACCTGAGTTTTCTCAAGTTCATCACCTTCATCGCCGTCATCGCCGCCATCGTACAGGTGGTGGAGATGATCATCGACCGCGTGTCCCCGACCCTCTACAACGCCCTGGGGGTCTTTCTGCCCCTCATCGCCGTGAACTGCGCCATCCTGGGAACGTCGCTGTTCATGGTCGAGCGGGACTACACCCTCATCGAATCGGTGGTCTTCGGCATCGGCTCCGGTGTCGGCTGGGCCCTGGCCATCGTGGCCATGGCCGCCATCCGGCGCAAGCTGCGCTACGCCGACGTGCCGAGGGGGCTGGAGGGTTTCGGTATTACGATGATTTCCACCGGCCTGATGGCCATGGCGTTCATGCTCTTTTCGGGCATCACCCTCTAGGCCCGGCGCCTGACGCGTCAACCGTTGCTGCGGCCTGAAACACCGCGATGGAGTCGGTTGTGATCTACCTTATCGCCCTAGGTGTCTTTTCCGGAATCCTGTTCACCCTGGTGGGCGGGCTGTTGCTGGTGGAGGCCAAGGTCGTGGTCAAGGGCGACGTGGCCATCGAAATCAACGGCGACAGTGAAAACCCGCTGCACGCCCCGGTGGGCAACACCTTGCTGGCCGCCCTGATCAACAACGGCATCCTGCTGCCGTCGGCCTGTGGCGGCAAGGGCACTTGCGGCACCTGCAAATGCAAGGTCCTCGAGGGGGGCGGAGAAATCATGCCCACCGAGCTGAGCCACATCAGCCGCCAGGAACGCCTGGACGGGGTGCGCCTCGCCTGCCAGCTCAAACTGCGCCAGGATCTGAAAATCCGCATCCCCGAAGAAATCTTCAGTATCCAGAAGTACACCGCCACGGTGGTGTCCAACGACAACGTGGCCACCTTCATCAAGGAACTGGTCCTGGAACTGGACGACGGACAGCAAATCGACTTCGAGGCCGGCGCCTACATGCAAATCGACATCCCCGAGTACGACGTCTCCTTTCGGGACTTCGACGTGGCTCAGCGTTACCGGGATGCCTGGGAACGCTTCGACCTGTGGGGCTTGCGGGCCGCCAGCGACACGCCGGACTCTCGGGCCTACTCTCTGGCCAGCGCGCCCCACGAAGGCCAACGGCTCATGTTCACCGTCCGCATCGCCACCCCACCGCCCAACAAGCCCGAGGCGCCACCGGGGGTGGGCAGTTCGTATGTCTTCAGTCTCAAGCCCGGCGACCGGGTGACCCTCAGCGGCCCCTACGGGGATTTTTTCGCCAAACCGACCCGGCGGGAGATGTGCTTCGTGGGCGGCGGCGCCGGCATGGCCCCCATGCGCAGCCACATCCTGCACCAACTCGAGGCCCTGCGGACCGAGCGCCGCCTCACCTTCTGGTACGGCGCCCGCTCGGTCTCGGAGATGTTCTACGACGAGGAGTTCAAGCACTTGGCGGAAACCCATCCCAACTTCTCCTACCACGTGGCCCTCTCCGATCCCCAGCCCGGGGATGACTGGGACGGTCCGGTGGGGTTCATCCACCAGGTGCTCTACGAGCAGTATCTCAAGGGCCACGAGGACCCCACCGAAATCGAGTACTACCTCTGCGGTCCGCCAATGATGATCGATGCCGTCACCACCATGCTCGACGACCTGGGGGTCGAACCGGAGATGATCGCCTACGACAAGTTCGGTTGATATGCGCCGGGTTCCGTGGTTCTTGACTCGCTGAGCGATGGTGCCGCCATCAAAAGTCGAGACAACAAGTTGACAGGAGAACACCGCCGCCTGTAAGGATGTTTCGGAATCACATCATCGGCCGGAGCCGCGGGGGGCTGCACCGGTCATCTCATAAAAGAGGAAGGAGGAACACCCACCATGACCGAGACCGTTTGGCCAACTCCGTACTGGCCCGAAGGCGTCGCCCGCGACGTCACCGGCTACGACAAACCGCTGTTCACCGTCCTGGATGAAGCGGCCCGCGCTTACCCGGACAAGACCTACACCTTGTTCAACGGCGCCGGCCGCACTTACGCCCAGGTCAAGGATACCGCCGACCGCATCGCCAATTTTCTCGTCAGCCGGGGCATTCGCAAGGGAGACCGGGTGGCGATCTTTTTGCCCAACCTGCCCCACTACGCGCCGCTGTACTTCGGCATCCTCAAGGCGGGGGCGGTGGGGGTGACCTGCAACCCCCTGTACACCCCCAGCGAACTGAACTACCAGCTCAACGACAGCGGCGCCCGGGCCGTGTTCTGCATGGATCATCCCGTCTTCTATCCCACCGCCCGCGAGGCGGTGAAAAACACCCTGGTGGAAACGGTGGTGATCTGCAATGTCAAGTCCTACCTGCCGCCGTTGAAAGGGTTTATCGGCGGGCTGCTGGGCAAGATCCCCAAGGCGGACAGCCACGCGCCAAGCCACCTGATGTTCGACGATGTGGTGGCCGCTGCCCGGCCCGAGCCGCCCAAACTGGAGATCGATGCCCTCAACGACCTGGCCCTGATCATCTACACCGGCGGTACCACCGGTCTGCCCAAGGGCGCCGCCCTGACCCACAGCAACTTCCTCTACGATCTCATCGCCATCGATGAGTGGATGCGTTTGGTGCAGGACCCCGGCGGCAAGCCGGAAAAAATCCGTCGGGGGGGCTTCCACACCTTCCTGGGCGTTCTTCCCTGGTACCACAGCTTCGGCATGACCACCGCCCTGCTGCTCTCCTGCTTCACGGGCAGCCGCATCGTCTGCGTACCGGACCCGCGCGCCGGCAACCCGCCGTTTACCGGCGTCCTGCAATCGGTGCAGAAGGACAAACCCACCGTGATGCCGGCCGTGCCCACCATCTTCGTGGCCTTCACCAACCATCCCCACATCAAGAAGTACGACCTCACGTCCATCATGGGGTGTTTTTCCGGTGGCGCGCCGTTGCCGCCCGATGTCTGCCGCCAGTTCGAGGAAGCCACCGGCGCCGTGATCTTCGAGGGCTACGGCCTCAGCGAAACCTCTCCGGTGGTCAGCGTCAACCCGGTGAGCCGCGAAACCCGCCGCATCGGCTCCATCGGTTTCCCGTTGCCCGGCACGGACATCAAAATCGTGGATCTGGAGACGGGCAGCAATGAATTGCCCCGGGGGGAAGACGGCGAAATCGCCATCAGCGGCCCCGAGGTGATGAAGGGCTACTGGAACAAACCGGAGGAGAACGAAACCGTGTTCCGGGAGATCGGCGGCCGCCGGTACTTTCTCACCGGCGACATCGGCCACATCGACGAGGACGGGTACATCCTGGTCACCGATCGCAAGAAGGACATGATCCTGGTGGGCGGGTTCAACGTTTACCCCCGCGACGTGGAGGACATTCTCTACAAGAACCCCAAGGTGGCGCTGGCGGCGGTGGTGGGGGTACCCGATGCCCGCAGCGGTGAGGCGGTCAAGGCCTTCATCCAGCTCAAGCCGGGCCAGACGGCCACCGAAGAGGAGATGCGGGAGTTCTGCAAGGAAAACATGGCCGGCTACAAACGGCCCAAGTACATCGAATTCCGCGAGACCGTCCCCACCAGCAACGTGGGCAAGGTGCTGCGCCGCGTCCTGCGCGACGAGGAACTCAAGAAGAAATAGTCAC